>JBEKMW010000053.1:0-29896 GCA_049523455.1 Verrucomicrobiota bacterium | reverse complement strand
GCCGCGGGTTTTGCCGGCAAACGGTTTCAATTGCGCGAGCGTGTCGTCGAAGGCGTCGCGCTGGTGGATGACGCAGTTCAACCCCGCCTCGACGGCCACTTCGAGTTGTTGCGCGAACAACTCCGCCTGTCTTTGTTTGTAACGAGCGTCCGCATCCGTATCAGGTGGACTGGCAGGGCGCGTCACTCCCCCCGACATCGGATGTCGGGGTCCGTGCGCGCCGCCTGCGCTCGGCAAGTGGTGATAGTCCAGGCCGATTTCGCCGATGGCGACGACCTTGGGATGTTTGGCCAATTCGCGCAACGCCGGGCGCAGATCCGCCGGCGCTTTCATCGCCTCCGAGGGATGCCAGCCGACGGCGGCGAAGACATTTGGAATTCTCTCAGCCAGCCGGATGGCCCGTTCGCTGCTGGCCAGGCTGGTGCCGATGGAAATGATTTTGGCGATGCCGGCATTTTGAGCGCGGGCGATGACCTCCGGCAGGTCTTTCTCGTAGTCGGGATAATCCAGGTGCGCGTGCGTGTCGTAAAACGTCGCCATGCGTCCTCCTATTTGTTGGTTGAGACGCCTGTGTTTGGGTCCGCAACCAGCGCGAGTTTTTGTTTGAGGGCGGTCAATTTCGCCTGGATGCCTGGCTGGCCGGGATAATCCGGAGACTCATCAAGCAGATGCTGATAATCTTCCACGGCCTCCTGGTCGCGGCCGGCGGCCAACAATTCGTCGGCCAGCGTGAGCCGCAGTCGGATGCGTTGTTCAGGCGACGGCCCGCGAGTGAGGGCGAGTTGGTAATAGTCAATGGCCGAAGAAGGCTTGCCTTGTGCTTCGTAAAGATCGGCAAGTTTCTCGGTGAGCACCGCGCTGTTGGTGGTGGCGGGAATATTCTCCAAGTACGCGGACATTTGCTCCGGCGGAGCGCCGCGTACCAGGTCGAGGTTTACCAATCGCAAAAAGGACCATTCGATTAGCGGGCTGTGCGTGCGCGCGAGTTCTGCGTGCACCTCCGCCGGCGACCTGCCGCAGGGACAGTAAAGCGGGTCGCCAATAACGGTTATCTGCCAGGACAACGCCGGTTGCGAGGCCCACGCGGCCTCGCCGAAAGTGTAGCCGTCGAAGAACCTGGCCATGAAAGCGGCGACGTTGGGCGTAAAGATCAGGTACGGTTCGTCCACGCAACCCATGGTGCAGGTGGCGCCCTTGGCCAGCAGCGGGCCGCACCAGTATTGGTTCGTGCTGCGCAAAGTGTACGCGCTGTAGGAATGCAAGTGATAGGCAAAGGCTCCCGGCATGAATTCCACCTTGGGCAAGGCGAAGGGGCCGTCGGCGTTGGCGACATACCAGCCGGCGTAAACGGCGATCTGGCTCATGGGAAAATCGGCGGGAAAGGTGTTGGGATTTTTGTCCACGATGGTCTCCAAGCCGCTCAGACGGCAGATTTCCGCCGCGCCCAGGAGCCATTGGTCACCCAACAGGTAAGTGCCGTTGGTCAGGCCGCGCGTGTCCACGTAGGCACGTCCCCACCAACCGTCGCGTTCGGCGGCGAGCGCCTTGTCCACCAGGCCGCTGGCGATTTCCGGGGTCGGACCGTCCAGTCGCGCCACCAGGAGGATGCCGTTGGTGGGATTGAGCAGGGCAGTATTGGTGGTGCCATAGACCCAGTTCTGCATGGGGCCGGCCAGATGATACGGCATCCTGAACCGCGGCAGCCAGGCCAGTTCGGAGTCCACCGCGGCTTCGTTGCGGCGAAATTCCTGAGGCATCGTGTTCTCAACGGGCTCGTGCAGGCCTGAGTCCTCCCTGATTCTAAACGGCACGCCGTAGCACAAAACCGCGTAACGGATGCGGGACGTTGCGACCCGCGCCTGTACGTGCATGAGGCCGTTCGAGTCCGTCACGATGTCCGTGGTCAAATGCCACAAGTTGTCCCTCTCGAGTTTGTCGGCGAGCGGTTCCTGCAGTTGGTCGTGAAATTCCGACCGCGAAATCTCCTCGGTCTTTGGCAAGTCGAAGCCGAAGACCTGCTTCTTGGGCACGTGCCGAGCTTGCGCGTAATGGTCCGCCACGGCTTTGGACTCCGGCAGGCGCGAGTTATAGACCACCACGACCTCATCGCCGCCGCTGTAGGCCAGCCACGGAGCGAGCGCAAAAGCCAAAACCACCAATCGAATTGCTGGCAATTTCATCTGTCGGCTATTTGACCCCATTTGAGCCAAAACGTTTCCGAAAAATTTCCGCCATTTTCGGCTTCAGGCATTACGCCTCACGCTTCACAGTCGCCTTTAATCCCCAAAGAGCGCTTCGTGCATGCCTGGCATGGGGCGGTGGTTGGCCTGGTCCCAGTAACGGAAGCCCGCGCTCCAATCCCAAATACACCAGCCGAGTTTCTCCCGCTCCGCCGTGCGCCGGAAAGCGGAATAGAAATTCGCCCGCGACTGCTCGTCGGCTTTGGTGTAAGCGCCGAACTCGCCGATATGCACCGGCCGCCCGTACGCCTCCGACCACTCATGGACGTATTTCAATTTGGCCGTGAACGCCAGCGGGCTGCTCGGATTCCGGCCGGTGGGCAGCGTGTTGTATTGTTCAATCCAATCCCGCTGGTATTTCTTCAGTTGCAAGGCGGGGTCCGGCACCAGCGGTTGCGCGGGCGGCCCGGGAAAAATGATGCCCGTGACCGGCGTGCTCCCGCCCGTCCAGGTCGCGCCTTGATGGGTGAAGAAAAAGGGATCGTAATCGTGCACCGAGACTATCACGTTGTTATCGGGTGGCAGCACGAGGTTTTTCAATTCGCCGATGCCGCCCCAATTGCCCGGCTCCACGAAAATGGCGCGGCGGGGATTCGTTCGCCGGATTTCGGCGATGGCCTGTGCGTAAATGGAATTCATCACTGCCGTCGTGGCTTGGGCGTGCGGCTCGTTGTCCAACTCGAAGGCCAAGGCCCCGGGATATTTTCGATAGTGCGCGGCGATTTGACGCCAGATCGCCAGAAATTCCGGGGTGGTGTCCGCGGGCCGCTGGTCCAACGCGTCGAAGCCGTGGATATTGATCAAAACCGCCAGCTTGTGGTTCAGCGCGTTGGTGACGACGAAATCCGTACGTGAAAAGATTTCCGGCGTGAGCGTGAAATCCGGCGCCGGCCCCGCGTAATGATGCCAGCCAATGGGCACGCGCACGTGGTCGAACCCCTCATGTTTCATCTGGGCGAACTCCTCGGCCGCAACGGTGACGCGCCAATTTTGTCCCGGCGGCACTTCCAGGTAATTGCCGAGATTGGCGCCGTGCATAAAGAGTTTAGCCTCGCGATAGGCCGGCGTGTGGCGGCTGGCGATCGGCTTCATCGCCAGTGGATTGGACGGTTTGAAAGTGGCGTCGTCCGATTGGGCCTGGAGCCATGAACATTGGACAACGAGAGCCAGAAGAATTGCGATATGGATTTTCATACGGCGTTTGGAATAACGAGGTGGATGAGGGCAATGACGAATTCCTAAATCCGAATGACGAAGGAATGGCAAATGCCGAATGAATGAATTCGAGATTTGAGCATTTGAGAATTCTTTCGTCATTAGTGCTTAGTCATTAGTCATTCACTCTTTACCTTCAATCCATCCCACGCCAGCATCACGCCCGCCGGCAGTTCGGCTTGCGCCGCGTCGTGGTCATAATCGTGTGTGAGGTGGGTGAAGAAAGTGCGCGGCGCGCCGAGGCGCCGGGCGGCGGTGAGCGCCTCGTCCAGGCACATGTGCGTGGGATGCGGTTTGGGACGGAGCGCGTCGAGCACGACGATTTCGGCGCCGCGGGCCTGTTCCATCGCAGCGGGCGGGATCTCTTTGCAGTCGCTCAAATAGGCCAGCCGCTTGGCGCCGTCTTGGACAAAGAGATAGCCGTTGGTGGTCATCGAACCGTGCGGCAAGGGCAGGGGAGTGATCGCCAGATCGCTCAGCGTAAACGGACCGGTGACGACGTGCGGTTCGGGACGGAAATAGCCCTTCCAGATGGGGCGTCCGTCGAAGGCGTAAATGAACACGCGTTTGAGCGCCTCCATGGTTTCGGCGTTGGCATAAACCGGCAGCGCGCCCTCGCGCACGTCGCAAAAGCGGCGGCAATCGTCGAGGCCCATGATATGGTCGGCATGCGCGTGGGTCAAAATCACAGCGTCGAGCCACATAATCTTCTCGCGCAGACATTGCACGCGGAATTCCGGGGTGGTGTCCACCACCAGTTTTACCTGGTCAGTAGCAACGTAAACCGAGGGCCGGGTGCGCCAGTTTTTCGGGTTCGCCAGAAACGCGGGCGGATATTCCTTGCCGATGACCGGTACGCCCTGTGAAGTCCCGGTGCCCAGAAATGTCATTTCAAACGCCATGCGGCTTCAAGGTAGCAAAGCCGCGAAATTCGGCGAATGAAAATCGAAACCCGGGTCTGACCGGCAGGCAAAGCAGCCGCGACTTTCAAGTCGCGTTTTCATTTACGATAAGGTCATTTTAGACCTCGTGTGGAGCTTGGATGAGATTTTGGGTCTGTTGCCTTGATTTTCGGGCATGGCGGGCTAGGTTTAAACGGTCAGCGCATGAAACGGCTTATGGTCAATTGGCTGGGGGTGGGAGCTTGCTTGGCTTCATGTGTCGGGTGCTCGAGTCTAAAATCTTCGCAAGCGCAACCCGCAACCGCCATCGCTCCGCCCGTGCAAAAAGAGTCGTCCGCGTATCATGAACCTCTTGCGACGCGGTTTGTCAACGGCTGGCTCACCGGCGCCGCTCCACCTCCCGATTTCCCGCTAGGAGGCAACGACGGCGGTTGGGGATGGTATTATTTTGTCGGGTTGCCCCTCGAATTCGCAGGCCCCGCTCTTGGCAAATGATTTGGGGTTCGCCTCCGATTTCCAAATTTCTGCTTTTGCCTTTATCCGTGTTAACCCGTGTCCATCCGTGGTTAAAACGGTTGATTGACGGTTGAAAGCAGAGGTCCGTGGTCCTGTTCCCCGCATTGCGCTCCTCTGGTTGCCTTTTGTTTCCTTTGGCCTGTGCGTTAAAAATCCGTGTTCATCAGCAGGCATCTGTGGTTAAATTTTTGCGTCATGTTGACGACGTTGCGCATTAAAAACCTCGCCCTGGTCGCCGATCTTACGCTGGAACTCCAGCCGGGTTGCAACGTTATCACCGGTGAAACCGGCGCCGGGAAGTCCATCATTATCGGCGCCCTGAATCTGGTTCTCGGCGAACGCGCCGACCGCGAACTCATCCGCACCGGCGAGGACAACTGCTCCGTGGAGGCGATGTTCGATGTGAAGGAACTACGCGCGCCGCTGAAAAAGTTCCTGGACGAAAACGGCCTGGAACCGTGCGAGGACAGCCAGTTGGTTCTCAAACGCGCGTTTACGGCCAACGGCACGAACCGGCAATTTGTGAACGGCTCGCCCACCACGCTGAACACACTGGCGGCCATCGGCGAGTGGTTGGTGGACATCCATGGTCCGCACGATCATCAATCGTTGCTCCATCCGGCCAGGCAACTGGCCATTCTCGATGCTTTTGGCGGCTTGGAAAAGGAACGCGAGGCCTTCGGCGAACTCGTCCGCCGCCGGGGCGCGCTGGAAGGCGAAAAGTCCGCGCTGGTCGTGGATGAGAAAACGTACATTCAGCAACTGGATCTGTTGCGCTTTCAGGTGCAGGAAATCACCGCCGCGCGATTGAAACCGGATGAGGAGGCGGAAGTGGAGCAGGCGCACCGCCGGGCCAGCAACGCGGCGAAGCTCCTGCAATTGAGCCAGGCTGCGCTCGAGGCACTGGCGGAAAATGACAACTCGCTCCTGACGCAGGCTGGGGTGATCGGGCGGACGCTGCAGGAGTTGCAGCGCGTGGATGGCGGCGCCGCCAGCCTGGTGGAGCTTCACTCCCAGGCGGCTGGTTCCTGGCGCGAATTGCAAGCCGAGTTGTCGCGCTACGTGGAGAAGGTGGATGTTGACCCGGCGCGGCTGGCGGAACTGGAGGAACGGCTAAATCTCATCCACTCGCTCAAGCGCAAATACGGCGCGTCGCTCGCCGAAGTCATTGCATTTGGCGACGAGGCGAAGAAGAAATTGCAGTCGCTGGAATCGCGCGATGCCGAATTGGCGCGGCTCAACGTCGAGTTGGCGAAATTGGATGCGGAAATTCAAAAAGCCGGCCAGTCGCTTTCGGCCAAGCGCGGGAAAATCATTCCGCAATTGGCCAAATCCGTGAGCAAACAACTGGCCGACCTCGGCTTTCGCCAAAGCAAGTTTGATGTGGCATTAAAACCCCTCACCCCGGCCCTCTCCCCGTTTGGCGGGGAGAGGGATGAGAAGAGGGGCTTTGTCTGTCATACAACCGGCTTCGATGAAATTGAATTTCAATTTGCACCCAATCCGGGCGAACCAGCCAAGCCGTTGCGGGCCATTGCGTCGTCCGGTGAAATGGCGCGGGTGATGTTGGCGCTCAAGACCGTGCTGGCCGCCGAGGACGAGATTCCGGTGCTGATTTTCGACGAGGTGGACGCCAACGTCGGCGGCGAAACGGCCAATGCGGTGGGGGAGAAAATGAAGCAGATTGCGGCCAAGCGACAGGTCCTGTGCATCACGCATCTGCCGCAGGTGGCCGCGCCCGCGGATGCCCATTACGTGGTGACCAAGCAAGTGAGAAACGGGCGGACCATTTCGGAAATTCAATTGCTGGGCAAGCAAGAGCGCGTGACGGAATTGGCGCGGATGCTGGGCGGGCAGAGCGACGCGGCCAGGAAACATGCAGAAGCGCTGTTAACTCGATAGGAAAAGCGCCGCGCGTCTTTTGCTTCGCGAACTGGCCTGCTCCAGATTACCGGGAAATGAGGTTTGCGTTTTCTGTAGGTTCAAGGCCGTAGGCTGCCCGCGGCGCCAACGTCGGCGGCGGGCCCGCTTCGATTGATCCAATGCCGGATGATGTACTTGCCGGAGGCAATGCTGGACACTTCACCAAACCGGTACCAGAGCCAGCCCAGCGGCATGATCACCAGCCACGACAGGACGCAGGCCAAACCCATCAATAACGGGCTGACAGCTCCGGAGAAGCAGTGATGCACCACCTCAGGAATCGCGGCCATCAGTGGCTGGTGCAGCAGGTAGATGCTATAGCTGCAAACGCCCGTGACGCGCAGGTGGTTAAGACAGAACTGTGGGACATGGAAGCGCGGGCGGGCTCCGCTCAGAATGCGGCCAAGGATACCCGTTGTTAGCACAGCAAAAGCAGGGAAGACGAGGGGTTCCAGAACTTGCACGTAATGGCTCCCCACCGCGAGCACGGTCCACCACAGAGGGGAGGATTTGATCAGCGGCAAGGCGCCGCCGCGCAAATGAGCGTCCGCCAGCGCCGCTCCCAACGACCAACTGAACCAGAAAAACAATGGCGAACCGGCGAACCAGCAAGCGTAATAGAGACTGGGGCGAATGATGCAAGCGGTTCGCATACCGAGTTCCAGCAAGCCAAGGCCGGACAAGGTTCGCCGCCAGCCCAGCCGGGCGACTAATGCCAGCAATGCGGGATACAACAAATACAACTGCGCTTCCACACCAATGGTCCAAAACGACGGGTTGATTCCTTCCGACGCCCCGGTCTTTAAGTTGTGAAGCAGCAATAAATGAATGACCAGTTGCCGCCAGCCCTCAACGAGGTTAAACCGCGTGAGCGGGTAAATGAGGGCGAACAACAGCAGGGCCAACAGATAGGGCGGGTAAATGCGGAACCAACGGCGGACAAAAAAACTGCTCCATTTCCGTCCCTGCTGCTCATAACTCATGTGGATGCAAAAACCGCTGACGACGAAGAAAATGGGGACGCCGGCCTCGCAGAAGCCATGCAGCAGAACGGGAATCGAACGGAGCAGGGCTTCGGGCGTGAATTCCCGGAGAGTCCGGGCGTCTTCATTGAAGGACAGATTAAGGGCATGAAGCAAAAAGACCGCCATAATCGCCAGCCCGCGGAAATGGTCCAAGAAGGCAACACGTTGAGGAGGAACATTCGTCATTTAATACCCGGATTTTTGCGAATGAGGATCCGCCAGGTGAGTGCCAGGATGCCAATTCCCACGCATCCCCACGCAAACCAATCGCCGTGGCGATGGTAAAACGTTGCCGCGCGCTGTCCGCCCACCGGCAACTCAAACGTCATCGCCCCCGCCCCATAAACGCTGCCCGACGGATCGCGGAACGTTTCCCGCACGCGGCCATAAGCGTCTATCCAGCACGTAACGCCGTTGTTGGCGCAGCGCACCAGTGGCAGGCCGTTCTCCACGGCGCGGAAGACCGCGTTCGCCATGTGTTGCCATTGCTCGGCGCTTTGCCGGAACCAGCCGTCGTTGGTCAGGTTCACCAAAAAATCAGTGTCCTCATCCGTCGCGTCGCGGCCGAGGCCGGGAAATGTGTCCTCGAAACAGATCAGCGGCGACGTTTTAACCACACGCGGGGGCGAGGCAACTGACGAATCGGAGTTCAATTCGATGACCGGCTCGCGGGGACCCGCCTTCGCTCCGAAGCTTCGGCGCGGCTGGCGCTCGCCTGATGGCGTGATTTCGAATTGAACGGCACGGTCGCCTGCCGTCCAGCCATCCTCGATCGGGGTCAGGTATTTGATGAACGGAAGCCAATGCACCAGCGGGATGTATTCGCCAAATACCACCAATCTCTGTTTATGATAGACTTGCGTCCACTGGCCGTCCGGGGAGACGGCATACGCGGCGTTGAAATAATTGGTTGCGTCTTTCAGATACTCCGCATCCTCGCCGTTCAGGATAATCCAGACGCGGTTGGACTGGGCGAATTGGCTGATGGCGCGGCAGGTCGCCAAATCCGTCTCCGGCACCGCCGATTCCGGCCAGATGAGCAAGTCAGTCCCAGACGCACCCGCCACCCCATCGCTCCCGCTGTTTGGGCTCGTCTTCTCCCCCTCCCCCTTGGGGGAGAGGGGTGGGGTGAGGGGGCCGACTTGGCTTCCTAGGTTTATGGAAAGGGTCCCTGAATCGTGCGTTAAAGCCTGTTCAGAAAGAGCGAGCAATTCACTGAAACGCCGCTCGTCTTCGCCGGGATTCCAAATCAACGTCTGTTGGAAGCTCGGTTGAATGGTGGTGACCTCCAGGCTCGAGGTGGCTTGATTTTGTTCATTCAGGCGGGAGAATCCAAAAACGAACAAACCCACCACCACCGCGAAAGGCAGAATGATTTCGGCCTGCCAGAGGAGACGCACATTGGGCCGGTGCAGAACCACGCTGGCGGCGGAATAGAGCGACAACGAGGCCCACACCACGAGAAATGAGATGCCATACACGCCGGTGACCGAGGCGAGCTGGATGAGCGGAACCAATTGATATTGCGAGACGCCCAGAAAGTTCCACGAAAAACCCGTGAAAAGCTGAGCGCGCACCATTTCCAACGCCACCCAGACGGCTGCGCCGCCGAGCGACCACAGCAGGCGGCTGGACCACAAACTCTGAACTCCGAACTCTGAACTCTGAACTTCCACCACCAACCAAACCCAAATCGCCGGATAGAGCGCCAGATACGCGCACAAGGCCGCCCAGGCAAGAATGGGCAGACCGGTCACTGGCATCAGCACCAGCCAGTAAAGTGAGGTGAGAAAATGTGTCAGCCCGGCCACGTAGCCGACCCGAAAGGCGTCCATGCCGCGCTGGCCGTATGCCGCCGCCACCATAAGCGCGGGCGCGACCCAGGCAAATCCGGCGATGCCGACGTTGGGAAATGCCGCCGTCAACAAAAGCCCGGCGGCGAAGGCCGCGAGATAACCGCTGCGCCAGAACAGTTCGCGGAGAAAGCTCGTCAGCGTTCCGAAGGGTGAATAATTTTCGATAAAAACCGGCCCCAACTTCGTGCATTGCGCCGCCTGGTTCACGAGCGCGCGGCTGGCGTTGACAACAATGGCCTCGCGCGCGGCGCGCCACACCTTCAGGTCGGGAGCCGCATTGCCCGCATAATCAAAGCCCCGTTCGCCAAATTTTTCAATTAGCAGCCGGACCTTATTGGCGCCGCGCAAGTTTTGCCTGCCGTCGCTGCCGAGCACCTCATCGAAGAGGCCGACGTGATTGGCTACCGGCAGGGCCATTTCGCGGTCCGAGGCGGTGGCCAGCACGAGCTTGCGGCCGGACCGTTTCTGCTCGCGCAAAAAGGCGAGGAACGGCGCGTTATAGGGCAGATCGGCGGGATCAATCGTGACACGCGCGGCGAGTTGTCTTTTTAGAAAAGCGCGTCCGTGCCACCACCACCAGAGGACGGGGAACAACCGGAGCGGATTCCGCCGCACATACCGGGCGAGGGATTCCCAGAGCAAATCGGTCTGGATCAGCGTGCCATCCAGGTCCACGCAAAGCGGGAGGCGGTCTGCGCTCGGGGTGGCTGGCGACGTCGGCATAGCCGCATGTTCAAAGTTCGAGGTGCAGAGTTCAAGGTTGAAACGGCGGGTGGAGCAAAGGCAGAAGGCAGAAGGTAGAAATCGCTGGAACAAAGGCAGAAGGCAGAAGGTAGAATGCACAAATCGCTGGGACGAAGGCAGAAGGCCGAAATCCAAACGAGATGCACTTGAGTTGCAACGGGTTACGGGGAATTGATCGTGTTTATGCATGAAAAAAAGTGGTTTTACCTGGTTTTACCCGCATTACACACGGCGGTAGATTTCGCGGATGCGGCGTTGCGCTTCTTTGGGACTCATCCATTTTTCGGATTTCCATTTCCGCCCGGCTGGGGTGGACAGCCAGCACTCGAACTGCTCGCGCATCTCTTCGTCGGTTTTCCCGCGTTTGCTCTCGAGTCGCTGCTGTTGCAGGGCCAAGCGCCCGCCGCTGTGGTCGGCGCGGCGCAAACAGGTGATTTCCTGGCAGAGGCCGCGCAAAAGGCGGAGTTGGCGGCGGAATTTGTCGTTCAAGCCGCCGTTCCAATCGGCGAGGACGGTGGTGTAGCGGGCGGCCAGGACGGTGCCCAGACGGTCGGCGAGTTTTCGCTCGGTGGCATCGTCCAACTTTTTGCCGTCAGTGGCGAGATCGCGGGCCGTGTCGAAGGCTTCCTGCCGGTGCAGCCAGGCGAGGTGGCCGCCGATCCGCCATTCATAGAGGTTTTGCTTGGCGATGGGCCGTCCCGCGAAGTGTTTGGCGAGCACCTTTTTGACTTTAGGCAATCCGTTGAGCCAGTGGAGCAGTTCATTGCCAGTTTGGCCGTCGTCCATGCGGCGGTTGAGTTCGTCGCGGATGGCGCGAGGGAGGCGGGCGATTTTTCCGCTGCCAGTCATGGAGCCGATTGAAACACAGATTGGGGTTTAGGAATAGGCGACGGTCGCGCATTCGGGCGGATTCCCGCCAAGGCAGAAGGAAGAAGGAAGAATGCAGAAATGGGCACTGCAGACCACGGAACCACGGGCTACGGGACTGCGGGACGTTCGGAAACGCTGAAACCCTGAGGTCGGAAATCGGTGTTTCGGTGTTTCGGTGTTTCGGTGTCAGGGGTCGGCCAAATTAAAAGCAGAAATTGGGAAAGCAGAAAGCAGAAATGGGGTTAAAGCGTTATTTGGTAATTGGTTACCCCAAGCGACCGTTCGGATGAAGAACGAATTGTTCACACGTTCCGCGCTGCAATACAGTCGGCAGGCAGTCCACACGGACGATTCGAAAAATGGGCGTCGGGTTTGGGACGCTCGCTCGACGTCTTCTTCCGCTTCCAGGCCAAGCCAATAAAGACGGGCCTTTTCTCATTTTCGAGCCGTACCAAAGCCGTCCCAGGGCCGTACCGACCCGTCCCAGACGCGCCGCACACAACTCCCGCACCGTCTGAAGGCGGAACCAAGTCCACCGGGGCGCCAACCCCAAGCCATTCGTTGGGATTGTTTTAGGCGTCTGCGCGCGGCTTGAGAATCCCAACAGGATTCCGCCCCACAGCCCAAGGTTGCCCCGAACGTTTTCGGGGCTACCTTGGGTTATCGTCCCACCAACCATTCCAACTGCAATACGGTTGCGGCGTATCCTCAATCTCCATTCACCCATTACGAACGTCGAAGAACCCAAAAACTCAACCAAGTCCGAGGACAAACTCTTGGAGTGGCACAGAAAAGTAAGGTCGCATTTCGTTTACGCAAAATCAGTGGATGGATCAACTCGAACTTTCGTGGCTAGTTTTGATTCGACCGCTGACAATGGCATGAATGCGAAAACTTTAATTTGATTTGAGCGCAACCGGGAAATTGATTATTCAGAACACGTAATGGTAAACCATAAACACCCATTCGAATCTTGGCTGTCAGTCAGTGTTGAACATCTCGACGGCGTCTTGGAGAATCCGCCAGCCTTGCCCTGGCTGGAATTTTGGTTGAATCCACGGCGGCTTCGTGGAAGCGATTTCTTAATGCGATGGTCCCAAGGCGTCTGGAGTGAAAAACGTCTCATCGAGGCGGTCAACACGACAAAAAATTTGTCGCCATTCCCTACGGGCCGAGTGGAACCGCACCAACCGGCAGCGTTCGGGATTTTGAGTTGTATTTTGAGCGTCTTGAAGCCGCCGGCCTCGGCCAAATCAAACGCCCGGACTTATTGATCTTCCGTGGTTCTGACAAGACCGCGTTGGAAAGAGACATTGCGGCCGCTGGCGGTCTTTCTGAATTGCCGTTTATTGCGGAAGACGACAAACGAATGGCGGCCATTCTGAAACGCGCGCTCATTGCGGTTGAATGTGAGAATAGTTTGTGGCGCGGCCGGAAGATGCCGGATTTCGAAACGCCGCTGCGTCCGCAAAAACGGCTCGGTGGAAAACCGGGGCTGAAAAAAGGCGCTGTCCTGCCAAACATAATCATCAAAGAAGAAGACCGCGAACCGCTCCGGCAGTGGCAGAAAAAGCGCGGGGTGCCGATTCATGTCTGGCATGTTTTCTTTGATCTGGCGTATGGGCTGCCTTTTGACCGCGCGGAGGAACTCGTGGCGCAAAATCTGACCGAGCCAACCGTTCAAACGTTTCAAGCTCCCGGCGGCGCGACCACGAGGAAAATAATCTTCAAGCACTATTACCATTACGGTTATCCATTGGGAACGAGTGTTGAGGAACCGCGTTTGCTGCCAGCCTGTGTCGAAGACAAGAATGGACACATTCTGCCTTATGTTACCTTTGACGGCGGCCAGATCCAGTTGTCCGAGCCAGCGCTGCATATCTTGCAGGCCATCGCCATCAAAAAACGATAAATGGAAACGCCGCACATTATTGAAACCAGTTTTCAGTCGCTCCCAAATGCCTGGACGGAGCGCGAGGATTTGCGGGAGAAAGGCCAGTTTTGGACCCCTCCGTGGCTCGCAAAAATCATGGCCTCGTGGGTAACTGAAAAGCACCCAGGCACGCTGTTCGACCCCGCAGTCGGGCCGGGAACATTCTTTTCCGCAGCCCGCGCCGTTGGCTACACCGGCCATTTTGACGGCTTTGAACTTCATGAAACTGCCTTTGCCGACGGCGAAAAAATTGGCCTGACGCGAAACGATTTTAGCCGGATCGAGGTTGCTGATTTTATTTCGAGTCGCTTAACCCGGACTTTTCCCGCCATCATTTCCAACCCGCCTTACATCCGGCATCACCGTTTGGGTGAACAGCGCAAGACTGAATTGCGTGCAATCGCCGTACGGGTTCTGGGCTTCGCACTGGATGGCCGGGTCGGTCTGCATGTTTATTTCCTGCTCAAATGCTTGGAACATCTGTCACCGTCGGGACGCCTCGCCTTTTTGCTTCCGGCGGATGTGTGTGAAGGCATTTCATCCCGCGCACTTTGGAGCCGGCTGTGCGAACGGTACCGCTTGGAAGCCATCCTTACCTTTGATGAATCTGCCGTGCCATTTCCCCAGGTGGACACTAATGCAATGGTGTTCCTGATGTCCCATTCCGCGCCTGATCGTCATTTCAAGTGGCTGCGGGTAAAGGAGCGGGATGCGGACTCGGTTTTGCATTCGATTCAAAGTTTGAAAAATGGGCAGGACACGGATAAAGCGGTGGTTTGCCAGGAGCGGGAACTTTCGGAAGCGCTGACCACTGGACTTTCACGCCCCTCCAGACCGGCTGCATCGCACGGCATTCCGCTTTCTCACTTCGCCCGCGTGGTCAGAGGCATTGCCACCGGGGCCAACGAATTCTTTTTTTTCACTCGCGAACAAGTGAAGTCGTTGGGCTTGGCCCCGCGTTTTTTCATTCGCGCCATCGGGCGCACGCGGGATTGTCGTGAGGATATTCTGCGCCCCGCCACATTGGAACAGCTCGATCTCGCAGGCCGCCCGACCTGGCTGCTCAATCTGGATAACACGCCCAAGGAACGGCTGCCGGCCAGCCTGCGGTCGCATCTCGAATCCGGCGAGCAGCAGCAATTCCACCAGCGTCCCTTGATCCAAAGTCGCCGGCCATGGTATAAAATGGAGCGGCGCATCCCCCCTCCCATTTTGTTTGCTTACCTCGGACGCCGGGATTGCCGCTTTATTCTTAACGAGGCAGGCGTTGTGCCCTTGACCGGTTTCCTTTGCGTTTATCCGTGGGACACAAACCGTGACGCAATCCGCCGGCTCTGGCGCGCATTGAACCATCCCGATACCCTTCAAAACCTAGCCTTCACCGGAAAATCCTACGGCGGCGGCGCATTGAAAGTGGAGCCGCGCCAACTGGACAATCTGGAAATTCCCGCGTCGGTGTTGGAAGAGATTGGCTTGAAATCCCCGGAAGTCGCCACCGAACTTGTCTTGTTTGAGAAAGCTATTGGAAGAAAGGGCGGTAAATCGGGGAGAAACTCCGCACCGAACAAGCGTGTGACTTATTGAGGACAATGACCGCTGTGCAAAAACAACCCGCCCCCGCGCAAACCGGGATGGCTTTTTACACCAACCGCTGCGACGGCCGCGATTGGCAGATTGGTCACTCGAGGTCTCCCATTCACATCCTTGAGCAGCAAGAAAACCGAAAAGGTGATGAAGATTTCCACAATTCGCAATGTAATCGCGCACAAGAGCCGCACTGCCGATAATAGATTTCAAAAGCATGTAATTGCGGGCGCCAACCTACTCCCCCGCGAGAAGAAGACACCGGCGGGTTTCCTTAGAACCGTTTTCGCATCATCGCCACCCCAAACTCGTTACGAAGAGTGCAGGTGTGATCTTGCCACCATCGCCCATTCGTTGATTGCAAAGGTCCAGAAACGGGTGTGACCAGAATCTCAAAAAGTGGAAGGCACACGCAGAGTTCAAACCATAACATTTCACTTTTTGCATGATTCGCGGTTGACGCGGGCCGGCAGCGCCAGCGGGGTCGGCCCACCTTTATCCATTTCGAAAGCCTGCTTTCCTGCCGGAGATGGACACAGCTTGACATGGCCGCCGATTACAACAACGCCGGAGCGCGGCGTTTACGCCGCTTCATCGTCCGAGAGCCCATAGGCCAATTGTGTGTTGATTCCCGCTCGGACACTGAAGCGGCCTGAAGGCCGCGCGCCGGGGGCAGTGCGCGGATGCGCCCCCTTGAAATTATTCGAGTCATCCGCGAGATCGGCGGTTCACCCCTTCTGCGCTTCCTTGGCCCAGGGGTCTTTCAAGGTGATGGTCCGATTGAAGACCAATTTGGCGTGCGGGCCTTGGAGGCTGGCGTCCGGGTCGAGGGCAAAATAGGCGAGGCGCTCGAATTGATAGCGCAACTCCGGTTTCGCGTCTCTCAAGCTGGGTTCGCATTTGGCGGTGACCACTTCGAGGCTATGGGGATTGAGCACGGACTTGAAATCGCGTCCATCCTTTTCCGGCTCGGCTTCGGTGAACAGGCGGTCGTACAGGCGCACCTCGGCGTCAATGGCGTGCGCGGCGCTCACCCAATGGATCGTTCCTTTGACCTTCCGGTTCGCGGTGGCGCCGCCGCTCTTGCTGTCGAGGTCGGCGGTGCAGCGGAGTTCAACAATTTTGCCGGCGGTGTCCTTCACGACTTCGTTGCACTTGATGATGTAAGCGTATTTCAAGCGGACTTCGCCGCCGGGTTTCAAGCGGAAGAATTTCGGCGGCGGGGTTTCCTTGAAATCGTCGGTCTCAATGTACAGTTCGCGGCTGAAGGGGACTTTGCGGATACCCGCCTCGGAGTCTTCCGGATTGTTGACGGCCTCCAGTTCCTCGTTCCGGCCTTCGGGATAATTGGTGAGGACGACCTTGAGCGGGCGCAACACGGCCAGCCGGCGCAGGGCGCGGTGGTTCAAATCCTGGCGGATGGCGTATTCGAGCACGGCCACGTCGGTGATGCCATTGTATTTGGTAATGCCGATGTTGTAGGCGAAGGCCCGGAGGGCTTCGGGCGTGACCCCGCGGCGGCGGATGCCGGAAATGGTGGGCATGCGCGGATCGTCCCAGCCGGAGACCAGCTTTTCATTCACGAGCTGCATGAGTTTGCGTTTGCTCATGACGGTGTAGCCGAGGGAGAGCCGGGCGAATTCGTATTGATGGGGCAGGGGACGCGGCAGATCGAGGTTCTCCAGAATCCAATCGTAAAGCGGCCGGTGCACTTCAAATTCGAGCGTGCAGATGGAATGAGTGATGCCTTCGATGTAATCGCTCAGGCAATGGGCGAAATCGTACATCGGATAGATGCACCAGCGGGGGCCGGTATGATGGTGCTCGGCGTGGCGAATGCGGTAGAGCAGGGGGTCGCGCATCCAGACGTTGGGCGAGGCCACGTCAATTTTCGCGCGCAGCGAACGCTTGCCGTCGGGAAACTCGCCGTTCTTCATGCGCGTGAACCAATCGAGGTTCTCCTCCACGCTGCGATTGCGGTAGGGGCTTTCCTTGGCCGTGCGCCGGTACTCGTCCGTTTCGTCCGGCGTCAAATCGCAAACATAGGCCTTGCCTTTTTTGACGAGCGCGACCGCGTATTCGTAAATTTGCTCGAAATAATCGCTGGCGTAAAACGGTTCCAGCGGGGTGGCGGCGTGCTTGCGTTCCGCTTCAGACGTCCCAAAAACGGCGTCGAGCTGGAAATCAGGCTTGCCTTCCACGGATTTGGTTTCGGGCGTCTTGCCGCGGGGTTTCAAGCCCAATCGGTCTTCCGCCCAGCCGCCGATGAGCCAATTGACGTCCTCGGTGATGGAATCCACGTATTCCACGTCTTCCTTGGTTGGATTGGTGTCGTCCATGCGGAGATTGCAGATGCCGCCAAACTCGCGGGCGATGCCAAAGTTCAGGCAGATGCTCTTGGCGTGGCCGATGTGCAGGTAGCCATTGGGCTCCGGCGGAAAACGGGTGTGGATGCGCGGATATTTATTCTCCGCGGCGTGCTGGGCAACGATGTCGCGAATGAAGTCGGACGGCGTGGGCGGCGTGGTTAGCGGTGCGTTGCTGCCAATGCTCATAAGTCGCCGGCCAAGCTAGCAAAGCGACGGGCAATTGTCTAATCGCTACTGGCTGCGGTAGTGTGCCCGACCACAGGTCAGCCGGGCAGGTTCTTGCTCTTGGCGCGGGATTCCTCGGCAAGATTCTGCTTGAAGCTCTTCAAAGACGCCTGAAGCCTGGCGTCTGCAAGCGCAAGCATCTGGACGGCCAGAATGCCGGCATTTTTCGCGGCACCGATCCCGACCGTAGCCACCGGCACTCCCGGTGGCATTTGCACGATGGACAGCAAGGAGTCGAGGCCCTTCAACGATTTGCTTTCAATCGGCACGCCGATCACAGGCAGGGTGGTGAACGCTGCCGTGACCCCGGGCAGATGGGCCGCGCCGCCCGCACCTGCAATAATGATGCGCAAGCCGCGCTGGGACGCGCTGCCGGCGTATGCTTCCAGACCATGCGGGTCGCGATGGGCGGAGATGACTTTGGCTTCGGAAGCGATTCCAAATTCGGCGAGCAAATCCGCCGCCGCCTTCATGGTGGGCCAGTCCGAATCGCTGCCCATCAAGATGCCCACCACCGGTTTTGATTTTTTGGAACGCATTGGTTTCAATAGCTGCGGAAGATTGTGGGTGACCGGCGCGGACATTGTCAATGTTGTACGGGGGCCGCGTTTCCAGGCACCTGCATCGTGACATTGCCCCCGGGTAGGGCGGCGCTGCTGCGCCGCCGAGACGCCCGCGGTCAGTTTGACAGGGCGATGGCGGCAAACCCGCAGGTTTGCCCTACCAGGCGGGGGCAGGATGCGCCCTTCCCAGCCGTCCGTCATACGGTCGGCTGCCCGGATAAGTCCGTAACCTTCTGCCACTCGTCCAGCCCTTCGCTCCAATACCAGGCGTCCTGGTTGATTGAACCGGACGCAAGCATCGCCTGGATTTGTGCCAGGGTGAAGGGCCCGGATTGTTCACCGCGGTCCAACAGATAGATGGTCGGCGTTTCGCTGACGGAAACCGACACAGGCGCCGGACGCTGAACCACCCGGATGCCAAAATCGGCCGGTATGCGGGGGCGCTTGCGGGGCACTATTTTGGTAACGCCGACCAATGCCAGTCCGGCCAGCAAGCCGCCTACGTGGGCGCCAAAGGCCACGCCGCCGGCCATCTGATGGTTAAACATGCCCACCACGGTCCAAAGCAGGTCATTCAAGAACCAAAAGGTGATTGCCACCCACGCCGCCAAATCAAATTCGCCGCTGCCCGCGGCAAACAGAAACAGCCAGTAGAAGTATTTGAATTCGATCTTCGAGCTGGTCCTGAGCAGCAAGTACATCCCCATGCAAGCGCTGATGGCTCCTGACGCACCACCCATCGGAATCTCGGATGCAAAGTGCGCGGGCGAGGTAGCGATATACACGAATTCCGCGACCAATCCACCGATCAGGTAAAAGGCCAGAAACCGCCAGCGGCCGATGATGTCCTCCACGCAGGCGCCGAAGAGGAACAGGAAGATCATGTTGCCCGCCAGGTGCAGAATCCCGCCATGGACGAACATGGAGGTGAGATAGGCCCAGGAATATGAGTCGGCGGGAATCAGCCACAAATGCTGTAGTATCCACTGGTCCGATTCTCCTTGCGTACCGAAGAAAAACCCAAGCGAGACGAGATAGACCAGCATATTGATGCCAATGAGCGTGAACGTGACAATCGGCAGCCGTTCGGTCCGATAATCCATTCCGACTGGCAGAATGATGAACATGGAAAAAAGGCTGGTGCGAGTTCACAACAAAACCACCGTGACGTCAAGCGGGCAAATTTGAGGGTGGCCTCTTCGTTGACACGCGGGCCAGCGGCCTTTAGCCTGCCGAAATCATGTTGCAACTGCCGTTTGAATTAATGCTGGCCCTCCGCTATTTGCGGCCCAAACGGACGTTCGTCTCGGTCATCACCCTCATCTCCATCATCGGAGTCGCGGTCGGCGTGGCGGTGTTGATCATTGTCATTAGTGTGATGAGCGGCTTCCATCACGACTTGCGGGAGAAAATCCTCGGTTTTAAGGCCGATTTGACGGTGGTCGCCGACGGCCAGACGATGGAGAACTATCCGGCGGTGATGAAGGCCATCGCATCCAATCAGAATGTACGAGGGGTGTCGCCGTTCGTGTTGGGGCCGGTGCTGTTGGAGACCGAACCGACGAACGGGAACCAGGCGGCCTTTGCCGCCCCGTATTTGCGCGGCGTTGACCCGGCTCACGAAGCGGACGTGAGCGTGCTGCCGCAAAGCATCATCGCGGGCAAATTCGATTTGAGCGGACGCAGCCTCGTTGTCGGTGTTGATTTTGCCCAAAATAACAACCTTTTCGTGGGCGACCGTGTCTCGATTTATTCGCCGGTCGAGCTGAAGAAACTGAAAGACCAGCATGGCAAGGCGAACGAAGAGGCCATCCTGCCGGACGAATACACCGTGACAGGAATTTTTGACGTGGGCTATTATGATTTTGATTCCACGGTGGTGGTGGCGTCGCTCGAGAATGCCCAGGATCTTTACGCCCTTGGAGACAGCGTTCACGGGCTGTTGGTTGTATTGCGTGATCCGGATCAGGCGCCCGAGGTGCAAAGCCAGCTTCAAGCCGCGCTGGGCATGAACTACAACGTCAGCACCTGGATGCAAGAAAATCGGGTGCTCCTCGGTGCCGTACAAGTGGAGAAAAATGTCATGTTTACTCTGCTGCTTTGCATTGTAGCGGTGGCCGCGCTGTGTATTTTAAGCGCGCAAATCACGTTCGTGTTCCGAAAAACGCGCGAAATCGGCATGTTAAAGGCGCTGGGTTCGACCAATCTCCAGGTTTCCTGCGTATTTCTGATCCAAGGCGCCATCGTTGGAGCGTTCGGGGTGATTTCCGGTTTGGGACTGGGAATCCTGGCGGTAACCTATCGCAACGAATTCCTGGAATTCATGCGGCGGACCACTGGCTGGCAGTTGTTTCCTGAATCCATTTATGGCTTCGGCGAGTTGCCGGCGATTATTTCGCCCCATGACGTGACGATGATCTGCGGCATTTCCTTTCTCCTGATTTGTATCATCGGAGGGCTGTTGCCCGCGATTTTGGCCGGGATCTTGAAGCCCGTGGAGGCGCTGCGATATGAGTAAAGTATTTGGAGGTCATCCATGAGCGAGCCGCTGCTGGCCACCCGTGGCCTGACGAAAAGTTACGCCATCGGCAAACGCACCCTGGAGGTGCTGCGGGGGGTGGACTTGGAGGTCGGGCGTGGCGAATTCCTCGCTTTGCGCGGCGCGTCCGGCACCGGCAAAAGCACCTTGCTCCATCTGTTCGGCGGCTTGGACACGCCGAACGCCGGCGAAATCAAGTTTGCCGGCCAGGACCTGTCCGCGTTTTCGGAGAGCGACTTGACGCACTTCCGCAATCGGCGGGTCGGCTTCGTTTTCCAAGCCTATCATTTGTTGCCCGAATTGACCGCGCTGGAAAATGTCTGCCTGCCGGCGCGCATGGCCCGTGCGCCGGCCGCGCCAACCGCGGCGCGCGGACGCGAGCTACTCGCCCAAGTCGGCTTAGCGGAACGCACGGACCACAAGCCGTTCGAACTCTCCGGCGGCGAGCAGCAGCGGGTGGCCATCGCGCGCGCGCTGATCAACCAGCCGGAGTTGGTGCTGGCCGATGAACCCACCGGCAATCTGGATTCCCGCACCGGCGGCGAGATTCTGGATTTGCTCAAAGGCCTGCGCGCCCGAAGACAGACGACGCTGGTTATCGCCACGCACGACGCCGCGGTGGCGGCGCACGCCGAACGCGTGGTGGAGTTGGTGGATGGGCGGATCAAGGCATGATGAACGGAGTATTGGAGTACTGGAGTATTGGGGTATTGAACAGGCCACCGAGCGTTTGTTTCCCATCGCTCCAACACTCCATTACTCCATCAAGCCCAGTCCTTTTATGAGCCAAGCCTCCTGGGAACAGCGGTACCAATCTCGCGAAATGCCGTGGGAAAAGGGCGCAGCTTCGCCGGGGCTGGTGGATTTTCTGGCGGCACATCGTGAACTGCCCCACGGCACGGTGTGTGTGCCCGGATGCGGGACAGGGCATGATGTCCGTGAATTCGCAAAAGCAGGATTCACGGCGTTTGGGTTCGACATTGCGCCGAGTGCCATCCGGCTGTCCGTGGAAAAAACCAAGGCCGCCGGCCTGAAAGCACAATTTCAGGTTGCCGATTTCCTCCACTCGGAGCCCGCGCAACAGTTTGACTGGGTCTTCGAGCACACACTGTTTTGCGCCATCCAACCGGATGAGCGCGACGCGTATGTGCAGGCGGTGTTGCGGTGGTTGAAACCGGGTGGACAGTACCTGGCGGTGAACTACCTGATCATTGAAAAAGACCAGGGCCCCCCGTTCCCCACCACACGGGAGGAGTTGTGCCAGCGGTTTACGCCTCATTTCGAAATGGTCGCGGAGTGGGTTCCGCGGTCATATCCCAATCGTGTCGGGCGCGAGCGCATGTTTTGGTGGCAAAGGAGGCAAAGAGGGTTGCAAAGAGGGTTGCAAGTTGCAGGTTGAAGGTTGCAAGTTTAGCCGTCGCCTTCCCGTCCGATCTGTGGATCGGGGCATGACAGCCGGGTGGGGAATTTTGCGTTCAAAAATTCCTTGCAAAAAGTCCATTGAAAACGATGTTTTGGGCAGGTAGGTTCCGCCGGGTCATGTTGGATGATCGAGATTACATGCGCGAAAAGCCGCGGCGCGGTGGCTGGTCGGTCACCGCGGTGGTGTCAGTGGTGTTGGTGCTGGTTTTCGCGTTGCAATGCATCAATCGCGTTTACCTGCACACGCCGCTGGAATCTTGGCTGGCGTTGACGCCCGACTGCCTGCAACGGGGTTGGGTATGGGAGTTGATCACGTTTCAGTTTCTGCACGCCAATTTATGGCATATCGCCTGCAATTTGATTGTCTTCTGGTGGGTCGGGCATTTTGTGGAGAGGGTGTTGGGAGCGAAGCGATTTCTGATCGCGCTGCTGGGGTGCGGTGCGGTGGGCGGATTGCTGCAGGTGCTGCTCATGGTCGCTTTCCCGGGGCGCTATGGCGGGGCGGTAGTGGGCGCCTCGGCCGGGGTGGCCGGGTTGTTCGCCATCTTTGCTTTGCTGGCCCAGGATTCGGAGGTGCTGCTCTACTTCATCTTTCCAGTGCGAGCCATCACGTTGTTATGGATATTTGGCATTGTCTCACTCTTCTTTACCCTGGTTCCGACGGGTGGCCAAATGGGCATCGCCAATGCGGCCCACTTGGGGGGCATACTGGCTGGAATTTTTTGGGTGAAACTCGGGTGGCACCAGAGTCACGTACAACTTCCCTGGGAAGGCTGGCTGGAGGGCTGGCGGCAGCGACGATCCGCTTTGGGACGCCGGCCGGGCAATACACTGGTCACGGCGCCGCACCGGAAGGCCTTTTGGCGTTCGGCCGCGACCACCAAGGCCGATGAAGAAGTGTCCACCGATGAATTCTTCAAGACCGAAGTGGACCCCATCCTCGAAAAGATTTCCGCCCACGGCATCCATAGCCTGACTGCGCGCGAACGGGAAGTGCTCGAGCGAGCCCGGTCCAAAATGGGGAAGAGGTGACTAGGGAATGACGAATGACGAATGACGAATGGCGGGTTTTCAGACCATCATTAACAGGATGGACAGGATAAATTGAAACGACCATGTTCTTCCACGTTCTTCCTTCTTTCTTCCGCTCTGCTCCATTGTTAACCTCGCGGCATGATTACACGTTATTCCCGGCCTGAGATGCGGGCCATTTGGACTGACGAAAACAAACTCCGCTGGTGGCTCCAAATCGAATTGCTGGCCAGTGAAGCCCTGGCCAAGGAAGGCGTGGTACCGGTTAAAGACCTGGCAAAAATCAAAGCCGGCGCAAGCCAGTGGGCCGATAATCTCCCCGGCATGGTCATGCGGCAGAAGGAGCTGGAAAAAACGCTGAATCATGACGTAATCGCTTTCACAACGGCGGTCGCCGAGAAGATCAACGATGATGCCAGCCGCTGGTTCCACTTCGGCTTGACCAGCAGCGACGTGGGCGACACCGCCCTGGCGGTGCAATTGACCCAAAGCGCCGACCTTCTTATTGCCGGCGTAATCAAGCTGCGAAAGTCCATCGCGGCGCAAGCGCGCGAATATAAATTCACGCCGTGTATCGGACGCAGTCACGGCATCCATGCCGAACCGACGACGTTTGGCCTGAAGCTAGCCTTGATGTACGACGAATTTGGCCGGGCGCTCGAACGCCTGGAACGCGTCCGGGAGGTGGTGGCGGTAGGGAAACTGAGTGGCGCGGTTGGCACCAGCGCCCATTTGCCGCCGAAGGTGGAAGCAATCGTTTGCAAAAAGCTCGGCCTGCGCCCGGCGCCCATCGCCACGCAGGTGGTGCAACGGGACATTCACGCCGAGTTCATGACCGCGCTGGCGCTGGTGGGCGCGAGCATCGAACGGTGGGCGGTCGAGTTCCGTCATCTTCAGCGCACGGAAGTGCTCGAGGCCGAAGAGCCGTTCACCAAGGGGCAGAAGGGCAGCAGCGCCATGCCGCACAAACGCAACCCCATCACCTGGGAGCGTCTGACCGGGCTGGCCCGCGTGCTGCGCGGCAACGCCCTCGCGGCGCTGGAAGACGTGGCGCTCTGGCACGAGCGTGATATCAGCCACAGCAGCGTCGAGCGGATCATTTTTCCCGACTCGTGCACGTTGCTGGATTACATGTTTGGCCTGCTCACGCGGCTGATGGATGGCCTGGCGGTTTACCCGGAGAACATGAAGAAAAACCTCGGGCTCTCGCTGGGCATGTGGAATTCCCAGACCGTGTTGTTGGCGCTCATCCGGAAGGGCCTGACGCGGGAAGCCGCCTACCACCTGGTTCAGGAGGCCGCAATGAAAACGTGGGAAGTCAAACATGCCGGGCGCGACAACGCGGATTTTGTGGAGCAACTCAAAGCCGACCCAGCGGTGGCGAAACATTTCCGGCCCGGCGAACTCGAAAAGCTTTGTTCGCTGGATTTCCACTTTAAGGAAGTGAACAGCCGGTTCAAAAGGTTGGGATTGTAGCTCCGAATATGGCCTTTCGCCTCCACGATAGCGTGATTCGCGGTGAGATTGACAATCGCACCAAGGGAATCGTTCGCGGCAAAATCTGGCTGGAGGGCCGCGCCGAACCGATGGTACTCGAACTGAAAGGCAACGCCTGGCCCGACCTCGCCGGTTGCCGGCTCACGTTTGCCAATCCGCAGAAGCGCGTGCCGGACAAGGATCTGGATTCGCTCCATCCGGTGCAAACCGGAATGATTGGCGACCTGACCGCGTCGCGCAAAGTTCGTGTGTTCGATGTGCCGCTGGAGCAGGCTCTCGACATGCTGGATCGCAAACAGAAACCGCCGGAGCACCTGTCCAATTGCCTCTACCTCGAATGGTTCAGCGAGGCCAACGGACGCGTGGTCATCGAAAGCGCGGGCTACGAACTCAGCATATCCGCGCCGGAATGGCGAATGACGCCGGAAGAAGACGCGGAACGCGCGAAGCAGGCGGCCACAGGCATGGAGGAGTTCATGCGGAGACTTGCGGAAGGCATCTGAAGCTGATGGATGAATTTCGCAGCCGCTAATGAGCAATTGGCATTAGTGTGGCCCTATCGGTTTTGCGAATCATTGCGGCGGTCCGGGCGCGTGCCCTTTCCGTGATACGCGGTTAGAAAATATACCAGCACCGTGGCCGCCGCTGCGGCCACCCAGCCCCAGAATACCGGCCAGCGCGTAATATGGTTGTGCGTGCAGGCGGCAAACCACCAGCCGACGCCCAAGTATCCCAAGAGGTTGCCCACGCCGCTGTTCAGCAACGAGAGCAAAGCCTGCGCGCGCACGCGCCATGCCGGCTCCACGCGGTCGTTTACGTAGATTTGCGCCGTGGCGAAAATCAACGCGTAGCTGCACCCATGCAATGCCACTCCGGCCAGGAGCCACGCTTTCGCGTTGAACGCGCAGAATATGAAACGCAACACGGCGAAGGCGAGGCCGGCCGCCACGATCCATTTCAATCGCCATCGAGCCACCAGCGCGCCGAGCGTGAACATTACGATCAGTTCCGTCGTTTGCCCAAGCGACATCCAGGCGGATGGATGATTAAACCCCAGTTCGCGCAAATACGGCGGCGTGAACGTGTAGAACGCCGCAAGCGGGATGCTCACCAGGGTGGTCGCCAGGAATATGACGCGATGGTCGGGTTTTTTGAGCAGGGTGAGGGCGTCGAGACCGAGACGCTCATGCCAGGTCAAATGTCCGGTCGAGGCGGGCGGTTCGACGTTCCGCAGAAGATAAGTGAAGAGGCCGAGTGCCAGCCACAAGGCCGCGCTGCTGAGCGCGGCGCGGATTGAACGGTCGGCGTTCAACAGGCTTACCAGCCAGCAGCCAGCCATCCAGCCAAAGGTGCCCATCGCGCGAATCGGGCCGAACTGGCGCCATGGATCGCGCATGGCGGCCAACGCAACGGCGGTGGAAATGCTGGTGATGGGCGAGAAGCACAAGGCGTAAACCTGGATCAAGCCCAGCACCAGCCAGGGATTCCATCCGGACCGTATCGCCAGGCACACGAGCAGGAGGCTGGCGGCGCTGCTGATGGCGAGCCAGCGCAGGACGCGCGCGGGCGCGGCATGGCGGTCGGCGACCGCGCCAAAGAACAGGGGAGTGACAAATGCCGCGACGGCGGTGGTGGCGAACGCATACGGCTGAATACACGCGAGATGGTGGGTTTGCAGCACCAGGGTCAATGGCACCATCCACGCGGCGAACGCCATCCATTGGATTACAAATAGCGCGCCCAGTTGGACAAACTCCGCCCGTTGATTGACCGGTTGCACGCGCCAGCAAATACGCAACGGCCCCGAATTTCAAGTTTTGTCCGCGGGCCAGTGGCGAGGGGGCATGGCTCGGCGCTCGGGCGCAACTCAGTTTCTGACAGGGCCGATGCGCCGCTCCCGGCGCCGCCGGCTGAGAAACAGGGAGAATGACGAATACCTAAACCCTAATGACGAAAGAATGTCCCAATGACTGAATCACTAATGGCCATGCTTGGCCCTTTGGCCTTCGAGCTTTGTCATTCTTTAGTCATTCGTGCTTAGGCCATTAGTCATTCATCCGGCACCCGGCCAAAGCAGACTCAACCCACGCCTGCCGAATACCTCCCAAGAAGTGAGATGCGCCCTCCGCGCCCCGGTTGTCATTTCGCGAATTGCGGCGAACGGTTTTTTGTCACAACATTGGACCCCTGCGTGAATGCAACGAGTTTAAGTCCGCAAATCCTTCCGGCCGGAGCGGAACATCTATCCGCCATCGCGGAATTGGCCGGCGTCATCTGGCGTGCGTGTTATCCGGGCATCATCAGCCACGCGCAGATTGAGTACATGCTGGCGCGCATGTATGCGCTGGAAGTGCTGCGCGACGAGCTGCGGTCGCAAGGAATCCGCTACGATCGCATGTTGGTGGAGGACGGGCTCGTGGGTTTTGCGTCCTATGGGCCGACCGGGGCGCCCGGGGTGGTCAAGCTTCACAAACTCTACTTGAGGTCGGAATTTCACGGGCGCGGCCTGGGCAGCCGATTGTTGCAGCACGTGGAGCGCGAGGTTCGCCGCTCGGGGGCGCGCCAGCTCGTGCTTTCAGTCAACCGGCGCAACGTCAAGGGCATCGCGGCTTACCGCCTCAATGGATTTGTCATCACGGAATCGGTGGTGACGGATATTGGTGGCGGGTTTGTAATGGACGATTACGTCCTGGCCAAGGATTTGACCGAAGTGAGGTCGTAGCCGCGCAGCGGCTCAAATTGGCTGGTAGGGCGGAGCTGCTGCTCTGCCAGGCCGCGCAGCAGCGCGGCCCTACCACGGCAAGCGTTGACCTGCTACTTCAGCAACTCGGCAATCAGACCTTCCGTGGTGTGCTTTTTGGCTTCGCGGGCCGGCACGAGGCCCAAGGCCCGGATGGCTCTGCTCGTTTCCGGGCCGATGGAGGCGAGTTTCATTTGCGGGAATTGTTTCACCAGCTTCGGGAGATCAAAACGCGCGTGGAAATGCCCGACGGTTGAGCCGCTGGTAAATGTGACCCAGTCGGCGCCCCGCGCCAGCAAGTCCGCCGCCACGCCGCCAGGGTCCTCCGTTTCCGGCACCGTTTTATAGACGGCAATGTCATCCACAATGGCGCCCATTTCCTCGAGCGCGCGCGGCAAATCGGGGTTCGCCACTTCGGCGCGCAGCAGGCAGAGTTTCAGGTTTTCGATGCTTTCAAATCGGGCAAAGGCCTCCGCCATTTTGCGGGCGAGCGCCTCGGTGGGCTCCAGGTCAATTTGCAGGTGCAGCGCGCGCAACTTCGCCGCCGTAGCCGGGCCCACGGCGGCAATTTTTGCGCCGCCGAGGTCGCGCAAATCGGAAAACCTCCGAAAGAATAAATCAAAAAAGGCCGTGACCCCGTTGGCACTGGTAAACACCAGCCAGTCGTAGGCGTTCAAACTCAGCAGCGCGTCCACGATGGCCGACCGGTCGGTGGGCTCGGTGATCCGGATGGTCGGAACCGCCAGCACGTCGGCGCCCAATTCGGCCAGCCGGTTCACAAAGCCGCCGGCCGATTCGGCTTGGCGGGTGACGACGATGCGTTGGCCAAACAACGGACGTTGCTCGAACCAGTTCAGCCTTTCGCGCAGCTTCACCACCTCGCCGACGATCGTGATTGCCGGCGGGGCGATTTTCGCCTGCCCGGCCAGGGTCGCGATGGTGGCCAGCGTGCCCGAAACGGATTTTTGCCGGCCCAGCGTGCCGGACTCGACGATGGCCACCGGCGTTTCGGCGGGCGTGCCGTGGGAGATGAGCGATTTCGTCCACTCCGCCAGGTTTTCCGTGCCCATGAGGACGATTTTTGTGCCCGGAATGCTGGCGATTTGCTCATAGCGCAACGCCGTGGCCGCTTCGCCCGGATCGCCATGGCCGGTGAACACAGTGAAGCTGGAACAATGGGCGCGATGGGTCAGGGGAATGCCCGCATAATTCGGGGCGGCGATAATGGAAGACACACCGGGCACTACTTCAAAGGGAATCTCCGCCGCGGCAAGCGCTTCCGCCTCCTCGGCTCCGCGGCCGAAAACGTAAGGGTCGCCGCCCTTGAGCCGCACCACGCATTTTCCGTCGCGCGCCCGGGCGACCAGCAGGGCGTTGATCTCCTCCTGCGGCATCGTCATGTTCTTGCCACGGGAAATCAGCTCCGCCTCCGGCCGCGCTAGGCGAAGCAAGTCCGGATTCACCAGCGCGTCGTAAAGCACCACGTCGGCGCGGCGCAGCAACTCCGCTCCGCGCAAGGTGAGCAAGCCCGCATCGCCCGGCCCGGATCCGACCAAATACACCGCACCTGTGGATTTCACGCGGACAGTCTAATCAGGTTGGTTCCAAGGGCAATGGTAGAGGATTACGGCTCGCGGGGACGCTCGCCCCATCGGCTAATCGGGCCGGCTCGCGGGGCAATGATAGAGGAGGTCATTGCGAATTCAGCAACCTTGAATCAACCGGCGGACTTCGTCGTGGTCGCCGACGAAAAAGAACTCCAGATCCGGCCCGTTTTGCCGGAAGAGCAGGCGCAGCTTCAATCCCGCGCGGCATTCAAAAATGTTCTTTCTCAGGCGGCGGACCGATATGCCCGAATGTGTATGGGGACGTCCGAAACAATCGGGAATCGCCGCCAACGCGGCTTCCACGCGCGCGATATCCGCGTCACTCAAGCCTCTGAGCGCGGCGCGAAACCGGGTGGAAAGAAGGATGGAGGGCTTACCCACGCTTGAGTTTGCCCGTGAAAGGCTTGAGCCGGTCAGCCTTGCGTTCGGCGTTCAGTTCGCGGTTGGCTTGGTCGGCGAAATGCTCCAACTGCCCGCCGGTCACGCCATACTCGTGTTCCGCATAATCTTCCGAGAAAACTTTGACGGGGCGAAAAGCGACCACCGAACCCTCAATCATCACGCCCACGTCTTCGCCCTGCAAGCTCCGTTTGAGCCACGCGCCCAGGTTTTGCCGGGCGGCTGTCACCGTCAATGTTTTCATATGGACATTATAATGTCACTTTAGCATCTGTAAAGCGTTGGTACAAAGTTGCACCCCCACGGATGCATCCGGGCACGGTGCTGGTTTGGAGTTCCGCCTTCAGGCGGCGAATGGCAAGTTCTCATCCGAACCGCCTAAAAGCGGAACTCAAAACCGGGACGTTGGCAAGCCCAATTGTTTGGGGCGCAACTTCACTCCACCACCAATGAACCGGCCTGCTGGCGGAGCGCGGCTCTGTGAGCCGCAGCAGGGCCACCGTTTCAAGGTCTTTCGATCCCATTTGTTCGCGCTTCCCTTCGTCCACACGTCTGCGGGTCACAGACCCGCGCGGGTGCGTTGCAAAAATGTCCAAGGACTAGGGTTTGCAGATTTTTTTTGACATTGTATATCTAGTAGTATAGATATTAGCCATGACACCACTGCAACGCCGTCAGGAAATCCTTCAGGAAAT
>JBEKMW010000052.1:0-30163 GCA_049523455.1 Verrucomicrobiota bacterium | reverse complement strand
CCGAAAGCCTACCCTTTCATGAAACGGCCCCGTCGCGAATTAAGAGCCGCTCACGTCGATCACCTCCCGGCCCGCAAAACCAAACCCTTGTTTTAGCGCCATTCGGCTGAAGCCCGCGCTCCGGGAGCGCGGCCGGTCTCAATCCGCAGCACGCAGGTAGCCAAACCAGCGCGGAAGTCGGGAGCCTCCCTCGTTCCAGACCTGCTGGGCGCCAATTGCCCTTAAATCCGCAGGTGCTATGGCCGTCAGTCATGCTGCGAGTTGGGACAACTCTCAGCGTGACAACATGACCCGGAGCGGCAAAAAAACTCATTGCGGAATGGAAACAAATTTCGAGCATGCCTGCCGGACTTGGGCTATGTTTCAAGCCAAGGAGTTAGAGCTGCTGCGCCTCAAAAGAACCCAACTCGGTTTGCAGAGCGACATCAACCGGCTGAAACTCACATCCGACTGGCAACGGTTTCGCTCGCGGGAGAACTGGCTGGGCGAGGGCTGGGGATTGATCAAACGCCACCCCGTCGCGGTGGCCGCGCTAGCCGCCGCCTCGGGCATGTTGGCCGCCAGAATCCTGCGGCGGCCGGGCCGGGTCATCAATGGAGTCGGCAGACTTGGCAGGCTCGCATCCGTGGCGTTGACGACTTGGAAATTATTTCAGCGAAGCCGGCGGGACGGACATTGAGTGGGCAAGTGCCGCGCACCGTTCCCCGGTCAATTTGCCGGGGCGTGCTGCTGGATTAAATACGACTTGAACTTTTCGTAGTCCGCGCCCATGCGGTCGAAATCCTCCGGCAATTTCAACGCCGCTTCCATCCGGGGCGGAACATCCGGCGACCAGGTCATCATCTTTTCGATTTCCTCGGGGAACTTGGCCGGGTTCGCCGTTTCCACAATCACCGCGGGGCCGGCGCCGGGCTTTTCCGCCTCCAGCCAGTCGCAGAAGCCCTGCCAAGCGACCGCGCCATGCGGCTCGATCAGCAACTGGAATCTGCCCCAGAAATCCCGCAGCGTCGAGCGGGTGCGTTCGTCTGATACGGACGACGAAAACACGTCGCGCCGCAGCGCGGCCAGGTCAGGCTGCCGGTGGATCCGGCCCGTTTCGTCCATTTGCCCGCCATAGATGGCCACCAGCCGCGCCAGGTTGCTCGGATGGCCCACGTTCATCGCGTTGGAGAGCGAATTGCGCGAGGGCGAGATTTTTTGATAGACGCCGGTGGCCAGAAATTTCGGGAACGCATCGTTTTCGTTGACGGGCGCGACGATTTTCCTCGTCGGCAATCCCATTTCGCGCGCCACCACCACGCCCATCATGTCCCCGAAATTGCCGCTGGGGATGGAAAACACCATCGGCTCGCCGGGTTGGGCCAGCCGCGAGGCCGCGTAAAAATAATAAACACTCTGCGGCAGCAGGCGTCCGATGTTGATGGAGTTGGCGGAGGACAGCGGAATATGCTTCAACGCCGGGTCGGCAAATGCGCGTTTGACCATCGCCTGGCAGTCGTCGAATTTGCCGTCAATGGCCACCGTCCGCACGTTGTCACGCAGCGTCGTCATCAACTTCCGCTGACTGACGCTGACTTCAGCGATGGGAAAGAGCACGATAACCCGGACACCGGCGACCCGGTGAAAGGCATGGGCCACCGCCGAGCCGGTGTCGCCGCTGGTGGCCGTGAGAATGGTGACTTGCCGTCCCTCTTCACGCAAAAACTGTCCGACCATACGCGCCATCATTTGCGCGGCAAAATCCTTGAACGAAGCCGTCGGCCCCTGGTCCAGCCGCATCAGAAAAACGCGGTCGTAAAGTTTTTCGAGCGGGATGTTGAAATCATAGGCGTCCCGGCACATCGCCGCCAGGGCATCGTCCCGCATCACGCCGCTGGTGTATTTCGAGAGGATGCGAAAGGCGATTTCGTGATAGGGCAATGCCGTGAAGGCGGCGATTTCCTCCCGCGTGACCACCGGGAATTTATCCGGCAGATAAAGGCCGCGGTCCGGCGCCAAGCCCTGCAAGAGTGCTTCGCGAAGATTCACCACAGGCGCATGGCCGTTGGTGCTGTGAAAGAGTACCGGCATGGAATTACTCAAAATTTTCCACCCGAATCATAACGGGCCTGGCTTTGACCACCCGCAGTTTGCCGATTTGTGCCAGCGCCCGGGACACCGCGCCGTTGGGGGCGTAGTGCAGCATGAAAATCAGCGGCACGCTCTCGCCTTCGTGGCCTTCGGGCTGGATTACCGAAGAAATGCCGATGCCCGACTGGCCGAAAATGGCCGCGATCCGCGCCAGCACGCCCGGCCGGTCCAAAACATTGAGACGGACGAAATATTGGGACACCACATCGGCAATCGGCGCCACAACGCCGTGGCCTTCGTGCGGCACGAACGGCGGCACGCGATGCGACGTGCCAAACTTCAGATCCAGCGCCGCGTCCGCCAGGTCGCTCAACACCGCGCTGGCCGTGGCGTCCTTGCCCGCACCGCGCCCGTAAAAGAGCGTGTCGCCGACGACGTCGCCGCGGACGAACACGGCGTTGAACACGTCGTTCACGCTGGCCAGCACGTGCGAGTTGGGGATGAGGGTCGGATAAACCGAAACCTGCACCCGGCATTTGCGATTGGCGACTGGCGATTGACGCGCCTTTTTTGTGTTGGACCCGTCAGTCGTAAATCGTAAATCGCCAATCCGTTTGATGATCCCCAGCAATTTGATCGTATAGCCGAGCTGCCGGGCAAATTGGATGTCCGACCCGGTAATCTGGCGGATGCCTTCCACGTGGATGCTCTCCGGGCGCACCCAGAATCCGTGGGCGAGCGACGCCAGGATGCCGATTTTGTGCTGCGAATCCCAGCCATCAATGTCCAGGTCCGGCGGCGTTTCGGCATAGCCCTGTTTCTGCGCGTCGGCCAGCACGGCGTCAAAATCCGCACCCGCCAGCTTCATGCGGGTGAGGATGTAATTGCAGGTGCCGTTGACAATACCGTAAAGCGCGTTGATGCGGTTGCCCACGAAGCCTTCGCGGAGCGATTTGATGATGGGAATGCCGCCGCAAACGCTGGCCTCGTAGTAGAGGTTGGCGCCGAACTTCCTGGCCGCGGCGAAAAGCTCCTCGCCGTGCGCGGACACCAGCGCCTTGTTGGCGGTGATGACGGGTTTGCCGAGCGCGAGCGCCGACAGAATCATGGTGCGGGCGATGGTCGTGCCGCCCACGAGTTCGGCCACCACGTGCACCTCAGGGTCATTGACCACACTTTGCCAATCGGTGGTCATCAGGGATCGCGGAATCTCGTAAGGGCGCGGCTCGTCGAACGCCTTCACCGCCACCTTGCGAACGGCAACTTGAACGCCGATGCGGGAAGACAGGAGGCCGCCGTTGATGTGGAGGGCGTGAAACACGCCGCTGCCCACGGTGCCGCCGCCAATCATTCCGAGGTTGACCTGCTGCATGGAACCAGATTGCCGCGAAACCCCGGCGTGGACAATTCAATTTTGGCGCGGTGGTTCAGAATCGGGAGTAACCTCGCATCGTCACCAACGTCGTGCCTGGCCATCGGAGCGCGGATTGCACGCCGCGCCATCGCTTCTGAGCGACGGCTGGTCCCCACTCCGCAGCACGCACGTTCGCGGACCCGCTGCGAGTTGAGACAACTCGCGCTCCGGTAGCGCGTTAAGTCACGTCGTTCAAAACCGGTATTGGATGCTCGAGAAAATCACCTGGGCGGTAAAATCGTTGTTCCCGCCGGAGGTGGCGTCGGTGTAATGGGTAAAGCCGTACCGCAAATTCCATCGCATATGTTCCGTAAGGCGGCGGGTGAGCGAGGCGGTTATCCCGTCCTCCTGCCCGCCGACGCCGTAGGGCACGCCTACGCTGGAATTGTTCTGATAATCATCGGCCTGGTAATGGTAGTACGTCACGCTCAGGTCGGTCCGGTCGTCCACCACAAACGCCGCCGAACCGTTCACCAGCCAGTAGTTGTTTTCCGCGTTGAGAATCGGAGCGGCGCTAAGGCCCGGAGGCACATAGTCCGACACCGGCGTCTTGGTTACGCTCACGACGTAATCGAGCCCGGCTTCCAGGCTCAATCGCGACCACGGGGTCCAATTGACATCCGCCCCGAGAATGTGGCTAATCATGTCCGCGGATTGAACTTCGGGCAGCCCGGTCGAGCCGTTCGGCGCCGTGTCTATGGTGGACCACTGATATTCATACCGGCCCATCAGCGAAACATTCTCCCGGGGCCGGAACGTCACCCGGCAGTTCCCATCGTAGGTGTCAAAATCTTGCAGGGCCAGAAAACCCGGATAACTGCTGGAGTTCGGAGTGTTGGCGTAGTTCCACCGGTCGCCCTTGTAGTAACCGCCCGCGTCAATCGTCAGCCGGTAGAGGGGATACCACCGGGCGCCAACCGTGTATTTTTGATAGAACCGGGTGTCGTCAGTATCAGTCGGGGGGAGAGGCGACGGCCCAATGGCACTGCCAGGCAGCCCACCAGGCGGCGCAATTTGGGTCAGGCCGCCCAGTTGGTCCAGGTCGCCGCTCGCTTCATCCCATTCGCCGCGGGCGGTAAAGACCCAGTTGGTCACGCCGGTGTAGCGCGCGTCCAGGCTCTCGCGCACGTCAATCATGTCGCTGGAACTCTGTTCGTTGAAATTTTCGGGAAAATTTTCGGGAGTGAAGTTGAGCAGTGTTCCGGTGCCGCTCGAATCGGCGCCCCAATTCTCCTTCTCCACCCGGATGGCCGGCGTCACGGTCAAGGTCTTGAGGGGAATGTCCATCAGGTTCACATCCACCACGTAGTCCTGCGCGTGCGAATCGCCGGTTAAATTGTAATAACCGTAGGAGGGATTCGGTGCGCCCTGCGAATAAGGCACGTTGAAGGCGCTGCCATAAATCCGGTTGCCGGAAAAAGCATCCCAAAGATCCGAGAACATGAAGCCGGTGGACAGGAACAAATTCTTTTTGAGCCAGGTCTCGCTGGAGGCGGTCGTGCTGAACAGGCTGTAGGTGGTGCCCTGGGCCTCCGTCAAATCGCTTTGGGCCGGCTCGCCCGGATACTGCGTCGTGTAATACGAATCGTTTAAATCGCCTTTCTCGTAGCGCAGATCCAAATCGAAATCGGTGGCCTTGACGTGCTGTTTGGCGTCCAATTCGAACGTGTCAACTTTTTCGTCGAGGTGGTAAATACTGGGCGCCAGGCCCTGCACCGTGGCCGGAGAGCCCAGCAAGTCGGGATGCAGCGGGCTCCACAGGGTGGAGCCTTCGTCGCCCTCGCGGTAGCTGTGCGTGTATTTGAAGGTGAGCTGCGGGAGTTTCTCCTCCGTCAATCCCGCTTCGAACGAAATCTTCCCCACGTCCAACCACAAAGCGTCGTTGCCCAGGTTGTATTGCGTGCCGGTGGGTGGATAAAACCCGCCCGCGCCATTGTCCCAGGTGCGGTAGTTTTCAAAGTTCGCCCGTACGAAGCCCACGTCATCCCGCTTCAAACCCACGCCCAGGCTGTAATCGTGCTGATCATAGATGCCGTGGCCGTCCAGCGTGAAAATCGAGTTGGTGAAGGCGTTGCCCTCGAAGTGCAGGTCGTCAATGCCGCCAAAAGCGCCGTGGTCCAGTTGCTGGTTCTGTTGTGCCTGGGCGCGGTTGCCCTGCGTCAGAAAACCGCCCCCGCCCAGCTCAATCCAGTTGTGGAACGTGTTGGTGCCGCCCTCGAAGAAATCCTGCGGCGTCATCGGCACGCTGTTTGTGTCCGCGGCCTGCGCGTGTGCGCAGCCCACGACGATCATCGCCGCCAGCAGGCGCTGCCAGCGCTGGATGCGCTGTGCCTCACGGTCCCTGCGTTGTTTGGATTGCTCGCGCTTTTTCATCAGGGTTCCCAGTGGCTAAAATCTCAGGGACGGATTGACCCGCGAACCATGCACCGCCTCGTGGCAGCCGGCCGTCCAGCAGGTGCCCTGCTGCAATCGCGTGGTGTGGTCGGAATTGCCGATGTAAATGCGGCCGTTGCTCAGTTGCTGGAAGTGGCACTTGAGGCACAGGTTCGCGTCCCGCACCGTCAGTAATTTGGCATTGATGCTGCCGTGGGGGCGGTGGCAGGTGGTGCAGCCTTCCCGCAGGGCATCGTGCTCGAAGACAAAGGGTCCGCGCTGTGCCGGATGGCATCGGAGGCAACTGTCGTTGAGTGACAGCAACGCTGTGCCGCCGGCAACGATGGAGCCTTTGTGCGGATCATGGCAATCGGTGCAGCTCAGCCGGCCCTCGGTCACCGGATGATGGACGGGCAACTCGAACTGCCCGCGCACGTCGGGGTGGCATTGGAAGCAGGCGGTTTCCACGGAGCGCGCCGGCCCCACCGTTTCGCGTCCACCGAAACTGCCGGTTTGAGCGCGGCCGGAGGTAAACCAATAGGGCGGTTTGGTGTCGCCGCCGGAATCCGCGTGCAGGCTGCACGGGCCGTGGCACGATTCGCAGCCGGCGCTGAGCGCGTTGGTACCCAGCGCAATCAAGCGCGCGTGGTCCGCCGTCGCAAAGCCCTTGTAAATGTCTTCGTGGCACTGCTCGCATTGCTCGGAGCCGATGTAATGCGCGCCCGGGACCTGCGGCAGCGCCACCACCGGACGGTTCACGGTGCGGCAGGAAATTGTTGCCACCAGCAAAACCGCCGCCGCGGCCGCCAGGAGGAGACGCAGCGTTTTTCTCCCTCTCCTCCCCAAAGGAGGAGAGGGCCGGGGTGAGGGGGCATTGGCTTCACATCCGGCATCCGGCAAAAGGCGGATTGAATCAGAGAGTGGAGGAGAACCCCTTATCCCAACCCTCTCGCCGCCGGGCGGGGAGAGGGAGTTAGGGGCGGTGTCAGACCGCGTGCTGCCCCGCAGCTGAATACGCTGGACGAATGGAATACTTGGTTTGCGTATCATTGCCGGTTCATTCCTCCAATTGCTCGAGGATAAATTCCTGGGCGGACGACAAGAGTTCCAGGGCGTAAAACGGATTATGTACGCCCATGCTGCCGTCGCTTACCACCAGATACAAATCAAACCGCGCCTGCTTGATGGTGTCCGGAATCAAGGCCTGGCCGGCGGCGTTCGGGCCGCTGAAATTCACCGTGTCCTGCAGCGACCAACCGGTCACCGCGCCGGACGAATTGGTCTGCCAGGTCAAGCCGCCGGCGGTCGAGTATTCCCACGGCACCACCCCGTTGGTGATCAACTGCGGGGGCGCCTGGCGGGCCGCCCATTCATTCAGCCCGCTGATCACCGCGGCCACCTGGTTGGACAGCAATGGCGTCAGGGCTGCTTGGGCTGCCTGGCCATCGTGACAATTCGCGCAGACAGTGTAGCTGACCGTGAGCGCGTGGCTGTTGCCGCACGCCGGCGGGGCGTCCGCCTGCATATGACACGCCGCACACTGGTTGGTCAGGTAGAAGGTGCCGGAAATTGAGTAATTGGTGGACGAGGGCAGGCCAACGTGCGGGACGAAGTCGAAACCCGGTTCTCCGCCCGCCAATTCACCGACCGTGCCCAGCAGGAAATTGTATTGCAACGACCGGTGCGGCGCGCGCGACGTGTCCGTCCACGCGGCTCCGCGGTCATTGTGGCAATGCGCACAAAGATTGATATCGGCGCTGGCCTCGTAGGAGTTGGTGAACGCCGCCACGCTGGCGATGTTGGTGCTGACAAAATGAAAATCGTTGGTGGAAAACATGGGATTGCGCAACTGCGCCGGATTGACGTTGGTGGCGTGCGGATCGTGGCACACGGCGCAGGTAATGGCCACGTCAACGTCATTGGTCAGCGTCACGGCGGGATTCTCCCCTTGGATCAAAGCCAGCCGGACGGAACCGGAATGGCAGACACCGCAGCCGTTGATGTTGTTGGTGGAGGAATTTATGACCGCCAGCGCGTCCGGCGTCACCGTGGCATGCCCGCTGGTGCTCCATTCATCGTAGGTGGGAGTTTGCGGGCCGGAGTGGCAGCCGCCACACACTTGCGCGGCCAGTTCCACCCGCGGCACCACCGTGGGGTCGGCGGGATTGGCCGCGTGGTTGCCGGCCGGGCCGTGGCAATTCTCGCACTGAACGCCTTCCAGATAGGTGTTCAGGAACATTCCATTCGTATAGATAAATCCGGTCGGCAGCCCATAGCCCACCGTGTGGCAGGCCAGGCAATCCGCGTTGGTGTATTGCCCAACGGCTTGGAGCGACTGAAACGCCATCGCGTGCGGCGTATTCGTCTGGGTCTGGTAAATGTTCTGGTGGCAATCCGCGCACGTCGGCGCGCCGGCATAGAGTGGCGACGGCCCGGACACCCGGAAGAATCCGTTGTTGAATAGTTTGGAAACGACCGCGTAGCGCATCAGGTTGGTGGGCTTGCCGAAGGCCACCCACGCAGCGCCCAGACTGTTGCTCTTTTGATAGAGCTGGTAATAGCCCGAGGGGCCGTCCCACGTCATGGTTACGCTGTTGGTCCCGTCGGTAATCCCGATCATCACCGGCAATCCGGGCATCCCGCCCGGCTGGATGATGCTCAAATGCACGACCGATTGGGATTTCAGGGGAAGCGCCAGAAAAATAGCGCCCAATAAAGCCCATAAAGCCCCTGGAACGGCGCCGGTATGCGCAGCGCGGGAGGACGTTCGTCTGCCCCCCGAGGCCGGACCGCGCATCGTACTCGATTGCAACATCTTTTGAAGAGAATAAGGCCAGCGGCCCAATCTCGACTAGCCGATACTTGCCTTAAGCTTGACAAAACTTGCCCAGTCAGGACAGGTACGGTGGACTGGGCTTAAATCGTTGCATCACTTTTAGCGCAAAGGCCCACGCGATGCAATTTGCATTTCCAGCAGACGCCTGCGCCACTGGTTCAGTGACTGTGAGATTTTCGAGCGGACCGGCAGTCTCCCCCATGAACCCGGAAACATCGAACATCGAACATCCAATGAAAGTAAAGAGCCCTCACCTCACCCTGACCCTCTCCCCTCCCATCCGATGGGAGCGGAGAGGGAACAGTCGGCGGGCGCAACGGGTGACTCGGGAGACTGGCAGCTTACGTCAGGTTCAGGGGTTCAATGCGCGAATTCTTCGGGGAATTCTCTCCCCTCCCATTCAGAATGGGAGCGGAGAGGGGACAGCAAGCGGGCAACATTCAGATTCGGAGGCTCGCCAGGCATCGGCAGGTTCAGAGGTTCAATGCGGGAATCGCTTCGGGGAATTCTCCCCCAAGCGAGGAGAGGGCCGGGGTGAGGAGGCATCGCATCGAAATTCTTTGCCAAGCCGCTAGGAATGGACATGGCGCAAGGCGCACTTGAAGGCGGCCAGCGTGTTTGGACTGACGTGGTGCTCAATGCCTTCGGCGTCCTTCTCCGCCACGCGGTCGGGAATGCCCAGTGAGCGGAGAAAGGCCACCACCACCTGATGCCGGCTTTTGCAGGCGGTGGCCAGGGCGCGCCCTTTGTCGGTCAAAAAAATGGCGCGATAGGGTTGCGCAGAAACGAAACCGGCGGTTCGCAGGCGGGCAACGGTGCGGATGACGGTAACGTGGGTAACCCCCAGCCGTTCAGCCAGGTCCACCACCCGCGCCTCGCCCGTTTCCGCGACGAGGTCGGCAATGGCTTCCACATAGTCCTCGGCGATTTCATGGGCGTGTTCTCGCCGGGTCTCGGACAGGTTTTCGGCCTGGTGTTGCAGGCCGGCGCGGCGTCGGGTCGAGGTCATGGTTTTCGCCGCCATGCTAACCGAGGCCGGGTTGATAGTCGAGTAAAATCTTGTAGCCGTGACTACGACGGCAAAAGCCGTTGACAGCCGGGCGCAGTTTGGTAGTCTTGACTACGATTTGGAAATCATGCAACGTAATAGAGGTATTGCTACATGCGGCCATTGGGCCGGCGGCGGGAGATGGATTATGACCATTTATGAGCAAAGACAACAACACGCCCACCGACGTGATGGAACCTGAGGTGGACAAAAGCGCGGTGGATTCGCACTTGGGCGCCGTGTCGCTGGAAGGAATGCACAGCAGCGTAGCGGTGCCTGATCGTAAAGCCGGCTTCTGGCGGCAAATGGCCGCCTACTTCGGCCCGGCGATTTTGGTGAGCGTGGCTTACATGGATCCGGGCAACTGGGGAACGGATCTCCAGGGCGGCGCCCAGTTCAAATACGGACTGCTTTGGGTGGTCGGCCTGGCCAGCCTGATGGCGATCTTCCTGCAAATTATCGCCGCGCGGCTGGGCGTGGCGACCGGGCGCGACCTGGCGCAGTGCTGCTACGATTGGTATCCCAAGTGGACGCGCGTGCCGAACTGGATCATGGCGGAAATTGCGATCATCGCGTGCGATCTGGCCGAAGTGCTGGGCGGCGCGGTGGCGCTGAACATGTTGTTCCATATCCCCATACTTTGGGGGGTCATCATCACCGGCGCCGACGTACTGCTGCTGCTGGCGCTGCAGCGGTTCGGGATGCGGACCATTGAAGCCATCGTGCTGCTGCTGGTGGCAACCATCGGGGTTTGCTACTTCATCGAAATATTTGTGCTGCCGCAGACGCGGCCGAGCTTTCTGGAAATGGGCCGGGCGATGATCATGCCCCGTCTGGATTCGGCCACCATGGTCTATGTGGCCATCGGCATCATTGGGGCGACGGTCATGCCGCACGTTCTATATCTGCACCCCGCCCTGGTCCAGAGCCGCAGATTCCAGAAGGACGACGAATCCATCCGAAACGCGATCCGCTTCAATGCCATTGACGTGGTCGCCAACTTGTCGGTTGCCTTCCTGATCAACGCCGCCATCCTGGTGCTGGCGGCGATTGTGTTTTACGGCAAGACCAGCGTCACCGCGGCCGGCGGACAGGTGGTGCAGTTCAACGATTCCACGGACTGGATCCAGGCGGCGAACCTGACATTGGCGCCGCTGATGGGCACGGCTGCCGCGAGCGTTTTTTTCGCCGTCGCCCTGCTGGCCAGCGGGCAAAGCGCCACCATCGTGGGCACGATGGCCGGTCAGGTGGTGATGGAGGGCTTTATGCACTGGCGGATCAAGCCGTGGTTGCGGCGGCTGATTACCCGCTCACTGGCCATCATCCCCACAGTCATCTTTGTCGCCATCCGCGGGGCCAATAACATCAACGATCTGATCGTGCTGAGCCAGGTGGTGCTGGCGCTGCAACTGCCGTTCGCGATGTTCCCGCTGTTGCACCTGGCCAGTTCCCGCGAGCGGATGGGACAATGGCGGCTGGGCTGGTTTCTGCTCATTGCCGGGTGGGGTTCGGCGTTGTTGATCACGGCCTTCGACTTCTACGGTCTGCCGGACGCGGTGAAACAGGCTTGGCAGGTTATCCGTGGTGGATAAACTTAAAAGCCTGACGCATGTATAAGACCATACTTCTGACGTTGGACGGCACGCGGACCGACCGGGCCATCATTGAGCACGTCAAGCCGCTGGCGAAGTTGCTGGGCAGCCGCGTCGTATTGCTGCACGTGGCCGACGGATGGGCGGCGCGCACCTTTGGCCCGGACGCCGTCAGCCCCGAAATCACCGAAGACACCGCGTATTTGAACCGGGTCCGGTCGGAGTTTGAATCCGCCGGCATTCCTGCCGAGGCGGAACTGGCTTATGGCGATCCGCCGAAGGAAATCGTCAAGTGGATCAAACAAAAGGGTTGTGACTTGGTGGCGATGAGCACGCACGGACACCGCTTCGTGGCCGACCTGTTTCTGGGCTCGGCCTCGCGGCATGTCCGCCACAGTGTCAGCGTGCCGGTGCTGCTGTTGCGGGCCAAATAAGAGTTTAAGCGGCAAACCTCTGGCCAGGGTGCAAATCAGTTTTTACGGACAGAAGATGTCGCCCCTGACGGGGGAATGGCACTTACATAAGACGTAAAACTTTGGATTGGTTAGACTTGCGAGACTGCTCCAACTACGACCGTATGGACTGCGGCGGCACGACGCCGCTTTCAACGAGGTGACATGTCGCCTCGAATCAAAGCGCGGACATGTCGCCGTACTCCCAAAAACTGATTTGGGCCCGGAAACAAAATCGCACAAATCGCGTCTTGACGGGGGGCGGGTTCAGGCTAAGTTCGTAGGGTTGTTCCAAGTGAAATAAAACCAAACCCAAAGGATAGGCTATGGAAAACACAACTCCTGCACCAGCAGCCCCGCCGGCAACCACTGCGGAAGACAAGACAGTGGCCATCGTCGCGTATCTCACCTTGATCGGCTTCATTGTGGCCATCATACTGAACGCCAATAAGAAAACGAAACTTGGCGCGTATCATTTACGTCAAGTTCTAGGACTAATCCTGACCCGCATCATCGGATACATCTGTTTGGTCATTTTGATGGTGGTCCTCGCCGTTGTTCTTTTTTTTATGAAATCTTTGGTCATTTTGCTCGTACCATTGATTTATTTGGCATTTGGCGTGTTCCTCCTGGTCTGTTTCATTATGGGCTTGGTAGCCGCCATCAATGGCCAAATGAAACCGATGCCCGTGGTGGGACCGCTCTACGAAAAATGGTTCGGCACGGCTTTTGATTGAACGGACACTATTTCGTTCCCGCTTGATACGGAATGAATTGAATGTCGGGGTGCCACATCGGCATTTTTTCCAACCCGACGATTGACGGATGCCGCACAAACTGATCGCCGCCTTGGCCGCCGGTGGCAAGCACCAGGCCCGAGTAAGGAAACGTCTGGTACAAACCGGGGGCTGGAAGCCCCGACGTTGATGGTTCAGCCTGAAATCGGTTGCCTTGGCGGATCGGGACCGGCAGGTTGGTCAAAGTGCCGCCGACGATGATGTGCGGCCGGTGCGGTGGGGTGTTCCACGGCAAGTTGCTGGCCGGCAGGAAGCAGTCTGATTTCGGTGGTTCCGTATGCAGTTTAAACCACTCGAATGCATTGGTTTGCAATAAATCTCCGGCCAAAGCCGGAGAAACGGCCGTTAGAAGCAACAGTAGGGCGAGCTTCATATTGCCTTTGACCGGGCAGGCAGGCAAGTGTTCATCACCGGCGTGTCATCACCGGCGAGGATTGCCCGGCCATTTTGGATTGCCCCTTCAGGGCAAAAATGTTTTCCGATTTTTCCGAGGGCGTTGCCCTCGGCTACGATGGTTCAGGCCTTTGGCCTGTGACCATTTTACCCACTATAAACGTCGAAGAACCCCTTTTCTGATTTCAGCCGGGCAATATTCACGGTAGATTTTGGGCCGTGCAACTCATCACGCTGACCACTGACTTCGGCTCTCAGGACTGGTTCGTGGGCGCGATGAAGGGCGTCATCCTCGGCGTGGCGCCGCACGCCACCATCGTGGACCTCACCCATGAAATTCCGCCGGGCGACATTCGGGCCGGGGCGTTTGCGCTGGCCGCCGCTTGCCGCTTCTTCCCCAAAGGCACGGTGCACGTGGCGGTGGTGGATCCGGGCGTTGGCAGCGCGCGTCGGGCCATCACGGTGCGATGTCCTGATTACTTTTTCGTGGGGCCGGACAACGGGATTTTGTCCCTGGCCCTGGCGCAGGAAAAGATCAAGTGGGTGCGCCGCCTGGAAAACTCCGATTATTTCTTGCAACCCGTGAGCCACACGTTTCATGGGCGGGATGTGTTTGCGCCCGTGGCGGCCCATCTATGCCGGGGAGTGGCCATGCGCCAACTGGGGCCGGCGCAGAGGGATATTGTCCGGTTGCCCTGGCCGCAACCGCGCGTGCACCGCCGCCGCATTGATGGCGTCGTGGTTTTTATTGACCGCTTCGGCAATGCCATCACCAACATTGCCCACGCCTCAACCCCGCCGGGCGGAATGGATGCCGGCGGCCGGCTCTTCCTTGGGCGCAAATTGTTTTGTCCGGTCAAGGCATTTTACCAATCGGTGCCGGCCGGTCAGGCCGTGGCCGTGCCCGGTTCCAGCGGCTTTTTGGAAATTGCCGTCAATGGAGGTTCTGCCGCCAGGCGATTCGGGTTGCGGATTGATGACCGCATCAGCGTGCGCTGGTGATCAACGCTTCACGGCCGGTGAAGTGGTCGGTCAATAGTATATTGCTATTTTTCATTGCGTCGGTTCCAGTACAGCAAATGCGCCAGGCAGGTCGGGGTTCCCATCTGTAGCCATTCCGCGATCCAAGCCAGTGTCACCGTCGTCTCGCGCCGCAATCGCGGCGCCATGGCCACCTTCTGCGCATCGTCTTTGCGCCGCGCAGCCAAGGCTGCTTCATCCCATTTCCGCCGGCCCATTTCTTGCCGGACCATACGCTCCGCCCTGGCCACCGACGACTCCTGCACCGCCTCCTCATAATGCCATCGGCCCGTCCGCTCCGACATTGCCGCCAGCAATTCCTGCTTCAACTCCGGGCTGCCGTAAAACCATCCTCGCCGGATCGCTTTGAACGCGTCGCCGGCTTCCGCCCCACGGCGCTGTTCCAACGTCTTGCCGCACCGTCCCTTGGCACGCAATATTCACCCAGCAACCGATCCATGCGCAACCATGCCGGCCGCCGCCCCGGACGGTTTAGATATTCGGGCCAAATGAAAATGGTTGGGCATCAAGCAGAACGCATGAACCTGCCAGTCGGTTTTGGCACGGGCTTTGCCCAGGATCGTCAGAAAACGGCGCCGGTCCTCGTCATCCTTGAAGATGGGCTCGCGCCAGTCCCCGCGGTTGATCACATGATAAATCGCCCCGCCATACTCCACTCACAGCTTCCGCGCCATGGTTGTCATCCTGCAAAAGTGTCCCCCAAAACCACACATTCCAAAGGGTTTTCCCAAGTTTGGATGCATCTTTCATGAAATTTCAGGTTTTTTATAGAACTTTTTCGCGGCTGGGCTGTTTAATTAGATAACCAAACCACATCGACGAACACCCTCCCTTGGCACGGCCGGGGAGACGGTGAATTTGATTACCGCCCGCGGGCGGATTGTGCCGGGAAAATCGGAGATTCGGTTGGAAGGTGAAGGGCCGGTTCGGGCGCTTGAGGAACCGGCGCGAAGAACTTGGAAACGAACATGGAAACGACGAACTTTACGGCAAAAGTTCAGAAGCTGGAGCCGGAACCGGAACCATCGGCGGAGGCGTCAAAGTTCCACGCCAAGACCGAGGCGCTGCGTGCCTTGCCGACTGATTTTGTCAAACGCCACCGCATCCTCCCCCTGAAGATTGCCGACGGCAACCTGCACGTGGCCACAGCGAAGCCTGGCAATGTCCGCGTGATAGATGACATCCGGTTGCTGACCGGCTTGGAGGTGGTGGAAGAGGTATTTCCCGCGTCGGAAATTGCCGAGGCCATCGCCGGCCGTTACCAGGTGACGGTCGAGAAAATGATCGAAAACCTCGGCGGCGACCACGCGGGCAACGGCGAAGGCAAAACGCTGCACGACATTGAGGTGATGGCCAATGAGCCGACGGTGGTCAACCTCGTCAATTTGATTGTTTCCACCGCCATCCACGAGCGCGCGAGCGACATCCATTTCGTGCCATTCGAGGACTCGATGCAACTGCGTTACCGGATTGACGGGTTATTGCAGGAAAAAGCGCCACCGCCGAAGCAACTGCACGCGGCGATCATCTCGCGCATTAAAATCATGGCGGACATGAACATTGCCGAACGGTTCATGCCGCAGGACGGGCATATCCAAATTCATCATCGCGGCACGCGGGTGGACATCCGGGTGGGGACGCTGCCGACCATTTACGGCGAAAGCCTGGTAATGCGGCTGCTGGAAAAGAATGCCCGGGTTCAGACCATCCGGGAACTGGGATTGGACGCGCCGCGTGCGGCGGTGCTTTCGCACCTGGTCGGCAAGCCGCATGGACTCTTTCTAGCGACCGGCCCCACGGGCAGCGGCAAAACCACGACGCTTTATTCCATCCTGCAAAGCATTTACACGACGGAGTTGAAAATTCTCACGATCGAAGACCCGGTGGAATATGAATTGCCGGGGGTGGCGCAAATTCCCGTCCGGCCCAGCCGCAACTTCTCCTTTGCCAACGGTCTGCGCTCGATATTGCGGCAGGACCCGGACGTGGTGATGGTTGGTGAAATCCGCGATTCGGAAACCGCCGAAATCGCCATCCGCGCCGCCCTTACCGGGCATCAGGTATTCAGCACGTTGCACACCAACGATGCCACCGGCGCGATCACGCGGCTGATTGACATGGGCGTGGAACCGTTCCTGATTTCGTCGTCGCTCGAAGGCGTGGTCGCGCAACGGTTGGTGCGGCGCATCTGCACCCAATGCCGGGGGCCGGCCAACGTGGAACCGGCGATCCGCGACCAGGTGGCGGCCATCAGCGGCACCAAGATGGAAGGCCCGTTTTTCCGCGGCCAGGGGTGCGACGAATGCCGCGGCACCGGTTACCGCGGGCGGATCGGCATTTTTGAATTGCTCCCCATCACCAATGAACTGCGTGAACTGGTCCTGAAGAAGTCTGCCAATGCCGAACTCAAAGCCGCAGTGCAGGCGACGATGGTGACGATGCACCAGGATGCGCTGCAAAAAGCGGCGGCGGGCGTGACCACGCTCGAAGAAATCCTGCGCGTGTCCTCGGGAGATTTGCCCGGATGAACACATTTCGTTACCAGGCCGTCGAAGCCAGCGGCAATTCAGTTGGCGGCGTGATCGAAGCCGAAGACCGCCAGGCCGCGCTGCACCTGCTGGGCCAGCGCGGGCTGTTTCCGTCGTCGCTGGAGGCACTTTTAGCGGATGCCCGACGGCCGGAACAAGCGGCGGCACGGAAGCCAGCAGTTCATTTTGGACGGCGCGTTTGGCGCAAAGACATCACCGCCTTCACCCGCGAAATCGGGGCTTTGCTCAGCGCGGGCATTCCCATTCCGCAGGCGCTAGACAGCCTGGGCAACGAGGAGGAAAATCCCGCGCTCCGCGAGGTGTTGCGGCAGCTCGCCGAAGCGGTGCGCAAAGGGGAATCACTTTCGGTGGCGCTGGCGGAGCATCCCCGGCTCTTCAACAATCTTTACGTGAGCATGGTTCGTGTGGGCGAGGAGGCCGGCGTGCTCCCCAAAATCATGAACGACCTGGCCGACTTGCTGGAACACGAAGATGAAGTGCGCGGCGAAGTCATGGCGGCGGTTGCCTATCCGGTGTTTGTTTTGTGCTTCGGGCTGGCAACCATCACGCTGTTGCTCACGGTGGTCCTGCCGCGATTGTTCAGCATGCTGGAGGAAATGCTGACCGTCCTGCCGCTGCCAACGCTGATTCTGCTCAAAGTGAGCCACCTGCTGCACGAGCATGGGTTTTTAATCTTAGTCGTCATCCTGGCAGCAGCCGTGGGCGCCCGCCAGTACGTGAAATCAGCCCGGGGCGCGGAAAACTGGGACCGGTTCAAACTGAAAATACCGTTGCTCGGTCCGGTCTTTCAGTCGGCGGCCCTTGGCCGGTTTGCGCGCACACTGGGCACGCTGGTCAAGAGCGGCGTTTCGTTGCTGCCCGCCCTGAAGATTGTGGAGCATACCATCGGCAACCGGATTCTGGCGGCCCAGATTGCGCGCGTCGCCGAGGAAACGCGCGGTGGCGACTCCCTGGCCGCGCCGCTGCGGAAGTTGCGCATTTTTCCGGGCACCGTCGTGCAAATGATTGATGTCGGCGAAGAAAGCGGGAAGCTCGACGAGATGCTTCTGAAAGTGGCAGTGATCGAGGAACGCCACATGCGGGCGCGGACCAAAACGCTGGTTTCGCTGCTGGGACCGCTGTTGATTTTGGCCGTGGGCGCGCTCGTCGGTTTCATGGTCATCTCCATTTTGCTGCCCATCTTCAAAATGAGCAGCGCGTTGCACTGAAAGACTCGAACCTATGAAGATTCAGCCTGACTCCAAAAAATCAGGGGGCTTCACCCTCCTGGAACTCATGGTGGTGATGATTGTCATCGGCATTCTGGCCGCCGCGATCATCCCGCAGTTCATCGGCACCACCGAGGACGCCAAAGTCAGCGCGGCCAAGGCGCAAGTGGCCGAGCTCGATTCAGCCATCGAGCGCTTCAACGTCCAGATGGACCGTTATCCCACGTTGGAAGAGGGCCTGAACGTGTTGGTGGATCCGCCGTCCGGTGACGATGCCAAACAGTGGCGCGGGCCGTACATCAAGCAGCTTCGCAGCGATCCCTGGGGCAATCCCTTCCAATACCTCTGTCCCGGCACCCATCATCCGGCCAGCTTTGACGTCTGGTCGCGCGGCAAGAGCGGCGCCAACAGCGGCCAAGGCGAAGATTCGGAGATCGGCAACTGGTAATCATGCGCCACAATCGTTTAGCCCCCGGATTCCGTCGCGCCTTCACGTTGGTTGAACTGATGGTCGTCGTCGCGCTCATCGGCATCATGGCGGCGATGATCATTCCCGAGATGAGGGGCTCCTTCGATGACGCCCTGCTCCGCTCCACCGGGCGCGACCTGGTGAGCGCTTTCAACCTCGCGTCCAGCCGCGCCATCAGCTTCGACCAGATTTATCGCGTCCGATTCGACACCGAGGGAGCACGCTACGCCGTGGAACGGCGGATCCAAAACGGCACCCGGGAGGATTTTGTGCCGTTGAAAGACGTGTCCGGGGCGGTAGGCAAATGGGACACGCGGATTGTCCTGCAAATCAACGCGCCAGACGAATCGTCGTCCGAACCCGGCGCGGGGCAGGATGGCGGCACGGCAGCGCCGCCCGAGCAAACATCCGGAGCCGGCGGGGAGGCCGGTGCGGCGCGGGTTGACCTGGATAATGCCATTGCGTTTTATCCGGACGGCACGGCGGATGCGGCGGAAATCCAACTGCGGGACCGCGCCGGATTTCAACTGCGGTTGCAATTGGACCCCGTCACCGCGCGCGTCCACATCCTGGAGCCACAACACGAATGAAAGCGGACGCATCCAACGCCGGGTTTTCGCTCGTCGAAGTGATGGTGGCCATTTTGATTCTGGGTGTGACGCTGGCCGGCTTGACCCGCGGGATTACGACCGCGCTGGCCTCGAGCAAGGACTCGGAACAGCAGACAACCGCCGCGCTGTTTGCCGCCGGCAAAATTGAAACGCTGCGGGCGGAGGGCGATTGGGAGAATGGCGAGACCGACGGCGATTGCGGTACGGGCTTCGAAGCGTATCGGTGGAGGCAAACCATCAGCGACGCGGGCATTGACGGCCTGCACGACGTGGACGTGGTCATCGAGAGCGCCCGTGACAACCAGCAGATTTACGAACTTAAAACGGAGTTGTTCGAACCGGTCGGCGACGCGAACGACCAGAACGCCCAATCGCCCAAGAAATCGGCCGGCGCCAAATGAAAATTCCCCGGAAATCGGGCCCTCGTGCATTTACGCTGATTGAAGTCGTCATCAGCTCGATGTTGATGGCACTGATTCTGACCAGCGCGTATTTGTGTCTGAACGCCAGCATTGAGGGCAGAAAAATCGTGGAACCGCGCGCGGACATCTTTCAACAGGCGCGCGTGACCATGGCCATGCTCGCCGCCGATTTGCGCGGCGCCTGCCCGCTTCCGGGGGATTCCGCGTTCCTGGGGATGCAGCGCAGCCTTGGCGAAGTCGAGGCCGACAATCTGGATTTTGCCACCCACAACTACTCGCCGCGCCATCCGCACGAGGGTGATTTTTGCGAAGTCAGTTATTTCGTGCAGCAAGATGCGCAATCCGGCCGTTGCAGTTTGTGGCGGCGGCGCAATCCGGCGCTCGCGCCCGACCCAATGTCCGGCGGGCGCCGGGAGCTGATTGCCGGGGACATTCTGGGTGTGCGATTTGAATACTCCGACGGCACCGACTGGTATGACAACTGGGGTGAAGTCCAGGGCAAAGCCAAAGCGGAGAACTCGCAACGCCAGGCAAACAATCTGCAGGGTTTGCCCGAAGCCGTGCGTATCACGTTGATGCTCGACACGGATCCCGGGGCCAAGCCGGACCCCCAAACCGGCAAGCGCGCCGTCGCCAAGCCGATGGCTTTTCAGACGGTCGCGTATTTGAACCTGGCCGAGGCATCGCAAGACAACGCCGAAAATTCCGGCGACAATGCCACGCAAAATTCCGGCGCATCCACCGGCGCCACCCAAAGCGGGGGAGGTCACTGACTATGCGTCAGCGTGCTTCCATCCTGGTCGGATTGCTCTGGTGCGTGGCTTTGCTTTCGTTGGTGGTGGTGGGGGTGCTGCACGCCGCGCGAATGGATTTGCTGGCCGGCAAAAACTTCAGCGACCGGATCCAGGCCCGTTATCTCGCCCTGGCGGGAATCGAAAAAGCCGAGGCGCTGCTCTATCAGAACGCCCGGAACCGCAGCCATAGCGGCAAAAATCACACCGGCGAGTTGTATGACGACGCGCAGGATTTTCACGACATCGCACTGGGCCGCGGAACCTGGTCGCTTTTGCGTCGCGGGCGGGATGACGAGGGCGACAGCGTGCTTTACGGGGTGTCCGACGAGGAAAGCCGTTTGAACGTCAATGTGGCGACCCAGGAGGAACTTACCAGAATTGACGGCCTGAGCGACGAGGTGGCCACGGCCATTCTCGGCTGGCGCGGCCAGGGCAGCACCGCCGCGGAATCGGATTATTACCTCGCGCAACGCCCGCCGTATCAGCCACGCGGCGGGGCGTTTGAGACCGTACGCGAGCTCCTGATGGTGCGGGGTGTAACGCCGGAAGGGCTGTACGGCCGGGACAGTCATCAAGACGGTATGCTGGAAGATATTTCCGAGGGCGTCAACGAAACGCCAAAATACCTGGACACGGTGGCCGGCAGCGAATTGGGCTGGGCCGGCATTTTGACCGTGGATTCTTCCGTCAAAAATGTCAACGCCGCCGGCGACAGCCGTGTGAACATCCAAACCGCCAACGAAACGTCATTGACGGCCGTGCAGGGCATCACGCGTGAAATCGCCGGCGCGATTGTGGCGTACCGCAATCAAAACCGTTTCCAGAGCATAGCGGATTTGCTCGATGTGACGCCGCCCCAAAACAGCGGAATCGGCGGCAATGCACGGAACAATTCCCCGCCGGGCGGCTCCGGCGATTCCGGCACGCATGTCATCAGCCCAGATTTATTGATGGACATTGCCGATGACCTGACCGCGACCGACGATACCTCCCAATCCGGCGCAATCAACATTAACACCGCGGGCGTGGAAGTATTGCAATGCCTCCCGGGAATTGATCGCGACCTCGCGCAGAAGATCATTTCCTATCGCCAATCATCGGGCTTCTTTGCGAATCCCGCCGAGTTGCTGAAAGTGGACGGGATGACGCGCGATGTATTCAAACAGGTGGTGCCGCTGGTCACCGCGCGCTCGGAGACCTTTCGTATCCTGGCCGAAGGCCGCGTGAAATCCACCGGGGTCCGCCAGCGCATCCAGGTCATCGTGCGCGTCAATCTCGATGGCGTGAAAACCCTTTCGTATCGCGAGGACGATTTATGATCGAGCTTTTCAATGCTCCGCCCGTGTTCATCGAGATCACTCCCGGCTGGCTGCAGGCGCGGCGTGAAAACCGCGGGCTGGAGCTGGGGCTGCAACGCGCGGCCGACGGGAGGTTGACCGCCGATTGCCGGAAGGAACTGATTGCCGCCTTGCAGAAATTCCTCGGTCGAAAGAGCTGGCAGCCGCGCGTGCGCGCACTTTGTGGCATCAGCGCCCACGGCGTAGCACTCCGAAGAATCGAGTTACCGGCCGGGGGCGACCTCGAAGGCATCCTGCGATTGCAAATTGAAAAGGAATTCCCGCTGCCGCCGGACGAACTGGCTTGGGGCTGGCGCGAAATTGCCAACGGGCTCGCCGGGCGGCGGGCACTGATCGCTGCGGTGCGCAGGGAAGTGGTCGAGGATTACGCCGGCGTATTGTCCGCGGCGGGCGCGAGTCCCGAATTCACGGTGTCGGCTTTTGCGCGCGAATTGCTTTGCCCCTCGCCGGGCGAGCCGCACGCGATCGTGGACGTGGGCCGCGGGAGTGCCGAACTCGCTTCCTTCGAAAACGGCGTGGCCACGGCGGTGAAAATCCTGCCGGCCAACGGAAATCTCGCCCGTGCCGTTCTGGAAAATGCCGGCGGCAAAACCCTATATGTCGCCGAAAAAACGCCCACGCCGAATCGCTTATGGGAAGAGCTTTCGGCGCGCGCGGGCTGCCTCCGGCTGGAAATCCCTGCGGGGGATGGTGCTACGGCTGCGACCCTAGGCTTGCATAAATCCGTTTCCGAAAACGTGCCCCTGCCGCGCTTGCAGGCCAAGCCGCTGTCGGCGCGGGGCTCCTTCAGCCTTTCCCGCGTGGATTTTGCGCCGCCCGAAAATCGGCGCTGGCTGGCGCGTGCCGCGGCTCTGCTGGTTGTACTATTGCTCCTGCCCTACGCGGAAGCCCTGCTCCTGAAACCGGTGGTGGGGTGGCAGCTCGCCAAGGTCAAGCAGCGAAGCCAGGCGTTCACTTCGGTGGCGGAGCCCGAGCTGCATTTTTTGCAATCGTTGCGGCAAAGCCAGCCCCCTTACCTGGACGCGATCTACCTGTTTTCCGACGCCGCCTCGCCGGGGACGCACCTGGATTCGCTCAGCCTCAATCAGCGCGGTGAAATCCAGTTGAAGGCCACCATGGCCAACGCGCAACAGGTGACGGACTTTCGGACCAAGCTGATTGCCTCCGGCTTTTTTGCCGATGTGGCCGTGGAGGAACAGGCGCCGGTCCAGGGCCAGCCCAAAGTGTCCGTGCGCATGGCGGCGCAATGGAAAGCTGCCGCGGCGCGCCCGGCCTTGAAAGTCGCGCCGGCGCCGGATGCCGCCGCCAAAACCAATTCGGCTGCCGCGGCCCCGACATCGGCGGCTGCGGCCCACAAGACCAATTCGGCCGCCACCGCTCCGACGCCACCCGAAGCGGCCAAAACCCCCAAAACCTGAATTTCATGCGCACCTTGAGTTCCAGCGAAAAACGGACAATCCGTTACGCGGTAATCGGCCTGGCGATTTACCTGGTGGCCTTTGGCGGCTTCAAGCTCTGGTCATTTTTTGCGCACCGGCGGACGGATTACCTCCAGATGGTCGCCGAAGCCCGCCAGTTGAGAAGTCAAACCAGCTTGGAAGCGGACCAAGCCGTCAAGGTAAAGAAATTGATGGAGGATTTTCATCTGGATCCGGCCCTGCTGAAGACCAATACCGCCGTGGCCGAGGCCAGCGCGGCGATTCAGAAGGCCGCAATGGCGGGCCGCGTCAATCCCGGCACCATCCGTGAATCGTCGGGCAAGCCCTCGGACAAATCGCTGGCGACGATTCAGTTTGAGGGTTCGGGGCCGGTTGCCGGCGTGGTTTCCCTGCTGCACCGGCTGCCGCTGCTCGGTTACCCCCTGCTGATTGATTCGATGCAAATCACCGCCGATCCCGCGCGTCCCGACCAGGTCAAATTGAACCTCACCATTATCGTGCTGGATTTTGAACAGTGGAAAAATATGGAGGCGCACCATGCCTGACCGGGTCGAGCGAATATTGCGGATTGCATGTTGGACGCTGGCTGCGCTGGTTTTCCTGCGGCTGGTTCAAGCGGGTTTCCAAGTGGGCCAGCTCGTAGGCGTGAAAATTCCAGCGGTGCCGACGCTGGAAGTAAGCTCAAATGTGACTGCCTTGGTGGCATCCTCCGGCCCAAAGGTGCAAACCACGAACTCATCCGCCTCCACTAATCGTCAAGCGTCAATGGCAGCAACCAATGCGGTGGCAGCCGAAAAAAGCTCAGGAACCAACTCGGTCGCCACCAACACGGTGGCGCAAGCGGCCACTACCAATCGTCTGGCGATCCCGACCAACCTGGTAGCCGGTGGCACGGCCGCGGCGGCTGAAAAAAATATAGGCACCAACTCGGTCGCCACCAATGCCGTCGCGCAAGTGGTCAGCACCAATCGTCCCGTTCCCAGTTCGGCCAATCTGGTGGCGACCGGCAACGCGAGCGGCGGCTCTACCAACGCCCCGGTGGCATTGACATCAACCAACCATAGGGTCTTAGGCACAAGTTTGGGAACCAACGCGGTTTCTACGAATGCCCTCGCCCAAGCGGGAACCAATCGGCCACCGGTGGTGGGCACAAACTCCGTGCTCGCCGACGCCGGCAAAATGGCGAGAACCAATTCCCCGCCTCCCAACGCAATGGCCGGCGGCGGGCCGCCAATGATGCCGGGAATGCCGGGAATGCCGGGGGCCGCACCTCCGCTCGCGCCGGAGATTCAAGCGCGCGTGGATAAAATCGTGAACAGCGAAATCTTCGCGCCGGTCATGCACCCGCTGCCGATGGCGCTGTTGGGCATTGCCGGCGACACCGCCTTCCTGCGCGCCGCCAGCGGCCAAACCGGCCTGGTGAAGGCGGGCGACTCGCTGGGCGATTTGAAACTGTTGCAGATTGGGACCAACCGGGTGTTGGTGGAACAGGACGGACAAAAAAAAGAGCTTACGATGTTCGACGGCTACGGCAGCGACAGTTTGCTTTCCAAACCAGAACAAATATCAAAATGAAAACATTCCATTTCAATTACATGGCGGCGGGCCAGGCGAACATTTCGCGGCGCTTAATTCTGTTGACTGCCGCGTTGGCAATCGGCGGGGCGCCACTGCTGGCACAAGCGCAAATCATGATGCCAAACCCGCCGCCGGGCATCACGGCGCCGAGAGAAAGCGGTCCGCCAGCGCCGCCCGGCGGTGGTCCCGGCACCAAGAGTTCCAGCGGGGGGCCTTGGGTGCCGTCGGCACCATTGGCGGACTATGTTGGGGGGACGAACTTAAATGGCAGCATTCAGTTGAGTTTCCAAGGGGCAAACGTGGACATGGTGGCGCAGTGGCTGGCGCAGACGACGGGCAAGGCGGTCATCAAACATCCCCAGGTGCAATGCCAGGTAACCATCATGAGTTCCCAAAAAGTGCCGGTGCGCGAAGCGATCAATATGATTTACCGCGCGCTGGCGCTGCAGGGGTATTCCGCGGTCGAGTTGAGCGACTCCATTCTCATCGTACCGCAGGGGCAAGAGCCGAAAATGAGCCCCGAAGTGGTGACGGGTTCGATGACCAACGTGCCTGCCGGCTGGCAGTTGCTCGTGAAAGTTTTTCAACTAAAACATGCCCAAGCGGCGCAAGTGAAAGAGCGCATCCAATCGGTGTTGTCGGACAAGGCGACGGTGGACGTGGATGAAAACGGCAACCGGATCATCGTGACCGACTACAACGACAACCTGCGCGTGGTGGGCGACCTGATTGACGCGCTGGACCGGGAGCATCCACAAGACGTGACCGTGCGGGTGATTCCGCTCAAACACATCGCGGCGGACCAGGTGGCCCGCGAGATCGAGCCGCTTTATGACAAAATGACCGGCAAAGCGGGAAACAAGACGGCCGTTGACGTGGTGGCGGACGATCGGTCCAACTCGCTGATTGTGTTTTCGGACGTGACGGATTTCGGCGCCATCGAAAAATTGGTGGCCATGCTCGACACGGAAGAAGCGCAGGAAAAGGAGACGCGGACTTTCATACTCACCAACGCCGATGCCGCGGACGTGGCCCAGCAATTGGAGGATTTGAACCAGAGCGAAACGACCACCTCGCGCTACGCCTATTATTTTGGCTCGTCGCCGCCGAGCAATCCCAAAAAACTGAGCGTGGTGGCCGATCACCGCCGGAACGCGGTCATCGTCCAGGCCCCGCCCGCGCAGATGGACAGCCTGGCCAAAATGATTGCCGAACTGGACCAGCCAATATCCGATGACAGCCTCGCTCCGGAAATCTACCCGCTCAAGTATGTCAGCGCCACGGACATTGAGGACGTGCTCAATGAATTGTTTCTCAAGAAGACGCAGCAACGCACCTACTGGGATGTCTTCTTTGGCGATTCAGACTCGGACCACACCGGCAACCAGAACGTCGGACGGCTCTACGGCAAGGTTCGCATCACGAGCGAACCTTATTCCAATGCCATCATCATCACGTCCAACTCCAAGGAAAATCTGGCCGTGATCGAAAATGTGCTCAAGCAACTCGATCAACCGTCACAAGCGGGTGAAAGCACCTTGCGCATCGGCCTGAAATTTGCCAACGCCGACACCGTGGCGAAGAGTTTGAACATATTATTTGCCAAGAACGGTTCGCCGGCCTTGAACCCGGCGGCGCAGCAGAATCAGAACAACAACAACAACAACAACCAGGCGCAAAGCCAGCAGCAGCAGTCGGCTACTTCGCTATATGATTTTGACCTCACGCAGGAATCCAAAGAGCAAGGATACTATTCGTGGCTGGGCGGCCAGCCCGACAGCACCACCCTTCCCACTGACCGCTCTTCCTCGCGGATCATCAGCGATCTGGTGGGCCGCGTGCGTTGTGTGGCCGATCAGCGCGGCAACGCCGTCCTGATCTCCGCCAACGTCCATTTCTTCCCCAAGATCCTGCAATTGATCCAGGACCTGGATGCGCCGTCCGACAAGGTCACGATCGAGGCCCGCATCGTCCAGGTATCCAGCGATTATCTCGACAAACTGGGCGTGCGCTGGTCGCCCAACGGCAGCCAGGTGTTTTCGGGGGAGGATTATGACAATTCGCTGCTGGCCAGCGGCAGCGGCAATTATCAACAAGGCTATGGCGGCCAGACGGTGGTGAATACCCCGGCCAGTTCAGGCTCCGGCAGCTCCGTCGGTTCGGTCGTGCAAACGCTCGCGAGCCTTCGCTCCGGCGTGGTCAGCAGCACGCTGAACATTGATTATCTCGTCCAATTCCTCCGCGAAAGGACGGATGCCACGGTATTGGGTGAGCCGACCATAACGATCAACGACAATGAAATGGGCAGGCTCTTTGTCGGCCAGCAGGTGCCGGTGCCGGAAAACACGCTGGTTTCCTCGGTCGGCAGCCAAAGCACCGCGATCACTTACAGGGGCGTGGGCGTCGTCCTGGAAGTCACGCCGCACATCAACAGCGACGGCGACGTGCAACTGACCATCCACGCCGAATCATCCACCGTGGACACGAGCGGGCCGGTCCTGGGGGGCGACGTCTTTGACACCGACTATTTCCACACCGAGGTCACGGCCAAAGACCGTCAGACGATCCTGCTGGGCGGCATCATCCAAAAGCAGCTCTCCCAGATCGTGCGCAAGGTGCCGCTGCTCGGCAGCATACCGGGAATTGAGTGGGCCTTCAAAAAGAAGGACAAGACCACCCAGGAAGTGGAATTGATGGTCTTTTTGCGCCCGACGGTGCTTCACAACGCCCGCGACGCGCGTGAACTGGAGCAGGAACTGAAACGCAAGGCGCCGTTGCTCGAGCAATGGCAGGAAGAAGATTCCCCGCCCGGGACCGCCGGCAAACCAAGCAAGTGACGCGCCAAGCGTAAATCGGCGGTCAACCGCCGCATTCCAGATTTAAATCTGTTTCACGCACGAAAGGAAGGGTACGGGATTATTTCAATCCCGCGTGGCGCCATGAGAACGATGGAGACAGGCGGGACGCCTGTCCTACGTGAAATTGGGCGCCCAGCGCTGATTTTCAACTGCATAGTCACGGCCTACGGCCGGGGGTTGAATTTGGACTCGTGCGCGAGTTGCTCCCACAATTTCTTCTCCGGCTCGGACACTTTGGCCGGCACGGCAATCCGGGTAACCACCAATAAATCGCCGCGCGAGCTGTCGCGCGTCGGCAGGCCGCGTCCGCGCACGCGCAGCTTCTGGCCGCTCTGGGTGCCGGCGGGAATTTTGATGTTCACGCGGCCTTCGAGAGTCGGCACGGACAAACTCGCGCCCAGCACGGCTTCCCAGGGGGCCAGTTCGGCCTCGTAAATCAGGTTATGGTCCTCGACGTCAAAATCCGGGTGTTTGGCAAGGCGGACGCGCAGATAGAGGTCGCCGGCGTCGCCTCCGCCCCGGCCGGCTTCGCCGCGGCCGGCCACGCGCAGCTTCTGCCCGTCCGTCACGCCCGGCGGAATCCTTACCTTGCAGGTTTCGCTCTTCATCGAACGTCCGACGGGGCGGCGCACGCTGACGGCGCGCACCGAGCCGCGCATCGCCTCCTCCAGCGTCACCAGGATGTCGCCCTCGATGTCGCGTCCCCGTTCGGCCATTTCATCCTCCGCAAACCGGGCGTGCGAGCCGAAACCGCGCATCCGGGAGCCGAACAGTTGTTCGAAAAAGTCACTGAAGCCGGTGCCGCCAAATTGAAATTCAAATTCCTGCGCGTCTCCGCCGCCGCGATGCCGGGACTGGCCGCCGGAGAAGGTCTCCCAGCCGGGTGGCGGACGGAACTCCGCGCCGGATTTCCAGTTGGCGCCCAATTCGTCGTACTTCTTCCGTTTGGCGGAATCCCCCAACACCTCGTAGGCCTCGTTCAACTCCTTGAATTTCTCCTCGGCCTTCTTCTTGTCTTTGGCCACGTCGGGATGATATTCGCGCGCCAATTTGCGGAAGGCCTTCTTGATGTCGGCTTCGGTGGCGGTGCGGGGCACGCCGAGGATTTCGTAATAGTCTTTGTATTGAACGGGCATCGGGTCTGGTTAATTGGTTAAACCGTCGAATCGTTCGATCGGTGAAGATTAAGACTGGAAACGTGAAATGCAATTCGTTTTGCGTCCGCGATGGGTGTGCCTCTGGGAAGTTCCCCCAAACGCAAAGCCTCGTGGCGTGCGGCGTTTACGCCGCTTCGGCACCGCCCACTGATACATCCATCGTTTGATCCAACTGCTGCCCTGCGCCGAAGCGGCCTGAAGGCCGCGCGCCGGGGGCGCGCCGGGGCAATTTGTCACATACACACCCGCGATGGGGAACCCGGGGAAGATTACCGCGCCTTCGTATTGTCCACGCTGAGGAAGCGCGTGCCGCCCGTGTCACCCACCCGCCGCCAGATTTTGAGCAGCAGGCGCGCGCCGGTGGCCTGGTTGCAAAGGTCAACCGCCTGGCTGGCATCGGCCACGGGATGATGGTTGATTTCCACGATGAGGTCGTTGACCTGCAGGCCCGCCTGGGCGGCGTTGGAATTCTCGTCCACGTCCACGACCACCGCCCCATGCACATCCTGAGGCACACTCAATTGCGCGCGCGCGTCGCGGTCCAAATCACTCACCGTGACGCCGTCGAGCGCGTCCGTCTTGCCATGGTTTGAACCCGGATGGCTTCCGCCGGATCCGTTTTGGTCAGCCTGTTCGGGCAACTCGGCCAGCGCCGCCGAGACCGTCCTCGCATGACCATCACGATAGAACTTCACGGTCACTTGCGTCCCGGGCGCCATGCCTGAAACCACCAGGCGCAGCGTGTTTGCATCCGTAATCTTGTTGCCGTTGATGTCGGTGATGACGTCGCCGGACTTGAGGCCGGCCTTTTGCGCCGGCGTGTTGCTGGCCACATCGTCCACCAGGGCGCCGCTCTGGTCGGGTGTAATGTCCTGGGGATTGAAGATGATGCCCAGATAACCGCGGGAAACTTTGCCGCCGCTGATGAGACTTTGCATCACGCGCCGGGCCATGTTGATGGGCACGGCGAAGCCCACGCCCTCACTGCCGCCGCTGCTGGTGGCGATCCAGGTATTGATCCCCACCAAACGGCCCTCGGCATCCACCAGCGCGCCGCCCGAATTGCCCTGGTTGATGGCGGCATCGGTTTGGATGAAATCTTCGTAATCATTGACCCCATAATGCCGCCCCAAACCGCTGACAATACCCATAGTGACCGACTGCCCGAGGGCGAACGGGTTTCCCAGCGCGAGCACCACGTCGCCCACCTCCAACTCGCTGCTATCGCCGAGCGTAATGGCCGGCAGGTCCTTGGCCTCAATCTTCAGCACCGCCACGTCGGTCTGCGGATCCGTGCCGATGACTTTGGCGGTATATTCCTTGTCCTCGTTGTCACCCAAAGCCACCTGGATTTCGTCCGCGTCTTCCACCACGTGGTAGGCGGTGAGGAGGTAGCCGTCCGGCGACACGATGACGCCCGAACCCAGCGCCTCTTCGCGGCGGGTGATGTCATGGTCGCCATCCCGGCGCGGCGGGCCGAAAAACTGCCGGAAAAAGGGATCGTCGGAAAACGGGTGAAACGGCCGCATGTGGACGATGTGGGTGGAGTAAATGTTCACCACGCTGGGGGCCACCTTTTTGACCACGGGGGCGAAGCTGGTGCCGAGCTGCGGGCTGCGCTCCAGCGGGGTGGTGTCCACCTTGATGGCCGGGCCGGTGTCCTTGCCGCAGAGGGTCAACTGAGACACGAGCACAAAGCACAGC
>JBEKMW010000051.1:0-30337 GCA_049523455.1 Verrucomicrobiota bacterium | reverse complement strand
CGGTCACGCTGCGCGACGCTACGGACAACTTGGATCTATCAGGTTCATGGTCCCAGTGCATGCGAAAAATCGAAAGGAGGCTCCCCATGAACCTGTGGAGCGAGGACGCCCCCCTCACCCCATCCCTCTCCCCCAAGGGGAGAGGGAGAAGACGGGCCAGAACCTCCATCGGCAGGTTCAACGGTTCAATGCGCGAATTCTCCGGGGGATTCTCTCCCCGATTGGCGGGGAGAAGGTGCGGGCGCAAAGTTGCGCCGGGGAGCAGGCACGCGTCCGAACTTGCTGAACCGCGCGCACTTGTTAGACTTGTTAGTCTTGACCTTGCATAAAGCATGAACGCCGGGCCCTTGCTTGATTCGATTGTGGCAGCCCTGGCCGAAGTCCGGCTGGAGGCCATTCTCATTCGCAATGCCGCAGCGGCCATTCAGGGCGCGCCGGTGACGACGCTGGATTTTGACTTTATGTTCCGTGCCACGCCAGTTAACTTGGTGAAACTAAAAAAGTTTGCGGCGAGGATGGAAGCGGTGATTTTACGGCCCTATTATCCGGTATCGAAGTTGTATCGCGTGATGGACGATGACCGCGGTTTGCAGGTGGACTTTATGCCGGCCATTCATGGTGTAAAGTCCTTCAACAGCTTGCGGTCACGCGCCGAGAAGATGGAATTAAGCGGACGCAGCCTTTGGGTAGCGCATCTGGCCGACATTATCGCCAGCAAGCGCGCCGCCGCGCGACCGCGCGACCGGGCCGTGCTGGAGATTCTGGAAAGAACGTTGCGTGAAAAAGAGTCGTCAACCAAAACGTGAGGCCGTTCTGGCCACGTTGCGCGCGGAAAACGAACGCGCGGAATTGGATTTGATCCGGCGCCGGCTGGCGTTGCCGGTGGCCAAGCGCATGAATTTTTTGCGCGTGCGATTGCCCGGCGGCGGGTCGCGTTTGTGACAGAGGCAAACAAAACCTCACGCTCTAACCCGCCACGATGTTCACCAGCTTTTTGGGCACCACGATGATTTTCCTGACGGTCTTGCCGGCGAGGAACGGCTGGACTTTTTGAGAAGCCCGGGCGGCGGCTTCCATCGCGGCGTTGTCGGCATCGGCCGGCACTTTGATGACGTCGCGCAGCTTGCCGTTCACTTGCACGGGGATCTCGATTTCGTTTTCGACGAGCAGGGCGGCATCAAACGTGGGCCACGGCGCGTAAGCCAGGGCTGAAGGCGGAGCGCGGAAGGCGGAATGCAGTTTGTCCCACAATTCCTCAGCCAGATGCGGCGCGAAGGGCTGCAGCAAAATCAGGAAATTGCGCAGTACGGACACGGGTTTGGATTCCCACGCGGTCGCGTCGTTCACAAAGACCATCAACGCCGAGATGGCCGTGTTGAAGCGCAGGCCGTCCAAATCTTCCGTGACTTTTTTGATGCAGGCGTGGAGGGCCTTCAATTGCGCCGGCGTTGCGGCGGTATCCTGGATTCGCGCGTCCAGCCGGATAAGCTTCAACAGTGCCGCGTTGCCTGGTTCCCTGGTGGTTGTCTCCGCCTGCTCAAATTCCGTCCCGGATTTTTCATCCACAAAGAGGCGCCAGACGCGGCCGAGGAATTTGTAAACACCCGCGACGCCCTGCGTGCTCCACGGCTTCACCATTTCGAGCGGGCCCAGGAACATTTCGTAAAGCCGGAAGGCATCGGCGCCGTATTCAACGAGAATATCGTCCGGATTCACCACGTTGCCGCGCGACTTGGACATTTTCTGTCCGTCCTCGCCCAGAATCAGCCCTTGATTGACGAGTTTGAAAAATGGCTCCGGCGTGGACACGCAGCCCAGATCGTAAAGCACTTTGTGCCAGAACCGCGCGTAAAGCAGGTGCAGCACGGCGTGCTCTGTGCCGCCGACATAGAGGTCAACGCCGGGTGTTGGCGATTTCGGATTTCGGATTTCGGATTTCGGATTTGAAAGGCCCATCCAGTACTGCTCCGCTTCCTTGCCGACGAAGGCGTCGGAATTTTTCGAATCGAGATAACGCAAGTAATACCAGCACGAGCCGGCCCATTGCGGCATGGTGTTGGTCTCGCGGGTGGAACCATCGGGCAGATTCACCCAATCTTTTGCGCGAGCGAGCGGTGGCTGGCCGTCCGGTGTCGGTTTGTAATCTTCAAGCGTTGGCGGTTGCACGGGCAAGGCGCTCTCCGGTAACGCTTCGTGATAAAGATTTCCGGCGGCGTCCTGCTTCCAGACGATCGGAAACGGCTCGCCCCAATAACGCTGGCGGCTGAACAGCCAGTCGCGCAATTTGTAATTGATGGTCTTTTTACCCAGTCCCTTCGATTCCAGCCAGGCGGTGATTTTCTTTTTGGCTTCGGCAGTTGGCAAACCGGTGATGGATATTTCCGGCCCGGTGGAATTGACCGAGGTGCCATCGTCCACAAAACCGCGCCAATCCGTTTTCGGATCGGGCGGCTGGACGACCTGCACGATGGGCAGATTGAACTTGGTGGCGAACTCGAAGTCGCGCGTATCGTGCGCCGGCACGGCCATGATGGCGCCGGTGCCGTAGCTGGCCAGCACGTAATCCGCTATCCAGATGGGAATCTTCTCGCCGTTGACGGGATTGATGGTGTACGCGCCGGTGAAGACGCCGGTTTTTTCCTTGGCCAATTCAGTGCGCTCGAGGTCGGATTTGCCAGCAGCAAAAGCTTGGTAATCTTCGACGGCTTTCCTCTGTTCCGCGGACGTGATGCAGCCCACAAGTTTGTGCTCCGGCGCGAGCACCGTGTAAGTTGCGCCGAACAACGTATCGGGCCTGGTGGTAAAGACGCGGATCTGTGAATCGGCAATCGGCAATCGGCAATCGGCAATGCGAAAGTCCACCTCCGCGCCTTCGCTGCGCCCAATCCAGTTGCGCTGCATTTCCTTGAGCGAATCGCTCCAGTCAATCGTGTCCAAGTCCTGCAAAAGTTTCCCGGCGTAAGCGGTGATGCGCAGCATCCATTGGCGCATCGGCTTGCGGGTGACCGGAAAGCCGCCGACCTCACTCTTGCCATCCACGACCTCCTCGTTGGCGAGGACGGTTCCCAGTTGTTCGCACCACCACACGGGCGCTTCGGTGACGTAGGCGAGGCGTTTCGAATTTCTATACATGCGCCGGGCGGATTCCACGTTTGTAGGACAGGCGTCCGGCCTGTCTCCATTCTCTTTTGATGTTTGAGACAGGGGCGACGCCTGTCCTATGTCTTCCAGTTCCGGCGGATATTCCAGCGTTTCAATCGGCTCGGCGCGATTGGTCTTCGGATTGAACCACGAGTTGTAAAGCCGGAGAAAAATCCACTGGGTCCATTTGAAATAATCCGAGTCGGTGGTGGCGATTTCGCGCGACCAATCGTAGCTGAAACCGAGCGCCTTGATCTGCCGCTTGAACGTGGCCACGTTTGCCTCGGTGGTCTGGCGCGGATGCCGGCCGGTTTTGACGGCGTATTGCTCGGCGGGCAGGCCGAAGGCGTCCCAGCCCATCGGATGCAGCACGTTGAACCCCTGCGCGCGGCGGTAGCGGGCCAGGATGTCCGTGGCGGTGTAACCTTCCGGATGGCCCACGTGGAGGCCGGCGCCGCTGGGATAGGGAAACATGTCGAGGATGTAAAACTTCTTCGGAAGCTGCGCCGCCGCGACCGTGCCCGACAAATTGTGGCGTTGGCCAAACGGGTGCCCTTCCGGCACGGATTCACCGGGATTGAAGGCGTGGAACGTCTGTTGTTCGTCCCAGAATTGCTGCCATTTTGGTTCGATCAAATGAAACGGATATTGCCTGCGGCTGCTCGCCATAGGCGGGCATTATGGGCGGAAGCCAAGCCGCTGGGCAATGCGGAATGAACTCGCGGCTGTGCTTCGGGCGCATCCGCGCACTGCCCCCGGCGCGCGGCCTTTCAGGCCGCTTCAGTGGCCGAGCGGGAATCAACAAACGTTCGAGCGCGGTTTCGTCAGCCGAGGCCGCTCTTCCGCATCCTCCCGCTCCTGGCGTTGGTTGAGCCAGTGGACGAGGTGCGTGCCGGTTTGGCCGTCGTCCATGCGGCGGTTCAATTCGGCACGAAGGGCGCGGGGGAGGGGGGCGATTTTTCCGTTGCCGGTCATGAAGCCGATTGAAACACAGCGGATTGCCCGGATTCGTACAGGCGTCCACCACCACCGGGCAGTTCGTGGCCCAGGCAATGAGGAAATTGAACCCGTTGGTTTGCAATCCAATGCCAAGTTGGCTGCTCAATATCACCGGGTTCGGAAGGAATCCAATCCCGGTCGCAAGTCCGTCAAACGTCGCCCCTCAGCCCATGGTTCCCGGCAAATAATAGACCGTCCCCGTGTCACCCAGGAACACCGTTAAATCATTGGTGGGCGTGGTGAGTTGCCTAGAAAATAGATTCCGGCCCGGCTGATGCACTCCAGGAAGGCATCGTCCTGGAGGTTGGTCACGCTGCCGGAAACGGTCAGGTTGGTCAGGCTGGTGCACAGTTCAAAGGCATAGTTCCCGATGCTGCCGACACTACCGGGTATGTTCACATTGGCCAGGTTGATGCAGTAGTCGAATGTATCGGACCCGATGCTGGCGACGCTGTTTCCGAAGGTGACATCGGTCAGGCCGACGCACCCAGCAGACAAATTTGAACCAGGTTCCGCGTGATTTTCATACTGTTTCTCTCCGGATTTGGGAATGCAACGAAGAACCTTCCCCATTATTCTTAAGCCACTTACACTCGCGATGTTACCTTCTATCAGAAATTGCAAAACCTGTCAATAGGATTTTGGCATCCAAGTTATGGCTAAGTGTATCCGGTAAGTTCCACCAAACGCAAAGCATCTCGGCGCGCGGCGTTTACGCCGCATCCGCACCACTTGCTGATAAATCAATCGTTTGCTCCCACTGCTTTCGTTCGCCGAAGCGGCCTGAAGGCCGCGCGCCGGGGCAACTTGTCAGATGCAGACGTTATGGTGAGGGCATTGAAAGAGCCACGGCACCCGCAATTCTCAAGCTGCGTCCGCATGCGCCGCTGCCCACGTCAAGCGCAGGCCCTCGAGCGTGAGGTCCGGTTCCACCGCGGAGATTTCGGGCAGAACCGACGCGATCAATCCGGCGTAGCCGCCGGTGGCCACCACCGGCAAATGCTTCGTCTTTAGCTCGCGTTTCAATTCGCCGATCAATTCGCGCACCAGCCCGCGATAGCCGTGAACGGCGCCGATGAGCATCGCCTGTTCGGTGCTTTTGCCGATGCTGGCTTTGACTTCGGCAATCTTGATTCGCGGCAGCAACGCGGTTTTTTCGTGGAGGTAATCCGTCATCGCCGCCAAGCCGGGCGCGATGATGCCACCGGCGTAATTGCCGGCGCGATCAACCACGTCGAACGTGACCGCGGTTCCGAAATCCACCACGACGACGGGCGCGCCGAAGCGCCGGCGGGCCGCCACCGAATTCGCCAACCGGTCCGCGCCAATGGATTTCGGTTTGGGATAATCAATGCCGATACCGCGCAACGTTTTCGGCGTGAGTTCCAGCAAAGTGTCGCGGGCACCGGCCTTCGTGCCGTCGCGCGGTCGGCGCTCGCGGAAGAGTTGGGCGACAAATCTCCGCACGAACGGTGTGGTGCGCGGTACGACGCTGCACAGGACCGCGCCTTCGATCATTCTCCCGGCGGCAAATCTTCTCACCGCCGCGCCCGCGGTGCCGTCCAGCCAGGCGCGCGCCGGCACGTCGGCGTGTTTGATCACGCGCCGGTGGTCGGCCAGGCCAACGTGCGTGTTCGTGTTGCCGATGTCGAATAGCAAAAGCATGGGTTACAGAATCAACGAGATTGCAAAAAAGTGAGTCCTGTCCGGCCGTATGTTAACATTGTTCTTAACCCACTGGCAGTTCAAGTTTGGAGTTCCGCCTATAGGCGGCCAATCACGGGTGTTGGCCGAAGCCGCCTGAAGGCGGAACTCCAAACTGGAACAGTGCCACGATGTTCCCGTGGTGTCCCCGGCACTACAGTTGCCTCCGCTCTCCATTTTCACTTTGGCATTCATTTCTCCAACGTCACATCGCCGCCGATGATGTGCTCCAGATGACCGTGTTCGGTCCGCAATAGCAAGGCCCCGTCGTCGCCCAACGACTCGGCGCGGCCCTGAATGCGGCGGGTCCCGATTTGAATGGTCGCATTGCAACCAATCGTAGTGCAATGCGCAACCCATTCGTCCGCGAGCGAGGGGAATTTGCCTGTGCACACGCGTTCGTAGTCGAAATCCAGCTCGCGCAAAATGGCCGTGGCCAATTCCGGCCGTGAAATGGTCTGGCCGGACTCAATTTTCAGCGACGTCGCCGTCTTGCGCACATCGGCGGGAAATTCGCCGGCGTCAACATTCACATTCACGCCGATGCCCAGGATGACGTACCGCACGCGATCCAGTTCGGCGTTTAATTCCGTAAGAATTCCGGCAGTCTTTTTCCCGCCAATCAAAATGTCGTTCGGCCATTTGATCGCGGCCTCCAATCCGGTTTGCAATTCAATGGCGCGGCGCAAGGCCGCGGCCGAGGCGACGGTCAGGCGCGTGGCCTCCTGGGGGCGCAACTGCGGCCGCAACAGCAACGAAAACCACAGCCCCGTGCGTCGGGGCGAAATCCACTTGCGGCCGAGCCGCCCGCGGCCTTTGGTTTGTGATTCGGCGAAAACGACGGCGCCTTCCTTTACGCCGTCGCGTGCCAGCTTTTCCACCACATCATTGGTGGAGGTGGTCTGTTCAAACACCTGGATGTCGCGGCCAATGATTTTGGTTTTGCCCAGGCGCGCCACCAGATCATCCGCATACAATGCGTCCGGCGCGCTGACCAGGCGATAGCCGAAATGCGGACCGGCTTCGATGTTGTAGCCGAGGTGGCGCAACTCCTCGATACGCCCCCAAATGGCGGCGCGCGTGACCCCCAATTGCTCCGCCAGCGCCGTCCCCGACACACCATCGGGGCTCGCCCGCAAAGCCGTAAGTATTTTGGCGTCCGTCGTCATGCACCATAGTCCTATACTATCGTCCTCGCTCGCCGCGCCGTAGCCTCTTGGCGAAGGCGGCGCCTCTCCCTCTCCCCGCCAAACGGGGAGAGGGCCGGGGTGAGGGGTTCGTTTTCTGCATTCTGCCTTCTTCCATCTTCACTTGTTCGTGATGTCCAACCCAATATCCACCGCCGGCGCCGAGTGCGTGAGCGCGCCGACGGAAATGAAATCCACGCCGGTCCGGGCCAGGGCGCGGACGGTGTTCAAATTCACGCCTCCGCTGGCCTCGGTTTTCGCGCGGCCCCTGGCCAATTTCACCGCCTGACGCAGTTGTGCGGTGCTCATGTTGTCGAGCAGAATCATTTCCGCGCCGGCGTCAATGGCCTGCCGGACTTGATTCAACGTATCAGCCTCAACTTCAATTTTCAGCCGGGGGAATTTTTGCCGCGCGCGCGCCACGGCGGCGGCCACGGCATTCGGCTTTTCGTTGCGCAAGGCTGCCAGATGGTTGTCCTTGATCAAAATCATGTCGAACAGGCCGAGGCGATGGTTCTGGCCGCCGCCGCTGGCGACGGCGTATTTCTCAAACCGCCGCCAGCCCGGCGTGGTCTTGCGCGTATCGAGGATGCAGGCCGAAGTGCCGCGAACGGCTTGCACAAATTGCGCCGTCAACGTAGCCACGCCGGACAGCCGCTGGACAAAATTCAGCGCCACCCGCTCGGCGCTCAACAAGGCGCGCGCCGGGCCGGACACTTCCAGGAGCGTGGCACCGCCTTTGACCCGTTGGCCATCTTCGGCCAACCGCCGCATTCGCACCGCCGGTGAAAGTTCGCGGAAGGCCGCCTCGGCCAGCGCCAGCCCGGCAACCACAAGGGTCACGCGCGCCCGCATGACGGCGTGGGCGGTGAGATTCTTCGGCACCGTGGCCAGCGTAGTGGCGTCGCCGCGGCCAATGTCTTCCGACAGCGCGGCCCGGACGGCGTGGCGGATTTCTCCGGATGACAATTCCACGCCGCAAGAATGGCCGTGAACCGAACGCCACGAAAGCAAATTTGGGAAGGCCGGGTTCCCGCGGGCCGGCTCGCTCCCGGGGACGTCTTGATCTTCCCTATTCGCCGCCCTGCATGTGGTAGTACATGGATTGCAACGCGATCTTTCCCGGCCCGGTGAACCGGTTCCAGCAAAGCTGTCCGGCGCTGGCGAACAGCCCGGTCGAGAGCCGCTGGAACATCGTCTGCATCTGCACCGACCGGTCCTTGTAAATCCAGCCGCCCGGTTCAATGTCAATTTCTTCGCCCGCGCCGAGCGTAACTTCAAAGACATTGCCAAAACCGTGCAGCCACAGAATGCCCTCTTGCGCCGGACAGGAAAAGGTATCAATGAAAAAGCCCGTGCCGCCCAGCAGCATGTTGGCCGCGCCTTTCACACGGCTGAAGGTGTACTCCACGTTTTCGGTGGCGGCCAGCCACTGATGCTCCCGCGCGTCCACCGCCATGCCCGGTTTCAGGTGCAGGCCAAACACGTGCCCCGCGCCATCACGACTGAACGCGATGCGCCCCGGCCCTTGCGCGCCCGTCAACATGAAGGGCATCCCGGCCAGCATCCGCTTGAATCCGCCTTTCATCGGGTGCAAGGCAACCTGCACCGCCGGGTCTTTCCAGAGCAGGATGTGGTGCTCGAAATAAACACCGGTGTGGCTCAATTCCACCTGCAACGCCGGCACCAGTTCGCCCTGGATGTGATAAGTGACCCCGCCGAAAGTTTCGTTCTGCGCGGTGGTGGGTAGGAGTGTAGGAACAGCCATATTTTTGATTGGGATGTTGGTTATAGTTTGAGTTCGAGTGGATGGGAACGGGTTCCCGGCGCGATGTCAAGATTGGATCGTGAGGGCCGGTTCGGTGGCAGTCAGGCCATCAATCGGGTGTTAGGCGACGATTGGCTCATGTCGAAAAAGTTTTCGTGCGATATGGCTACATGGTAAAACTGCAAACAGCAGTCCTACCGCAGCAATAATCAAAGCAGGTGTGGTATCGGAAAACACCATATGAAACAGATTGGTGTCGGCCCAACAAAGTGAACTGATGCGAAGACTCGGCTTGGTCGCATCAAGTGTAGGATCAGCACCGACGGTCCGAAAGGAAAGGTGGTAGCTCTTACCGGGTTCACCTTTGAAATTGGTAATGATGCGGGTATCTTCGGCGGCAGACCCAACTCTGCTCTTTTCGCCGGGTGAATCACCCTCGGCGACAGTCATTCCATCGCGGCTGATTGTGAATTGAACAGGTAGCTGCGCTGAAAGAGCTGAAAAGACCTCATCCAACTGAGGCCGAGAAGAATCTGTCCTTGGACAAACAACTTCTACCCAATAACGGTCTGCATATGGCACGGAAAATGAGGAGGTCAGGGAAAAGCCATCCTCAAACCGGATAGGCTTCTGCAGCACTGGCCTGCGCAAATGTTCTTGAACCCATCCACAGTGCCAAGCGAATCCGGCAAAAACCAACATCACAAATGCGATGACACCAAACACTATTGTTGAAGCCGGCAATTCGCCGGATTGCTTTGATGCCATCGGATTGTCTGTGGTGAAAACATTCATACATTGATATGATTCATCTTATATAGCCGTGCGCCCTCCCCGAGTCATTGGCATACGTCACCGCGGCGATCTGCCCCGACAATCGCTGGAAAGACAGCTTGACATGTTCGTTATTGGTTACGGATGACGATCCAGGGCGAGCCATTCCATGGGTTCATTGGTGGGAACCAATTCAAGTCCGTAGCGAGCTAAAAAGGCATTGTTTGTTGCCAGAATCAACGTCCGTCCTGGAAGGTAAGCCGCGGGAATCAGTCCTATTTCCCGGTCGTAGCGATTGGTCATACCCGTTTCATCCAGCACCGGTTTGCCAAAGTAATTCTCCCACGCGCTGGCCATCTCCGGCAGGGATTGGCTTTTGACAAAATCCCGTGTCACGTGCGAATCGAGAAGCTGCGGATTTTTGGCCACTACTAAAAACAAAGCCGTGTCACGGATTTCCCTATGCCAAGACAATCCAAACTGCTCTTGGAGTTGCCGTTTGATTTCCGCCTGCAATCGCTCCACCGGTTGAACCCGGAGAGTGTCAATGACATCGAACTGGTTTGTCATCCCCTGAAAGTCTGGCGGGAATTCTGTGAGCGTTATTAGTCGCTCATCCCATCCGGCCTTTGGGCTGTAGGCGTAACTAAAGAGTTCCGAAATAGTTACGCACAGATTGGCCATTTTGCCATCCATCCAGCCGAAGTGCGCTCCGATACCTGTGGCGCCCAAAGCATTCAAGCTGTAGTGCGTGGGGCGCACCACCAGCACGTGCGGGGCTTTGTTGAGTTGGGTACGGTATCGTTGGTAGTTTCTTCGATCGAGCTTCAGCCAAAAATCGTCGTCAATGACCGGCGTGTTTCGGATTCCCGTACTTTTCGTGGACGTTTGATCGTCCTCCGGGCGGCTCGCCGTCACCAAATTGCGCCCAGCCGGGCTGGCGGACCACGGAACGATTTCCGGATTAAACGGCGGCTGGCCGTTTTGCGAATTCCACCAGTTTCCCCACGCCTGCCAGTCCTCGCCAAAATTCTGTCCGGTCAACCGCACCAGCGAAATCTGCGCCCACTCACGGGAATCGCGGTTGTAGTGATAGAGCAAGTGGATCAGTTGTGGAACGACCGACTGGTCGCCTATGATGCCCATCGCCCGGGCGGCCAGCCACCGGTCGCGATTGTTCCGGTTGGCCGGGTCGAAGGCCATCTGGCGCAAAACCGGCAGCGCGTTGGTGGAATGCAAGGCCGCCAGCGTGCCGATGGCCTGGTAATGTTGGGTTGGGTCTTGCCCTTGGAGTGCCTCCATCATTCTGCTTTCCAAATCTGCGCGTCGCCGAGCCGGCCAGCCGTCAAAGGTGCGCGCGTCCATTAGATTCTGGAATTGCGCTTCGCTCGACCGCGCGAAGCTGCGCTGGCTCTCGTTCAGCAAGTTCCAGGAAGCATTCGAGCTGACTGACGCGCTTTCGCCTTTCGCCTGCGACGGCTCTGTTTTCCAGACAACCAGGACAACGACGCTGAAGAGCAGGAGCAACAGCAGCACGCCCAGAAATCCGAAGAGCAGGGCGATTTTCCACCCCGACATGCCGCTGGATGCCGGCACGGTTGCCGGAGCCGGCACGGCGGGCGGTGATGCAGTAGCAAGCTTTGGCGGCACTGGCCTCGCCTCTGCCGTGTTCGGATGGGTCCAGTGGACGATTCTTCTTCCCTGCCCATCCGTAAACACTTTGCAAAGGATCAGAATCCAATCAATGAACGCCCAAAAGCCGAAGCCGCCGCAAGTGAGCAACTGCACGATGGCGGTTCCGATTTTCCCCACGTAAAAGCGGTGTGCGCCAAAGACGCCCAAAAAGAATGCCAGGAGGAACGCGGGAAGAATGGTCTTATCGCTGATGTTCTGGCCAAGCGGAACCGGCTGGGGCGGCGCGACGGCGCCCGCTTCTTGTGCCACCGGCGGTGGCATCGTTCGGGCAATCGTTTCCACATCCGTCTTCACCTCGCTGGCCTGCTGGTAGCGGCGCTCCGGCTCTTTCTCCAAAGTGTGCAATACGACTTCGTCAACCCGCACATCCACCGGCGCCTTTTGCGAGGGTGGCGGAAACTTGCCCAACGGCAGTTCGCCGGTGAGCATTTCATAAAACACGACGCCCAGCGAAAAAATGTCCGCGCGTCCATCCACCGTCTGCGGTTTCTCGATTTGTTCCGGCGCCATGTAATGCGGCGTGCCCATCACGTCCTTGGCCCCGGTCAACGACAAATCCCCGGGACCCAGGTCCAGGATTTTGGCAATGCCAAAGTCCGTGATCTTCACCTGGCCCTTTTGGTCCAGCAGGATGTTTTCCGGTTTGATGTCTCGATGGATCACGCCCTGCTCGTGGGCGTATTGCAACGCCTCGCAGATTTTAGGCACGATGCCGAGCGCTTCGGCGGGCGCAAGTTTCCGCGCCTGCAGCAACTGCCGCAGCGTCGGGCCGTCCACAAATTCCATCAGCAGGTAAAATCGCCCCTGTGCCTCGCCAAAGTCATACACCGCCACGATGTTCGGATGCGTCAAGGACGCCAGCGCGCGGGCTTCGCGCTCGAAACGTTCCGCGAATTGGGGATCGTTTTGCTTCTCCGGTGAAAGTATTTTCAGCGCCACCAGGCGGTTCAAACGCAACTGGCGGGCTTTATAAACCGCGCCCATGCCGCCATGCCCCAGCAATTCCATGATTTCGAGTTGGGGAAAAAGCTTGGCCAATTCCTCAACCGGCGGCGGCACAAAGACCGGCTTTCCCGCGGCCGATTCATCGCCGCGTTTGGTTTCAAAACCGGATTTCATCAAACACTCCGGGCAGAGCCCTTGCGGCGCGCCGGGACCCACTGATTTTCCACAAACCGGACAGGCTTGGGTTGTGTCCATAATGCTGCTGCCTGTTTATAAAGCAATGGCGGGGCAAAGTTACAGCGGAAAAGGTAATGCCCTGATTCGTAAAGCGGAATGATTAAATTTTGCAGCAAGCTGGAAAATTCTCAAGGAAGCCGGCAAACTGTGCCGTTGGTGATCACATATCGCGACCACATACCTCCAAAATTCTCTGACATTCTCCAGCCCTTGTCAAAAATTGCATAAGGCTCTTCGTTGATGGCATTCAAAACATAACGCTCGGGGCCGACATGAGGCAATTTCCCCTTTTTGTCCGGTTTTATATACTCAAGCAGGTCGGCCTCGGTTGGAACGTAATCGGGCGAAACTTTTTTCTCCAAAGCGAGCTCAGCTTTAGCCGCATCAATCTGGCGAAGGTGGTTGATGATTGCATTTGCAATCGACTGATTGGGATGGGGTTTCGCCAGTCTTATCAATTCCGTCTCTGTAAAAATTCCAATTGGGATCGATAAGGCGATTTCAATCGCGACCGATAAAGCGACCATGCCAAGCCGCATGGCCCATTTGGGTGGTTGAACTTCAGGCGGTTCAGCTTTCGGCTGGCAAATTTTGCAGGCAATTGGCCAGGCAACCATGCCCAAGACGAGCCAATAAACGGGAAGAGATGAAAGCCATAATGCATAACACAATGTGTTTGATATGTCTAAATTGAACAGCAATGCGAATCCTGGCCCGCGCCAGATGGAATCGATGAATTCGGAATGGAAAATCAACACTATCAGCGGGCAGAGCAATAAAATGCCCAGAAAAACAATGGCCGCCTGTCTTAAACCGGCAGCACTAAGTATTCGTTTGGAATCCATAGTTCCACCCATATGTAAAGCGGGAGAACCGGAAGGTTACAGCGGAAATGGCCGATCCAGACCCCTCTATTATTATTGGATTGGAATCACCGTCTCGCCAGCACGGCGAACAAATACCGCAGTTCGTCCTCGACCTCTTCCGGTGTAGCCACGGTGTTGCCGATTTCATCCCGCAGCAACTGCCGATACCGCTGCCGCAGCCGATACACTGCCACCTTCACCGAGCCTTCGCTCATGCCCAACCCGGACGCCAGCGCCGCATACGGTTGCGCCGCGCGCTCGCCCAGCAGGCACGGCTTCAATGCCTCGAACATTTCATCCTGGCCGTCCCGAACAAATTCAGCGTTGAGCCGGTTCATCACCTGGTCCAGCAACGCCAGCGCCCACCGCCGATCAAAAATCTGCTCCGGCGTGAGATTATCCGCCGGTTCCCACGCGTCACGAGTTTCTGCGTCATTGCATTCCAAGGAAACAATCCGTCCGCCGCCGCGTTTTTGGGTCCGCGCTTTGTCCCATTCATTCGCCAAAAAGTTGCTGAAGCTGGTCAGCAGAAACGAACGGAAGCGGCCGCGTTCCTGGTCCGCCCGCTTCAACCAGTTCCGCTCCAGCAACCACGCGAAGAATCCCTGGGTGAGGTCCTCGGCATCGGGAGGAGAGTGTCCCCGCCGCCGCGCATAAGCATAGAGCGGGCGCCAATAAATCTGGCAAAGCTTGGCGAGGGCGTCACCCGCCTGTGGCGCGCCGTCGTCCCCTGCTTGCAACACGATTGACCAATGCGTGGTGGCAAATACCGGCTGGCTGGCCGCTTTGCCCCAAGGGGGCGCGGCGGTCGAATCCCCGGCAGTCCGGGTCGTGCTCATCGGCAGCCAGCCTAGCGGCGCGGGCCGGAATCGCAAGCTTCGCGCCGTGTTCGAAGGGTGTGCCTCTGGGAAGTTCCCCCAAACGCCAAGCCTCGCGGCGCGCCGCGTTTACGCCGCTTCCGCACCGCCCGCTGATACCTCAATCGTTCGATCCAACCGCATTCGTGCGCCGAAGCGGCCTGAAAGCCGCGCGCCGGGGCAACTTGTCAGATGCATACGTTCGCAGGGGGATTAAAATCCGCGTTTTTAATTCGGCGTTCATGCCCGCTTAATGTTCCTGCCGTCTAATGTACAAAAGGAAAATGACTTATTATGAAAAACTGGCTCAAGAGAATGGAAATGCGGTGCCAGGTGGCCTGCGCCCGCGCGGCGGACTCGCTGGAACTTCCCGTGGCCGACGACGACGCCAATGACATGGTTCACGCCACCGGCTCCAGTGTGTGGCCGCACGAAATCCCAAATGGCAACGACGCCACCGAAGAAACTTATGCGAATGCAGACCTGTCGTACCTGCAAGTCCGCATCCACGGGATTGACGGCTCCACGGAGACGTTCATCCAAAACGATCCGGACCTTGCCAACTCCACCTTGGCCAGGCTCAACCCCGTCTCGCTCTTCACGGAAGACAAAATCACGGTGGCCGATGAACACTCGGAAAGCACGTATTTCCCGCCGTTGGTGGCGCGGATTGATTTGGTTACCGACCGCTTCTCGGTCTGGGATTTTCCCTTTTTTCTCGGAGCGCCCGTGGAGCTGACCGAATTGGAGTTCATGCAATGTCTGCAAAACCTGAAACCCTTGCAAACAGCGGACCCGCAAAGCGACGTATCAGTGTTTCTCGACCTCCAAATGGTGAGCGGCCAGCGTATTTTTCTCTGGATGGAAGTGGTCGGCGGGTTGCAGGCGGGCCGCTTGCACCGGATTTATTCCCTGCTCAAAGAGCGGCGCTTGATCTTCGGATTGCGGACGGGTGGAATCGGGGTGCTCAACCTCGCCAATCTCGTGCATTTCTCCGTCCACCCCGAACCGCCGGACACAGATGGGGTTTCCGCGCTGGCGCTTCAGGAATTGAGTGCACAGACCCGAAAAGCATCCGAAAGCCGACACCATCGTGACGTCGTTCCCGCCCGTGTCCGTTACGGTTGATGGGAAGTCGTTATGGCGATGCCAACAAGGGTTCGAACTGAACATCATTTACGCCGTCCAATCGGTCACCAACCTGGGGGATAACTGGACCACATTGGGCAAGGTCACCGGCGCCCGGACGAATTTGGCTTTCACCAACGGGAATTCTGCCGCCCGGCAATATTACCGCCTTGATGTTCCATGACCATCGCCATCGTGATTCGTTGGGATTGTTTCAGGCATTCGCGCGCCGCGCGGGCGCATTCCCTGCGGCTGTCGGCCTGCGCGCAACGTTTTGGAGTGCGCCGGCAAAGCGAAGCGGCGACGGCGCTTTCGGAGGGCTCGGCACCCGCATCTGCCTCGCGCGATTTCCCGCAGCGGTGCCCCCACATCCGATGTCGGGGTTCACGCCCTCCCATTTCTGCTCTCTGCTTTCCACATTTCTGCTTTGTTCCTGACCGCCTCACGCAAGCTGTCCGCACCAAGCTGGTACTCCGATTGCAGCAGGCCATAGACCGCATGATCGGCGTGGTGATCATGCAACCATTCGACTCCGCGAACGATTCCCTCCAGCTTGAAACCCAGGCGCTCCGCAATCGCCCGGCTGCGAACGTTCTCCGCGGCGCACTCGATCGTGATGCGGTTGAGTTGCCACGTCTGGAAAGCATGTTCCACCATCGCCCGGCACGCGGCGGTCATGATGCCTTGTCCCTGGTGCGCGGCATCCAGCCAATAACTCAGGGCCGTCCACCGGTTTGTCCAATCCACGTTGAGGTGGGCGATCGTTCCGCGCAACTGACCGTCGAACCAGATGCCGGCGCAGAATCCGTGGTTGGCGGCATGTTGCTCCTGCCAGGCGGATATTATGCGTCCCATCCCATCGGCCGCGCGCACTTTGTCCACCCAGGGATGCCAGCGCCGCAAGTAGTCCCGGTTGCTGTCAACCAGGCGGAATAATTCCTCCGCGTGCCGGCCGTCAATCAACCGCAATTCCGTCCGCTCATTGACCTTTAAGCTGAACATATCACGAGGCGGGTCGCCTCAGGCCGCGCCGCCTGCCGGATTCTGCACATCCCTTCGCGTCCTTTGCGGGAGAGGGTTGGGACGAAGTGGCCTCGCGGCCTTCATTCGATGCTGCCGCTTTTCTCCCTCTCCCCGCCAAACGGGGAGAGATTTCCCCGAAAACTTCGCGCATTGAACCCTTGAACCCGATGGAGGGTCAGGCTCGTCTTCTCCCTCTCCCCCTTGGGGGAGAGGGTTGGGGTGAGGGGGCCGTCCTCGCTTCCCGGGTTCATGGAGAGGGCCGGGGTGAGGGGTTCGTTTTTGATCTTCGGTCCTCATTGGATGTTGGATGTTGGATGCCTGCCCCGACATCCGATGTCGGGGGAGTGATGACGCGCCTTACCTTGTAAATCGCGGCCCTCCCAGCCGGGGCGGCTTCATCCACTTGCCATTCGCGGTGCTGGACTTCACACAGGTTTCCAGGAAGGCAATACCCATTCTGCCATCCTCCACGTTGGCGTATTTGCTGCCGTCGCAGTCGAATGGCTGGCCGGCCTTCCATTTGCGCACGTCTGTTTCAAAACAACGATGCAACCGCGCGAAGGCGTCATGAAATCCCTCGGGGTGGCCACCGGGTATCATCAACGATTCGGCCATCAAGTCGGCGGGCACGCCCTTGGGCAGAAAACCGTCTCCGGGTGAGACCGAGCCGCGCCAGTAAACCCGGTCCGGCTGGTCTGCCAGACGGATGGTGAGCCGTTCGGGGTCTTCCTGCTTCCATTCGAGCGTGCCCCGGGTGCCGACAATCAGGATCCCGAACTCGTTCTTGAGCCCGATACAGATTTGCGAGGCGCGCACCAGCGCCCGGCCGCCATTGTTGAGCCGGCAATATATGGTGAAATGATCATCGAGCCGCCGGCCCGCGACGAAAGATTCGAGTTGCGCGGAAAGTTCGGCGATTTCCAGCCCGGTGACAAAACGCAATTGCATGAGCGCGTGCGTGCCAATGTCGCCGCCGCAGCCGGAGGCTCCCGCGCGTTTGGGGTCCACTCGCCACGAAGCCTGGCGCTGGCCGGTGGCTTCGAGCCGCGTGGCGAGCCAGCCTTGTAGGTAGGAGCTGTCCACCCAACGCACTTCGCCCAGCAAGCCGCTGCGGACGATATGGCGGCTCAGGCGGCTCATCCAATATCCCACGTAAGTGTGGGCGACTCCGAAAGGTATGTTCAGCTTGTGCGCGGTCCGCACCAGCTCATTGGCCTCCTTGAGCGTCAGGCAAAGCGGCTTTTCACTGAACACGGCGATGCCGGCCTTCATCGCCTTCATCGCCGGATCAAAATGAACGGAGTTCGGCGTGGTCAACAGGACGTAATCCACCTTTTGATCGTCGGGCAAGTCCTCATTCGCCGCGATCATCTCGTCGTAGGAACCATAGCCTTTGATCGCGTACGGCCACTTGGCCGCCGCCGCCAGACCGGTTTTGGGGTTGGACGAAAGTGCCGCGGCCGTCACGCGGCGCGTGCCGTCAAAGTGAATCGCCCGTTCATGCTGGTGAACAATGAAGGCGCCGGGACCGCCGCCGATCAATCCTACGTTGAGTGGTTTTGGTGACATGATAAGTGGGAGCCGATGTGGATTGACTATTTCTTCCGGGCAAAGGCCGAGTCGAACGCCGCCTGGTTGGGCGTAAAATCCAGTTTGCGGACGAAGGCGCAGCTTTCGGTCGCGCCGTGGACGCGGTCCATGCGGCTGTCCTCCCATTCCACCGAGAGCGGGCCGCGATAATCCACGTCGTTCAACGCCACGATGATCTCTTCGAAGTTGATGTCGCCGTGGCCGAGCGAGCGGAAATCCCAGTAGCGGCGCGGATCGGCAAAGTCCGTGTGGCCCCCGAACACTCCCACCGCGCCGTCGCCGTGCCCCCACCAGGCGTCCTTCATGTGTGCATGGAATATCCGGTCGCCGAACACGCGGATGAACTTGACGTAATCCACGCCCTGGTAGCCGAAGTGCGAGGGATCGTAATTGAATCCAAACCGCCGGTGCTGCTTCACGGCGGCCAGCGCGCGCTGGGCCGAGGCGATATCGAACGCGATTTCCGTGGGATGCACTTCCAACGCAAAATTCACGTCCTCCTTTTCAAACACTTCGAGGATCGGCAGCCAGCGTTTGGCGAAATCGGCGAAGCCGCGGTTCCAATACTCCTGATTGGTCGGCGGAAACGCATAGACCGCGTGCCAGATCGAAGAGCCGGTGAACCCGTTGACCACCGCCGGAAAATCCGCGTCTCCCTTCGAGCGCGGCCGGGCGCTGAAAAACTTGCGCGCCGCGCGGGCGGTCGCCTTCATTTTTTCCGCCGCGCGCCGGCGGACGCCTTCCGGTTCACCATCGCCCCACACATCGGCCGGCACGATGGGCCGGTGCCGTTCATCAATCAAATCGCACACGGCCTGTCCCACTAAATGAGCGGAAACCGCCCGGCAGGTGAGGCCATGCCTGGCCAGCAGCGCCCATTTCTTTTTCACGTAATCCGGCTCGGCGAGGGCGCGGTCCACTTCAAAATGGTCGCCCCAACAGGCCAGTTCAATTCCATCGTACCCCATCGCCTTGGCTTGGGGTGCGAGTTTGGCCAGCGGCAAATCCGCCCATTGGCCGGAAGCGAGAGTTATTGGTCGTGGCATAGGCTGGATAAGTGTGGATAAGTGTGGATAAGTGGTTACTGGGTTAAATCAGGTTCGGCGGCAGGCAGTTCAACACCGGATTTCTCCGGCAGCGGGATGACGGCGGTTTGCAGGCCGGCTTTGGCGCAGAGAAAATAAACCACCGCGCCGACGACAAATGCCGCCACTGGCGCGGCCGGAAGATTGACGCCCAGGTTTGGCAAAATGCCCACCACAAAGCCCAGTCCCCACGCGGCCCAGCCGGCGGGATTGAACCCGGCCCGCGGACCGGTCCACTTGCCCCGGCTGAGAAGGTAGTCCACCAACATCGCGCCGCAGATCGGGCCGAAGCTGGCGCCGATGATGACAAACACGCTGACCGCTTTGGCGACCAGGCCCGTAACAGCCAGAATAACGCTGACCGTAGCGCCGATGCCAACGGAAATGAACGGGTTGAGGTCCGGCAACGTGGTCTTGAAGCTGTTGGCCGCGATAAATGCCGCGAAACAGGCCGGCGGGAACGCCGTAACCGCCAGCAAAAACAAAACCCATTTCGCCGTGGCTTGGCCGAGCACGGTGGGAATCAAATCAAGCGAGCTCATGCTGCTCACCGCCCCGTGAGCGGGACCGGCCACGCCGGCGACAATAATCAACGAAATCCCGGCCGTCACGAATATGGCCAGCGCGATGCCAAACAGTCCGCCCCATTTGACATCCTGGGGGTTGCGGCTGTTGGTGCCAAAATCCACACCCGCCGCCCCCGCCGTCGCGAAAAATCCGACCACATACGTGAGCATGGCGGCCAGCACGCCGAAAAGTCCCAACGGCGCTGCCGTGCTCATGGCGTCGGCTTGTTGCACTTTGACCAGCGCCGCTGGGTCGAATTGCCCTACGCCACCCATCGTCCGGACCGCCAGCCACACCAGGATGACCAGCGTAATGACCGGCACGTAGGTCGCCACCTTGGCAACGTAGCGGATGCCTTTGAGTCCAATGAATGCCGCGAGCACTCCCCAAACCACCATGATGATTCTCGCGTCCACCGGAATGACGGCGTGCAAGGCCACCGAGGCGAAGTAAGTATTCACGCCCAGCCAGCCAAACTGCAGCACGCCCATGAGGAAACCCGGCATCAGAAAGCCGCCGGTCGCGCCGAAGGTGGAGGTTCCGACGATGTATAACGGCAGACCGGTGCGCAGGCCGAAGAGCGCCGGCACCAGGTAAAACAAGGCGTAACAAACCACGGCCGACACCGCCAGACTCAACAACGCCCAGCCGAGCCCCTGCCCCAGCGTGCCGCCGGGGGCGCCGGCCTTGGCCGCGTCCTGCCAAAAAACAAACCACAGGAAAATGCCGGCGTAGGTGGGCGCCGTGTTCTTATACCAAGGCGCGCGATTGGACGCGGGATTGGGCCTGGCGCTGATGATGTAACCGGGGAGCTGGTTGGGGCCGATCATAAGCTGCCTAACTTGATAGATTTGGAAACGTTCCGCGCAATTGGTTTCGTCCCATTCTTGGCTTCCGCCGCCGCGCGTCAAGTTCAATTGCAGGAACAACCCATCACTCCACCAATCCACCACTCCACCAATCCATCACTCCCTCCTCCACATTAGGGCCGCCACTGGAATGCTTTAGATTTCATCATGATGCATTGCAAACATTTATTTTGCAATTAGCTGGAATTAGTGGTAGCCTGCATCCAGTTCAGAGCAGGCTGTATGGCTGCGCTCCCCGGCAAACCATGAAATCACGCCCCTGTTGTACTAAAGCTGTCAGCGCGGCGGTTGCCAGGCTCCATTCTAAATCCCCAACCCTTTTGGCACTCCAAACTATGAAAACCAAACTTCCCATAAGCCACTCGTCCATTCATTCTGCGCTCTGCTGGCTGGCGCTGCTGGCCACCTTCAACCTTCCACTTGACAACTGCCGCGCCGCCGTCACGTTCACCAACACGCCCGTGGCGGTCAGCAACACCTACGACGGGGTCATCACGCTACAAATCGGCGGCCTGACCAACACGGAGACCGTGGTGGTTCAGGAGTTTCTCGATCTCAACACCAACGGCCTCATTGATCCCGGCGACCTGCTGGTGCAGCAGTTCAAGTTGACCGATGGCCAGCCGGGCATGGTCATCGGCGGTGTCACCAATTTCAACGTGCCGGGCGATTTGAATGCCGCCACCGGAGCCATCACCGCGACGCTGAATTTCCAGAATGGCAATTTCATGCCGTGCGTGCCCGGTAAATTTCTGTTCAAATTATCCAGCCCCGTCGGCCACTTCACGCCGCTCACCAACGGTTTTGCGGTCACCAATTTTCCCTACGCTCAAAGATTCACCGGCAACGTGGTCAGCAATGGCGCCAGCGCGGTCGTGTCGAATGCCGTGGTGCTTTTGTTTGCTGCCTCCAGCAGTGATAAAGGCGGTCCCAATGGCGGACCGGTGGCCGGGGCGGTGGCGAATGACGCCGGCAGCTATTCCATTCCCGCGCCGCCGGGAACTTATATGTTGATGGCTTTCCAGAGCAATTACCTGGCGAATTTCGGGGCGCCGCCCACGGTGGCTTTGGGCAGCGGCGCGACCGTGACGACGAACATTTCCGTGAGCAAGGCCACGGCGAGTGTTTCGGGCAAGGTGGTGGACGCGGTAAATTCCAACATCGGCTTGCCGGGCGTTATGATACCGGTGCAAAACAGCGCGGGCCTGCTGGGGGTTGGGTTCACCGACACCAATGGCAATTTCTCGGTGGGCGTCCAATCCGGCCAGTGGACCATTAAGGCTGATGACACCAGTCTGATCGTCCACGGTTACCTGGGGCTGGACAACAAAACCAACGTCACTGCGGGTCAAACCGGTGTCACGATCGCCGTGCCCAAGGCCACGGCGCTGATTTATGGCAGCGTGACAGACAATCTGGGCAATCCCTTCCCCGCCTTGGACGTTTATGCCAATGACACGGTGAGCAACCTCTATGAAACCGACGCCTACACGGCTGCGAACGGGAACTACGTCATGGGGGTGCTGGGTTTGGGCACCAACGATGGCTGGTGGATGGAGGCCAACGGCAACAATCAAATCACCAATTATGTTTTTTCACAAGAAACCATAAACGGCAACGTCTCCACCAACACGGCGGTGCTGCAAAATTTCACCGCCCTTCTCGCCGCCAATCACATCACCGGCAACGTCAGTTTCAATGGCACGAACGTTGCCGGCGTCAATGTCTACGCCTGGACCAACCTCAACGGTGTGCAATACAACCCGGAGGTGGATACCGACAAAAATGGCAACTACTGGTTGAGCGTGCCCAACGGCGCCTGGACCGTCAATGTCAACTGCAGCAGCGGCGGCAGCGACTGTTTGGATAGCATCCTCGGCCCCGGCAATTACGCGTGCCCGAACGGTCAGATCGCAGGCATCAACAACAACAATGCCACGGTCAATTTCATCATCCAGCCCTGCACCGGCATCATCGTCCTCACCACCAATTTGCCCAATGGCCAGGTCGGTGTGTATTACAACCAGACCCTCGAGGCTTCCGACTGCAATGGCACTTACAATTGGTCGTTGAATGATCCAGCGGATTTCCCCGGCAGTTTGAACTTCAATGCCAATGGCCAGATCTATGGCACACCCACCAATTCCGGCACATTCGATTTCACCGTGCAGGTGAACGACGGCGACGGCCATTCCACCAACCAGAACCTGTCTCTCTACATCGCTCCCGCCGTGTCCGCGCTGTTGCCATCGCAGAATGTGTTCGTGGCGCCCCAGGACGGGAACATCTACGACTTTCTCACCAACGGATCACAAAGCGTATATGCCTCCGGGTTCAGCGGCGACGAGGAAGGCCTGGCCTTTGACCGCTTCGGCAATTTGTACGTGTCGGACGCCGGCAACAATTGCATCTATAAAATCACGACCACTGGCGGCCAAAGCACCTTTGCCTCCGGATTGAATACCCCTCGCGGGCTGGTCTTTGACAGCGCCGGCAACTTGTACCAATCGGACGCCGGCAGCGGCAACATTTACAAATACACGCCGTCCGGTGTCCAAAGCACCTTTGCCTCCGGTTTGGGTTGGCCCATGAGCCTGGCCTTTGATCCCGCCGGCAACTTGTACGAGGCCGACTGGGACAGCGGCAACCTCTACAAATTCGCCACCAACGGAGCGCAAACCACGTTTGCGTCCGGCTTGAACGAACCGTGGGGGCTGGCCTTCGACAGCGCGGGCAATTTGTATGAGTCGGATTTCGGCACCGGCAACATCTACAAATTCGCCACCAACGGCGTGCAAAGCACCTATGCCTCCGGCATGGACGAGCCGGAAGGAATGGGCTTCGACAGCGCCGGCAACTTGTATGTGGCTAATCAAGGCAACGGCAATGTCTATCAAATCGCGCCCGGCGGAACGCCAGTCGTATTTGCATCCGGATTGGACAATCCCGCCGCGCTCGTGGTGCAAGCGCCTCCCACTTTAACGGCGGACGTGGCCCTCTATTACGTGGACTTGTCGGAAGCCTGGCTCCAGCAGGGCGCCAACAACCTCGTGCCCAACAACAATGCCGGCCCGTTCACCGCCTACCTGGGCCTGGTTCAGTCCGCGCCCGGCTTGGTCCCCCTGGCGAGCGTCGAGCTTCCCACCGGCGCCTTTGAGGGATTGCCCTGGGGCAGCAGCGCTATTGATCTGCAAACCCAGGAAAGCTACTCCAGCCAGGCGGCGTTCAATGCGACCTATCCGCCCGGCGACTACGAGTTCGCCATTTACGGGCTGGACAACGGTCTCGTGTATCCCGTGCTGGATATGCCCGCACCGGTCTATCCGACTCCGCCGCAAGTCAGCAATTTTGCCGCCGCCCAGTCCCTCAAACCCCTCTATCCCTTCCTCCTCCAGTGGACCGACCCCCCGGACGCCACGACCAATGACCTGATCTGGGTGTTCATCCTGGGCACCAATGGCGCGCCCGTCTTCAGCACGCCGTTCCCGGCCACGAATCTTACCGCCTGCCTCAACGGCGCCGCCACCTCCGTGTTGGTTCCCACCAACACCTTCCAGCCCGGCCAGGCCTATACCGGCGTCATCACCTTCTTCCGTACCACCAGCGTAAACACCGCTGCTTATCCCGGCGCCATGGGGGTGACCCTGGTCAGCGATGAAACCTGGTTCCCGCTGACGCTGGCTTCCGGGGCGCCTTTGGTCAGCCAGCCTACGCGGCTGTCCGGCACCCAATTCGGGTTCCTGCTCACCGGCGCACAGGACCAGAACTATACGGTCCTCACCACCACCAATCTGGCCCTGCCCTTGTCCAGTTGGACCACCGTGCTGGTTACCAACCTGGCCGGCAACACTGCGCTCATTCAGGACAACCAGGCCACCAGCAAGCAACGCTTCTATCGCGTGCTCGTCGGCCCTTGACCGCCGCAAGCAAACCCGAAAACCGAAGTTGAAATGGGGAGCGCGCCCTTGTCGCGCCGACATGTCTGGCCAAAGTTGAACGACGGCGGAAGCGAAGCGAAGACGGGCGCCCTGCCGCGCGTCCGGCTGCCGCTTCTCCCTCTCCCCGCCAAACGGGGAGAGAATTCCCCGAAATAATCGCGCATTGAACCCCTGAACCCGATGGAGGTTCTGGCTCGTCTTCTCCCTCTCCCCCTTGGGGGAGAGGGCCGGGGTGAGGGGGCCGTCCTCGCTTCCCAAGTTCATGGGGAGGGCCGGGGTGAGGGGTCGTTTTCTGTCTTCTGCCTTCATTCGATGTTCGATGTTCGATGCCTGCCCCGACATCCGATGTCAGGGACGCGCTGCCCTTCCCCCTCTCCCCGCCAAACGGGGAGAGGGCCGGGGTGAGGGGCCTGATATCTACTGCGACAGAAACGCTGTCCTGCGCCAGCAGCGCAAATGCGAATGGCCGCACTTGATTTTTGCCAGGATAAGAGCATAGTAAGATTATCAACTCGGATGAATAGCACATGAAATATGGGTGGCCCTGCCACCGTTGGACGGTGGAGCGGTCCCCAATACTGTCGAAGTGAAAATCAAACCATTGATTTGAAACCAGACCGCAAACCAAACGAAGCGAGGGCCGCGGATGAAGCGCTGAGAACCGAGATTGCCAGGCGTAAACGAGTGGAAATGGCGCTTCGCGAATGCGAAGCTAAAATGAAGGAACTCCAGCGTCTGGCAAATATTGGTCATTGGGAGCGCGACCTCATCACCGACCGCATAACTTGGTCGGATCAAACGGCTCGCATCTTTGGAGGGCGGCCCCCAGTGCGCAAATTTGACCACGCCGAACTCCAGAAGCTGATCTATCCCGACGACCGGCAACTCCAAAAACAAGCGCTGGATGACGTCCTGCAAGGACGCAAACGTTATAATGTGGAATACCGCATCGTCAGACCCAACGGCGATATCCGATGGGTGCATGTCCGGGACGAACTCATACGTAACAAATCGGGCCGGCCAGTCCGCATGTTTGGCACCGTGCAGGATATTACCGAACGCAAACAAGCCGAGGAACTGCGCGCCCGCTACCATCGGCTTTCCGCGCGTGAGCGCGAGGTGATGGAGCTGGTAGTTCGAGGGATGTTGAACAAACAGATCGCCGCTCAGTTTCAAACTGCCGAAATCACCGTCAAGATTCAGCGCGGAAAAGCGATGAAAAAAATGCAGGCCTCTTCCCTGGCTGAACTCGTGCGCTTCTCCGAAATATTACGATCGGGCCACGTCAATCACACCAAAGTATGATAGCATGTCCGCGCGCCTCTCGTTAGCTTCTGCCAGATGAAGCAACGAATTCGGGATTGCCCCTGGACGCAAAAAATCCTTTCGGCGGCCGGAGTTCTTGAGAAACAACCGGCACGAAACGCTGTGCTCCTTAAGCGTATAAGCCGCTTTCTTCAAATCGTGGAAATATGGAGGAACCGCACCCTTGTTCGGACAACGGAAACTCTGGTTCGCAGCACTGTGTATGACAACGAACGCGAGCGCACCAGATTGAAAACGCGCACACATGATGGGGGATAAACTGTGAGCCGCAAAATCATCAAACAATTCACGTTCAAGCAGGTCACGGACATTTTGACGCTGCATGTTATGAACCAGATGGAGACCCCGGACGACAAGGTGCTATATGAGCGCGCGCTCGAACTATCCGTCAAATTTGAAAACGGCGCGTGGCTGTTCGAGCGCTGCCGCCTGGAATTGAATCTTGATGACACGCCCGCCCCTTGATTCGTAATTCGAAATTCGCAATTCGAAAATCCTCAGATGAACGCTGACTTCTCCACCTCCCCCACGCCGCCGCCGCGCTCATCGCGAACCAGCCCGTCGTCGTCAAGACAACCCCGAAACCTTGGATTCGCTCGTGCGCTTCTCCGAACTATTACGATCGGGCCACGACCATCACACCAAAGTATAATAGAATGTCTTAGCTCCTTTCATTAGCCTGTGCTTAATGATGCGACGAATTCGGGGTTGTCACGGGACGCAAAAAATTCTTCTGGCGGACGGACTGCTTGAAAAACAACTGGAGAGAAACACCGCGCAACTTCAGCGCGTCAGCCGCTTTCTTCAAATTGTGGGCACCTGGAACCGCACGCTCGTTCGGGCAACGGAAACGCTCGTTCGGAGCATTGTGCATGACAACGAACGTGCGCGCACCAGATTGAAAACGCGCAAACAGCTTGTCGAATTGCGCGCGCGTTACGACTCGCTGACGCCGCGGGAACGGCAGGTCATGGCTCTGGTGGTCAAAGGCTTGCTGAACAAACAAACCGCAGCGCGACTGGGCACGGCGGAAATCACCGTCAAAATTCAACGCGCCAAAGTGATGAAGAAGATGAAAGCCGAATCCATCGCCGATTTGGTGCGCATGGCTGAAAACCTCCGGGTTTCGACAGGCGCTTAATTCGCCCCTTGACGGTCAACATGCTGCACCGGCTATTACTCCTGAACATTCGGGCCGCCAGTAAAATCATACCAAGGTATGATTGCTCGATGGGTAAGCCCATTTTAAAATGCGGTATCGCTGGTATTTAGGGTTGGCGCAGCAGACACGCTTGGACGATAGGCCGCCAGCGACCTCCCCCAAGTTGCCCGTCGTCCCCTTCTGAGCGCCGCGGTGGCCGGCGTATTGTCTGTCGCCACCAATGTTCAGCAATGTGTTAAGATGTTGCGCGGTTGCTGAATTCGCGTGCCAAACGTGCGCGCGAGGAATGAATGCAATCAAACCAAGGTAAGGGAACCACCCTCCGGATTTACCTGCCACGTCTGGCGCGGCCTTCAGACCCGGAAGTTATCTGGTCCTCGCCGGCCTCCCTCTGCGGCGGCAACGAAACAATTTTACTGGTTGAGGATGAGTCCTCGGTGCGCACCACAATCCGAACCGCCTTGTCGCGCCTGGGTTATCGCACAGTCGAAGCGTCATCGGCAGTCGAAGCGCTCGAAGTCTGGAACCGGCACCGCAGCGAAATTCAATTGGTGCTCACCGATAACCAATTGTGTCTTCACTGCTCCGTTCAACGCCGCCACTGTAGGGTCGCGAAACCGCACTGTATTTCACTTCCTTTTCGCCCCCCGCTTTATAGGCACCACTTTTTCAAACTTTTCGTTCGGTTTTCGTCTTCTGCGGGGATTTACTAGTGAATACCCTGGGAAGGCGAAAGAACAAACACACAACCCCCACGGGGTTGCATCCCTCAATCTGGCCAACGAACTTTTGGGCGAAGCCTTCTCCGGGGGCATTCTCAACGGTCTGGCCGTCACCAACAGCTACGACGCGGATTTGCGCAGAACCACTTTGTCCGCCCTGTCGGGCAGCTCCCAACCTGCTCTCTGAAACCTACGGCTACGACAACGCCTCGCGCCTTGCCAGTGTCTCTGACGGTTACAACAACTCAGCGGCGTATTCCTACCTTGCCAATTCGCCGCTGGTGAGCCAGATTACCTTTCAGTCCAACAGCGTGACGCGGATGACGACCAGCAAGCAGTATGATAATTTGAATCGGCTGACGCAGATTTCGTCGCAGCCCGGCGGATCGGGTGTCATGCCTGTTTCGTTCAACTATTCCTACAACAACGCCAACCAGCCCATCCAGGACACCCTGGCCGACGGAAGCTATTGGATTTACGGCTACGATTCCCTGGGCCAAGTCACCAACGGCTGGCGTTACTGGCGCGATGGCACAATCGTCGCCGGACAGCAATTTGATTACCTCTTCGACACCATCGGCAACCGGACGCAGACGATGTCAGGTGGAGATTCCGCTGGGCAGAATCTGCGCACGGCCAATTACTCTGTTCAACTGCCGGGTGGCATTGGAGACGCTGGAAGCGCTGGTTCTATCGAGGTGTACGCTAAAGATCCATGCGGTGGCAACTTTCACATCACCGGTCTTTATTCAGCTACTTTATCTGGGACTGGCCCGGTATCTGGCTATGGACAAGCATGGCTTTATTCGGCTTCTCATAGCACTTTATCGCACATTATGGCGTCGCCACAATTCCCTACAGCTATGGGAATCGCAGCAATTTCAGAAGATGTAGCCCTTGCTCCAAACACAGAAAAACTAGTGGCCACATACACGGTTGTCCTTGACCTTCCTGCCGGAGGGTTAACCTATGTTGTTGCAGATGGATCGATACTCATGAATCAGTAAATCGAAGATGAATGCCCGCGTCTCTCTCTGATTGAACTGGAGCTCGATGTATAAATGAAGATAAGACCTATTGTCATCAGCGTCCGTAGTCAGGCGATTTTAATCATTATTCTGTCAGCCTTATGGTACATTTCGTGTTTCGGTTGGTTTTGGGAGATGAATTCAGGTCGTTTATTGTGGACGGCCACATTTGTTCTTTTTCCGTTTATCATGCTCTTGTTTGGAGTTATTCTTCTGGTTTCATACCGTCAAGCGGGTCGCGTCCATCCTTGGCTGGTTGGCTTTTCTCTGTTGGCAGCGTTCAGCCCTTGTCTGTTGTTGTTATTATTTTGGGTCTGTGGCAGCCTTGGCGGATAAAAGTGAACCCTGCACGGCGACCGTAGCACCCATGGTACCAATGAAATTTAAACCTTGGAATGGCTTCTCGGCTACGAAGGATGAGAAAGCCCGCCTACAGCAAACTGACCGGCCAACTCCGAAAGTTTTAGCGATCAGGCCGCCTCGCCGGCTCCGTGGCGGTGGCTCTCACGCCATAGCTTCATGCGGCGGCGGATCCGGTCAACCAAGGACGTTGTGGGAGGTTTTTGAGCTGGCAATTCTGGAAACTCCGGCCACAATTTTGAACGTGAGATCGAAGCAGGAAACAGTGCATTTCCAGCCAAGGCGTAGGCGCCCAGCGCCTTATTTCCGAAAAGCCTGCTGCCGCCGGTTTGCTTCGCATCTTGCTGGAATTCAACCGCTTCTCGCAAACTCGCGGACTTGCATCGAAGGCCCCTTCGGGGAGGTCATCCGCTCAACCGGGCCGATGGCCAGGAACAATCCATTCCGGTTCTCCACCAAATATGACGATGATGAATCTGACCTGCTTTACTACGGCAAGCGTTATTACGAACCAAGCACTGGAACGTGGCCAAGTAGAGACCCATTGGGGGAACCAGGGTTCGAACTGCTAGCTCAAAGACCTAAGACTTGTGCAGATAGATTCAGACAGCGTATCCAAGCTGGACTTGATTGGCTTCAGGCACTTGATCCAAGGCTGGCCTCCGCTATGAAGAGCGGGTTAGTGCGGATGGGAATTGATGTGTGGAGACCACAGGATGGGGAGAATATCTACGATTTCGTAAATGATGACCCGGTTGACCATATTGATTCTTTTGGGCTAACACCGCCCGACAATTCCACCAAGTGTTGTACGGATAAGGTTCCAGATGCGGTAAAAGATCTGTTAAAGCAGGCGGCAGATAATTTGGCCTCTCTTGCAGAAAAGAGTAAATCTGCTCAGATTGTGCGTGTTTTGTTATTGGCGTCCGACGCCAAGAAGGGTTGCGGTGATATGATGGACGCTGCTAACAAGTGTCACGATTTCGCCAAGCAGGAAGCCCAAGATCCAGGATATGCTGCGGGTGAGTTGGACTGCGAATTATGTTGTCATGCGATTATGGACAGCTTCCCGGGAATTGCCGGTCTCAACGTTTCAATATGCCATGGACTTTGCGCAGATTTTTAAGTTATTATGAAGACTAAGGTCATGATTTATGCATTCGGGATAGCAATGCTTGTCGCGACGGTGTTTGTCGGGCTTGCTCGAGCGCAGGGAGCAGCCAAGACGGATGGACATACTGAAATCGGGTCTGTAGCACAATTTGTGGGTGATTTCTTGGGTAATTCTTCTTTGGACATCAGGGGCGCGCCTATGGGCGGGGGCGAGCGAGTCCGTTACGCGTGGCGACCGGCGGCGACGCGAACT
>JBEKMW010000050.1:0-31110 GCA_049523455.1 Verrucomicrobiota bacterium | reverse complement strand
AACGTTCCGTGATGCCTTTCTCGTCCGGCTTCTGGCGGAAGTGTCGCGTGGGATTCCGCTGGCTGCGCATCGCCATCCTGCTGGCGGTGCTCGCTCTGGTTTGTGCCTTGCTGTGGTTCAACCGCATCGGGCTCCCCGGTTTCCTGAAAACTCCGCTCGTCAATACCCTCCGCGCGCAGGGCATCGAATTGCAATTCACCCGCTTGCGCCTCCATTTCGTCAGGGGTTTCGTCGCCGAAAATGTCGTCGTGGGCCACGCCGCCGCGCCCGGAAATCCCACGCTCTCGGCGGCCGAAGTTCAATTGCAATTGGACTACGCGGCGTTGTGGCATCGCCGCCTGGAACTGCGCGGGCTGGCGCTCCGCCGCGGCCGGTTCACTTGGCCCGCCACGGCCGTCAGCACGCTCACCTTGACCAATCTCCAGGCCGAATTGCGCTTTCAAACCAACGACACCTGGTCACTCGACCATTTTCAGGCCGATTGCGACGGCATAAAGCTCGCCCTGGCCGGCGAAATCGCCCACGGGCCCGAAATACGCCACTGGGAGATCTTTCAGGGGCCGCAACCGCCCGGTCCGCCTCAGCCGCCCGCCGCGCTGCGCGCCATTACCGAACTGCTCGACCGGCTTCATCTCGCCGGCGGCGCGCGATTCAACCTCAGGGTGGATGGCGACGCGCGCGACCTCCACTCGTTTGTCGTCCGGTTAGGCGCCAGCGTGCCGATGGCGCAGACACCATGGGGAAGCGCCCGTGACGTCTCATTGGCCGCCGATTTGGCCGTCCCGGCGAATCTGTCCCCTCCTCCTGCAAATATCGGCCCGCAACCATCCTTGGGCTGGTTGACCAACTTCCAGCCCTATCGCCTCACCTGGACTTTGCGGCTGGCGCAATTGCGTTCCCAACGACTGAATGCCGGGCGGCTGGCTTGCGCCGGTTCCTGGCTGGCGCCGGACTTGAACCTGACCAATCTCTCGGTGGTGCTGGACAGTGGCCGATTCGAAGCCCAAGCGCATTTGCATTTGCTCGCGAGTGATCCCAAGTCGCCCGCGGCACATCTCGATATTGATGCGCCCACCGTCCAAACCCCGTGGGGCGGCGCGCGCGACCTTCGTCTGGCCGCCGACCTGGCCGCCGCCGCGGATGCTCCCGGCCTTCAAACAGCATCCAACTCCCCCTCGGGTGATTGGGGCTGGTGGGCCAGCCTGCAACCCTATCGGGCAAGCTGGACCCTGCGACTGGCCCAATTTCGTTCCACAAAATTGAATGCCGACTCCGTGGCGTGCGCCGGTTCCTGGCTCGCACCGGAATTGGCCGTCACCAATTTCTCGGCCGGCTTGGTCGGCGGCGGGCTCGAGGGCCAGGCGCGACTGAACGTTGCCACCCGCGAATGCGTGTTTACCAACCGGGCGTGCTTCGACTTTCACGCGACCGCCGCGTTGCTGCCCCAGGAGGCGCGCCATTGGCTGGCGCAGATTTCATGGCCGCAACCGCCGTCGCTGGTGGCCGGCGGCTCGCTGGTGCTGCCCCCGTGGACCAACCGCGCGCCGGACTGGCGTGACGCCCGGCAGTCGCTCCGGTTGGCTGGCGAATTCGCCGCCACGAATGTCGCGTGGCCCGGCATCGCTTTTGATGCCGTGCGCTCCCATTTCTCCCGCTCCAATTACATCTGGCGTGTGCCTGATCTGGTCCTGGCGCGGACCAATGGAACGTTTGCAGTGTCGTGCTTCGGGAGTGACGCCACTGGCAATTTTCTGTGTCATCTTCAGGGCGCCTTGGACCTGAACGCCCTGCGCCCGCTCCTCCCCACCAACGCCGCCGGGGCCTTCGAAATCATTTCGCTCACCGTGCCCCCGGCGGTGGACGCGGACGTGTGCGGGCGTTGGGGCGATTTCGACTCCCTGGGCATCCAGGGAAACGTCTGGGCCACCAATTTTTCCGTGCGCGGTGAGGCCGTGGAATCTTTCCAGACCCGTGCCGTCTATACTAACCGGGTCCTTGATTGCTGGCAGCCCAGCCTGCGGCGCACCGAAGGGCAAATGACCGCCGATCGCATCACGGTGGATTTCAACGCGCAGCGCGTTTATTTCACCAATGGTTTCAGCACCGCCGATCCGCAGGCGGTCGCGCATGCCATCGGGCCGGACACCGACCGCGCGCTCGCGCCGTATCGTTTCCTGCGCCCGCCGAATGCGCGCGTCAACGGCTACGCGCCCTTGCGCGGCAGCACGGACGCGGATTTGGTTTTCGACGTGGACGGCGGCCCATTTGTGTGGCTGAACCTGCATTCACCACACGTCGCCGGCCAGGTCCATTGGCTGGGCCAGACCCTCATCCTCACCAACGTCACGGCGGCGTTTTACGGCGGGCAGGGCGCCGGTTTCGCCAGCTTCGACTTTAGTGTGCCGCACCCCGGCGCGGATTATTTTCTGGCCGCCACCATTACCAACGCCGACCTGCACCTGCTCGCCTCGGATTTTTCCACCCGCACCAACCATCTCGAAGGCGCCTTGAGCGGCACGCTGGTGTTGACGCGCGCCGACACCCGCGATTGGCGGATACCGGACGGCTTCGGCCACGCCACGCTGCGCGACGGATTGCTGTGGGACATCCCGATCTTCGGCGTCTTGTCGCCGGCGTTGAACAAGCTATCGCCGAACTGGGGCTACAGCCGCGCGACGGAGGCGCAAGCCGACTTTGTGATCACCAACGGCGTGATTCGTTCCGATTCCCTCTGGATCCGCACTACGATGATGCGGCTGGACTACACCGGCACGGTGGATTTGCACGGCAACGTGAACGCGCGGGTCACGGCGCAATTGCTGCGCAACACCTGGATATTCGGCCACCTGGTCAGCGGCCTGCTGTGGCCGGTGAGCAAATTGTTTGAATACCGCGTGACCGGCACCCTGGATCGTCCCCAGGCCAAGCCCGTCACCCCGCTCCTGCCCGATCTCTTGCTGCTGCCGCTGCATCCCATCCGGAGCTTTGAGGACCTGTTGCCGCCGGCGGATTTCTTCACCAACGCCCCTCCGGCCAAATGAAGCCAGGCCCCGCCGTTTAGCCCGAAAACCGAAGCTGATCAGGCGTCTCGCATTGTAGCGCAGACTTCCAGTCTGCTGTATCGCAGGTTTCCAACCTGCGACGCCCGGAGCGCGGACAGCCACGTCCGCGCGAACGGGTGGTTCGTAAACCCTCTGAACCCGTCGCAAGCTGCCAGTCTTCCGAGCCACCCGTTGCGCCCGCCGGCTGCCTGCCGGGCCGAAGCTCCGAGCGAAGGCCGGTTCCCTCTCCTATTCCCTCGCCCATTCTGATGGGAGAGGGACAGGGTGAGGGTATTAACTCGGATGGGAGGGGAGAGGGTCAGGGTGAGGTGAGGTGAGGGCTCTTTGCTTTCATTGGATGTTGGATGTTGGATGTTTCGGTTCATGGTGAGTATCCTGTCGCGACCTTTAGCGCCCTTTATTGCCCTTTATTGCCCTGATTTCGGTAGGGCCCGTCACTCCCCCCGACATCGGATGTCGGGGTCCGTGCGCGCCGTCGTCTCGTGACTGTTCGGTAGTTCAGGGGGAGGGTGTATTTACCCCCCTGGAGCCGTGACACCGTGACAAGTCAATAAAGACGGGCCTTTCGTGAGTTTGGAGCCGTGACAAAGCCGTGACAAAGCTGTGACAAGCCGTGACAAATGGAGGCCGAAGGCGGCGGGAGGCGTTGAATCAGTTAAATGGTTAAATGAGTGAAAGGTGAAGCGTGACGGTTAAATCGTTAAATGGTAATTGGTTGAGTGAGGCCCATTTTTCAGGCGTTCCCCATTCGCGCTTTTCCGCCGCGGCTTCACGGATTCATCATTATTCTGATCGTTTTATCAACATTTGATTATTTTACCAATCTTTGATAATTGTACTTGACGCCCGGTCGCGCTGGTGGCAGACTGATTAAGCGTGCAATTGAACGATGCCACCAGTCAGAAGCCAGCCAACGAGGAGCGGATCCAGCCCGTCGCTCGCGGCCGGTGGCGTCACGCAGCGTCACGCCCGGCGCGGCGAAATCATGAACGCTCAACCAACTTGTATTATGAACCCTGCCCCCGCCCCCTGCGGTAATGCCAACGACTCCCATCCTTCTGCCTTCGCCGCGCCTGACCTCGGTCTCCTGCCGGACTTTGCCCCCATCGAACCCTGGCCCGAGGCCGTCCCGGGCGACCGCCACCTCGACGCTTTGCTCACCCTCCTGTCCCACTTCGTGGTCTTCCGATTCGTCATTCGTCATTCGTCATTCGTAATTCCCGACAAACTCTCCCCCTGCAACCTCTGGAATAAAACGCTGTCACCCGTTGATTTCAACACTCCTCAACACTATTCAACCCTATTACCCACGTTGATTGTACCCTCCCCCCGTCGCGCAATTCGTTTTTCCGCAGTCATACAACCGGCGACAGGTCAATGGACGGGAAGGCAATTTTCGGCTGTCGTTCCTCTCCGGTTGCCAGCGGCCCGTTCCCGGCATAACCTTGGGCCGTGATTGCTCTGCTTGATTACGGCTCCGGCAACCTGCGCAGCGTCCACAAGGCCCTGCTCAAGGCCGGCGCCGACGTGCGCATCGCGCAAACGCCCGACCAGATTGGCGACGCCCGGGCCATGGTTCTGCCAGGCGTTGGCGCCTTCGACGACTGCATCAACGCCATGCGCAAGCAAGGGTTGCTCGAGGCCGCGCGCGGGTTCATCCAATCCGGCAAACCCTTTCTGGGCATCTGCGTCGGCTACCAGGCGCTCTTCGAGAGGAGCGAGGAATTCAACTCCTGCGCCGCCGGACTGGGAGTCTTCCAGGGCCGCGTCATCCGCTTTTCGGAAAAGCACGGACTGAAGATCCCGCAAATTGGCTGGAACCAGCTTGAGTTGGTGCAACCCCAATGCCCTCTGTTCCGCGGCGTGACCAGCGGCAGCTACGTCTATTTCGTCCACAGCTTCTATCCGCAGCCGGTGGACGCCGGCATCGTGGCCACGCGAACGGAATATGGCGACGTGTTCGCGTCATCCGTGTGGCGCGACAACGTGTTCGCCACGCAATTCCATCCTGAGAAGAGCCAGCGCGTAGGCCTGCAACTGCTGGGGAACTTCGTCGCCCTGGCGAAATGAGGCGGCGGGGCGCGGGTTTTGGCCGCTGCACACGGCGGATTGTCCTGGCCGGTCAAGTGGCATCAGTGCGGCGCTCGTTGTAGGTAACCAGCCGAATGTGTCTCCGCGTATGTCACGCAAAGTTCACCGTGGCGACATGGCTTCGACACCCGCGTGAGGCAATCTATTCCGTGCCCAGCATACCAAGGAGGTAATGCATAGAGTCGGGTTCGACCACGATCGGCAGCGCTCACTTGAGGCGCTGCCGTTTTCTGACCTCATTCCGGGCTTGGGGCCTACTCAAAATCCATCTCGTAGCTATAGACGTTGCCGGTCAATTTGCTGCTGACTTTGCAGTTGGACTTGCCGAGGACCGCCATCATGGGCTTGTTTTCGGTGAGGACCTCGGCGGTGAAGCCGCGGATGCCGTTGCGCCGCGCAATGCGCATGAGTTGCTTCAGGAGGAACGTGCCGATGCCGTGGTTTTGCCAGTCGTCGCCCACCACGAACGCGACCTCGGCCAGGTTCGTCTTCGGGTCGAGGTAATAGCTGCCCACGGCGATGATTTCCTCGCCCGAGGCCACCGGCAGGGTGCCGACGATGGTCACATCGTTGCGGTGGTCAATATAGACGAAGTCCTGGATCTGGTGCCGCGAGATGCGCTGCGAATGGCTCATGAACCGGTAATACATCGTGGCCTCGGACAGCTTGTAGAACAGGTCGCGCATCCTCGGCTCATCCGTGGGATGAATCGGGCGAAAGTTCATTTGGGTGCCGTCATTGAGCAGGTAAGTGGTGCGCAGTTCCTTGGGTCCGACCAGGATCTTGTCTCCCTTGTCGCTCATCTCGGCGGAAAGGTACTTGGCGGCAATGGCTTCGCGCAGCAGGTCGGCGCGGAATTTCGGATGGGCCACGCTGATGAGCGCCAGCGCGCGTTCCTGGATGCACTTGCCGTGGAGATAGGCCACGCCGTATTCGGTCACGACGTATTGCACGCCGGCGCGGGTGGTAACCACTCCGGCGCCGGGGCTCAATTGCGCGACGATGCGGGAGACGGCGCCGCCCTTGGCGGTGGAAGGCAGCGCGATGATGGCTTTGCCGCCGCGCGATTTGGTCGCGCCCCGGTTGAAATCCACCTGCCCGCCGACACCGGAAAAGAACTTCGAGCCGATGGAATCGGCGCATACCTGGCCGGTGAGGTCAATTTCCAGCGCCGTGTTCACGGCCACCATCTTGTACTGCTGGCGGATAATAGCCGGGTCGTTGACGTATTCGGTGGGGTGAAAGGCGAACAACGGGTTGTTGTCCACGTAATCGTAAATCTTCTTCGAACCGAGGCAGAAGCTGGCCACGATTTTGCCGCGATCAATCGTCTTGCGGCTGCCGGTGACGGCGCCGCATTCGATCAACTCGATCAGGTTGTCGGTGACCATTTCGGTGTGGACGCCGAGGTCTTTCTTTCCCTTCAAAAAACCGAACATGGCCTGCGGAATCCGCCCGATGCCGAATTCAATCGTCGCGCCGTCCTCCACCAGCGCCGCGATGTATTCGGCAATCTGCCGGGTGGTCTCGGTAACCTCAGGCAGTGGCACTTCGAGGATTGGCGCAGTGGAAGGCACCAGCACGTCAATGTCGTTCACCTGGATGAAGCAGTCGCCCAGCGTCCGCGGCATGTTGGGATTGACCTGGGCGATGACCAGCGAGGCGTTTTCGGCGGCGCTCTTCACGATGTCCACCGATACGCCGAAGCTGCACATGCCATACTGGTCGGGCGGGGTGACCTGGATGAGCGCCACGTCGAGCGGCAATTTTCCGCTGTCGAACAGGTGCGGCAGGTCCGAGAGGTGAATCGGGGTGTAGTCGCCAAGCCCTTCCTGGATGATATCGCGCACGTTTTCGGCGATGAAAAAACTGTTGACGCGGAAGAACTGCGCCAGTTCGCGGTGCGCGTAGGGCGCATCGCCAAACGTGAGCATGTGGACGATTTCAGTGTCCGGCAATTCGGCGGCGCGTTTGCTGAGGGCGCTGACCAGTTCGAGCGGCTCGGCCGTGCCGGTGCCAATAAAGATGCGCTGGCCGGGCCGGATGCGCCTTACCGCCTCAGTCGGGGTGAGCAATTGCGACCGGCAGGTCTCTTGCCAGTTCGGATCGTAGGAAACGGGTTTGTCTTGCATACTTCAAAAGCGGCGTGCTTGAAATCTACTCATTGTCCTTCAGGGTCCTTCAGCGTCATCCGGGCATCCGCCACGTAGGCCTGCACACCCACCGGCCCGACGATGAACGGATTGATGTCCAGTTCTTTAATCTGCGGATAATCCGTGGCGAGCTGGCTGATGCGCTGGAGCGCTCCGGCAATGGCGTCCAGGTCTACCGGCGCCTGGCCGCGCGCGCCTTGCAGCAACGCATAGGAGCGGGTGCCTTTCAACATCTGCATGGCTTCCTCTGCGGTGATGGGCGCCAGGTGGAAGGTCACGTCCTTCATCACTTCCACAAAAATACCGCCCAACCCGAACATCAGCATGGGACCGAATTGCGGGTCGCGGGTCATGCCCAGAATCACCTCGCGGCCGCGCTGGCCCATTTTTTCAACGTAGGCGCCGCGGAGCCGGGCATTGGGCGCGCGGCGCTGGATGCGCACCATCATCAAATCGAACGCGTCGCGCACCTGCTCGGCGTTGGCCAGATTGATGCGCACGCCGCCGAAATCGGATTTGTGGATGATATCAGGCGAGGAGATTTTCAATACCACCGGGTAACCGAGACGTTCGGCGATTTCCACCGCCTCGTCACCCGTGCGGGCGAGCTGGCCGCCCAGCACGTTGAAGTCGTAGGCCCGCAGGATTTCCTTCGCCTCCACTTCGCCCACTTGCTGTGCACCCAACCGTTTTTGCAGGTTGAGAATGCGGTCCACCCGGCGATGGTTGACTGGAAAGCGCGTCACCACGCGGGCGGGCCGGCGGCGCCACGCCGCGTAATCGCACATCGCGCGCAGGGCGGTCACGGCCCGGTCGGGCGAGGGATAATTCGGAATGCCCACCGCCATGAGTTTTTCCTTGGCGGCGGCCACTGCGGTGCCGCCCATGAACGTGGCCAGCACCGGCTTCTTGCCGCGATGCGCCGCGGCCAGCTTCTCCGCCAGTTCCAGCGGGCGCGTCATGCTCTGAGGCGTAACGACTACGACGATGGCGTCAATGTTTTCATCCTCCTGCAACACTTCAAACGCTTTGGCGTAACGGTCGGGGTCGGCATCGCCAATCACGTCCACCGGATTGCCAAACGCCGCCGATGCCGGCAGAAAAGCACGCAGCTTCGCGTCGCTGGCGCTGCCCGGCGGGGGCATTTTCAACCCCAAAGTCTCGGCGGTGTCCGCGGCCATGATGCCCGGTCCGCCGGCGTTGGTGATAATCGCCATGCGCTCACCATTGGGCAGCGGTTGCATGGCAAAGGCGGTCGAATAGTCGAACAGCGCCTCAAAATTCTCGGCGCGAATCACGCCCGCGCGCTTAAACGCGGCGCCGTAAGCGATGTCCGCGCCGGCCAGGCTGCCGGTATGCGACGAGGCGGCTTTGGCGCCGGCTTGAGTGATGCCGACCTTTAAAATGACGACCGGCTTGATGGAGGCCGCCTGTTCGGCGATGCGCAGAAACTTGTTGCCTTCCTTGATGCTTTCCAGATAGCCCGCGATGACTTTCGTTTCGGGGTCGGCCGCGAGCGCCTGGATGAAATCCACTTCGTTGAGGTCGGCCTTGTTGCCGAAACTGATGACTTTGTTGAGGCCAAGCTTCTGGTTGGCGGCCCAGTCAAGGATGGCCACGCAGAGCGCGCCGGACTGGGAGATCACGGATATCTTTCCGGCTGGTGGCGCGGGTGGCCCGAACGACGCGTTCATGTGGTTGTCCGCATTAAGCACGCCCAGGCAATTCGGCCCCACCATCCGCACGCCGGCGTTCCGGCAAATCCCCACCAATTCGGCTTCCGCCGCGGCCCCCGCCGCGCCCGTTTCCTTGAACCCGGCGGTAATGACGATAACGGATTTGGCTCCGGCCTTGATGGAATCAAGGAGGGCGTCCTTGACGTATTTGCCGGCCACGACAATGATACTGAGGTCAATCTTGCCCTCGTAGTCGGTGACTGATCGGTAGCATCTGAGGCCAAAAATCTCCGTGGCGGCGGGGTTGACGGGCACGATGGCGCCCTTGAACCCGTCGTTCACGAGATTGGCCAGCACGTCGTATCCAACCTTGCCGGGCGTCCGCGACGCCCCGATGACGGCCACGGCCTTGGGATATAAAAGCATCTCCAACATAAATTATCGTTGCGGGAAAAATCCTCGCTTTTGCGGCGGCGCACTCGCCAAGGTTTGTTAAAGGCTTCCCCTTTTTTGCGGGGCGCAATTCAAAAATCCTGAATGAATGCCATGTGTCCGAATAATAGCACCCCGCAAATCCGGGCAACATCGAAATTAAAGGGTAAAATCGAACGAATTACCGCTTGCCCTCAACTTCCACCCATCGAATGGCATGGCTGACGAGGTCGTTGGCCGTTTTCAGGTTGAGCTTGCGCTTGATGTTGACGCGGTGGACTGCGATGGTCTTGACGCTCAGGCGCAGGCTCTGGGCGATGTCGCGAGTGCCCTTGCCCTGGCCAATGAGTTGAAAAACCTCAAACTCGCGATCGCTCAGGCGTTGGACCGGGGACGCTAAATCCCGCCGCCGACCCGAAATGTTCTCCAAAATGCGGGCGGACATTTTATCGCTCACGTACACCTGGCCATCGAGCACCTGGCGGATGGCCTGCAGAAATTTCCTGCCGCCTTCCTGTTTCATGATGTAGCCGCGTCCGCCGGCGCGCAGGACCCGCTCGGCGTAAAGCAATTCATCGTGCATGGAGACGACGAGGACGGGCAGGCCGGGCTTCAGGACCTGAAGGTCCTTGATCAGCTCCAGCCCGTTCTTGTCAGGCAAAGAAATGTCGAGCAGCACGAGGTCGAACTTCTGCCGTGCCACCGCGTCGAGCGCCTGGCCGGCGCTGTCCGCCTCGGCGCACACCGTGAGGTCGGGCTCGCTGTCAATCAATTGGGCCAGCCCGTGCCGCATCATGGGGTGATCGTCCACGATGAAGATGCGTTTGCGGTCGGATTTGTGTTTGGCGGCCATGGCTGATTTCAGGTTGCGGGGGGCGGATTGGGGGCCGAGCAGATGACGCTGGCGCCGCCGGCGGCGCTCCGTTCGAGCGTCAACGTGCCGCCGATCATGCCGGCGCGAAAGCGCATGATGCGCAAGCCCATGCCTTTGTTTTTCGGCATGCGGGCCGGGAAGCCGCGCCCGTTGTCGGTTATCGCCAGATAGATGCGGTCGGGATCCGTCTTGAGTTGGATGCAAATCTCCCGGGCCTTGCCGTGCTTGATGGCGTTGAACACGGCTTCCTGCGCCAGACGAAACAGGTGCGTGGCCACGGAGTGCCGCGGCACCGAAACCCCGCGATCGCCATCGAGACGGCACTGGACGTTGAATGATTTTTCGGTGTTTACGGCCAGTTCGTGGAGGGCGGAAACCAGCCCTTCGGATTCCAGCGTGACAGGCGAAAGGCCGCGCGCCAGCGAGCGCGTCTGGCCGATGGCGTCGCGGACGCTGTGCGCGATTTCATCCGCGCGCCGGGCGGCGTCCGGGGATTGCAACTGCATCTTCTTTCCCAAAACTTCGCTCATCAATTCGACAGCGGCGAGTTGCTGGCACAGGCCGTCGTGCAAATCGTGGCCGATGCGGCGCTGCTCGCGGTCGCTGATTTCCAAGACCTCGCGCTCCAGCCGTTTGCGTTCGCTGATGTCGCGGGCCACCTTCGAGGCGCCGATGATCCGGCCGGCGGCGTCGCGAATCGGCGAGATGGTCACCGAAACGTCAATCAGCCGGCCATCCTTGCGCTGCCGGAGGGTTTCGAAATGGTCAACCGATTCGCCACGCCGGATTTTTTCCAGAATCCCAGGTTCCTCGGCCAGGCGGTCCGGCGGGATCAGGATGGAGATGTGCTTGCCCAGCATCTCGTCCTGCGTGTAACCAAAGATGGATTCGGCGCCCCGGTTCCAACTGGTCACGTAACCCTCCAAAGTCTTGCCCACGATGGCGTCGTCCGACGATTCCACCAGCGCGGCATTATACCGCAGGGCGTCCTCGGCACGACGGCGCTCGGTGATGTCGCGGATGAAGCCGGTGAACAGACGCTGGTCCGCCAGTCGCACTTCGCTCACGGACAGATCCATGGGGAAAACCGTGCCGTCCTTCCGCCGTCCGCTCACTTCGCGGCCAATGCCGATGATGCGGGCGCGCCCGGTGCGGAGATAATTGGCGAGGTAGGAATCGTGCGCCTCGCGGTCCGGCGAGGGCATGAGGAGGCGGACGTTTTTGCCGATGACCTCGCGCGCCCGATAGCCAAAAATCCTTTCCGCCGCCGGATTGAAGGACTCGATGGTGCCGCGTTCGTCAATCGTGATGATGCCTTCGACCGCCGTCTCCAGGATCGCGCGCAAGCGTTCCTCCCGGTCACGCAACTGGGAAGCCGCGTGTTGCCGCTGCGCCTTCGACCGCGTGGCTTGTCGGGACTTGAATTGCGCGATCCACGCGAGGAGTTCGGCTTTGGACATGTTCCGGTAGTCCTTCATTTCAAGGCCGAAGTAACTATCGGAAAAACCCGCGCCGCTGCCAATCTCAAATCGGCCGTCGGGATGGCAAGGCTGGCGCATGCGCCCCTGGCCAGCGATCAATGCGTGAGCAGTTGCGCCCGGTAATCGGTGGGTGATTGGCCGAGCAGCTTCTTGAAGACGCGGTTAAAGTGGGTGAGCGACTGGAACCCGACTTCGAACGCGATTTCACTCACGCGCAAATTCGGGTTGAGGAGGAGGTTTTTCGATTTTTCGATGCGCACGCGGGCGACGTAATCGGTGAAATTGATACCGGTGACCTTCTTGAACATTTTGCAGAAATAGAAGGTGCTCATATTGACCGCCTTGGCGACCTGATGCAGCGAAAGCTCTTCGGCTTGGTGGTCGTGGATGTATTCGCGGGCGCGCTTGATGACCGGCGGCTCGGCATTCTCCTGCTGAATGAAGACCTGATTGCTCAATATGGCCAAGTGCTGGGCAAAAATGGTCAATAATTTGACCGTAGATTCGTACTGTTTGGGAGCCACCACCTTGCCGGCAAAAAAGGCCTTGCGGAGCGTCTCGTGGCTTACGTCCAGACCCCATTTTTCCGTTAATTTGACGGTGCGTTCGAACTGCGCTTCGGTCGGTTTTTTGCGGAACATTTGCCCGGTTTGGAGGTAGCCGATCAGCCGGTCGCTCAACCGCACCGGCACGGCCGTATCGGACAGGCCGGCGGCGCAAGTAACCGTCAGGGGGTCGCGGGTTGCTTTGGCGCAAAGCCGCTCCTGCACCTGTAAACACGCGGCACAAGCGCGGCTTTTCTGTGACATCAGGGCGCAGAATGGGTTCTCGTTCCGCTTGGCGTGATGGGGCAACTGCCAGGTTTCCACCGGCTGCAGCGCCACCGGGAGGCCGGTCATTTCGCTGAAGGCGCGCTCGTATTCCCGATACACGCGCGAGCCCACCAGCGCGTCCACGAGTGCGCGGTTGCCGTTGCCGTTCGTGGCGGCAAAAGTACCGGTCCCCGCCGTGGCGGCGGCGTCCGAAACGGTGCGATTGGAAACCTGCTTGCCAAATATTGTTTGCATGGAAACAATTTAAGCAAAGACATTGGCAAACTACAATTGGTGTCCTGCCTGATTGTATTGTGGTGTGATGCACTAGGCCGCTAGGGGAAAGCCTTAGGCTGGATTTTTGCAAAAGAGCGCTTGCCGGACGGGGCGATCATTGGTTTGCTGGCGCGGTGAGCCAGCCGTATGAGGAAATTCTGGAGGGGGCGTCGCAGCCGCGTTCGGCGCCGGACCCGCGTCACGAGTTGATTTGCCGGCGGCTGCACCAGAGCATGAAAGCCAGCGTGGCCAATCTGGCTGCCACCCAACTGCTCGCCCCGCGCACGCGCGTTCGCGTTTCCCATTCCACCCTGCTGTGTCCGGACCTGGCGCTGCTGGCCGCCCCCGGCGGCAAATTGCTCCTCGCGGTGGAAGTGATCAGCCGGGACGATCACCGCACCGACACGGTCATCAAGAAGGAAATTTACGAACATGTCCGCGTGCCACGGCTGTGGATGGTGGATCCGCGTTATGACAACGTGGAGGTATATCACTGCATGGAGTTCGGCCTGCAGTTGAAGGGCATTCTGGCCGGCGGCGACGTGCTCGCGGAAAAACTGATCCCGGAGTTTCAAATGGTCATAGCCGAACTCTTTGCCGCGGCTCCCTCGTAACCACCACTCCTCCCGTTTTTGCAAAGCTGCCACCCATGACGAAGAAGACCCGCAACTGGTTTATCGTGCTTTTCATTCTCGCCTTGCCCTTCGTGGTGTTTCTGGGCTGCCTCATTTTCATGACCGCAGCGCCGCTGCCACCCCTCCCGCCTTTGCCCAATCCGAATGGTTACGACGAATTGGTGAAGGCCGGCCAGATGATTGCAGACAATTCAACCGACTACAGCGAGATGGACCCGCAACAACTCGAGGGCTTCGTGGCCACGAACGCCGCGGCGCTGCAGGTGGGTCGTGCCGGCTTGAGCAACTCCTGCCGGGTGCCGCTGGAGTTCTCGGAGACGTACATGTCGAGCCATCTCAACCAGCTTGCCGCGATCAAGCGATTGGCGCTGGGGCTGGCGGCGGAAGGGCGGCTCGCGGAAATGGCCGGCCATCCGAACGACGCGGCCAAATCCTATCTCGACGCCATGCGATTGGGCAACGAGGCGGCGCGCGGCGGGGTAATGATTGATCAATTGGTGGGCACCGCCAGCGAAGCCATCGGCAGCGCCGGGCTGCAACACCTCGCCGGCCAGCTTGACGCAAGCACGTGCCGGCAAACCGCGGCGGCTTTGGAAAACCTGGATTCGCACCGGCAGAGCTGGAGTGAGGTCATGCAACAGGAGAATGATTGGTCGCACCGGACTTTTCCCGGCTTGAGGAACGAGCTCGTTCGATTGATGTCGCGCAAGATGCTGATTCCCGCTGAACAAAGGGCAGGGACCAAGTTCGAGAATCGGGTATTGAAGGAACGGCAATTGACCGTTGATTTGGCCGCGCGCGCTTACCAACTGGAAAAGGGCAAGCCGCCCGCCGGCGCAGCGGATTTGGTTCCGGATTACCTCAAGGCGGTTCCCCTGGATCCGGTTAGCGGGAAGAATCTGGATTGAGCGCGCGAACGCCGGGCCCAAAAATCGCTGGAGGAATTGTCATGGAATGCTCCGTGCCGATTGCCACTTCAAGCGCAGCTTCCGGCCCCGCTGTGCTGCAACAACGAGACCACGAACGGCACGTCGCCCGGAACGGTCACTTTGGGATTGGGCGCAACGGATGAAATGAGCCGGACCGGCTGGCCGATCAATTCACATGCCGCGGTGTCGTCGGTGAGGATCAACTTGCGTCGGCGCGCCTCCTCCAGCGCCCGGCGAATGACCTTCACCCGAAACGTCTGTGGCGTCTGCACCGACCACAGTCGCGACCGGTCGAGCGTGCGTTCCACGAACCGGCCGTCGGCCGACTCCTTGATGGTGTCGGTCACCGGCTGGGCCGCGACGGCGGCGCCGATTTCGCCGGCGGCTTTGACCGTGGCCGCAATCAACTCATCCGTGGTGCAGGGCCGCGCCGCGTCTTGAACGACGACGATTTCTGCGGCAGCAGAAAGCGCGTCCAAGCCGTTCCAGACGGAATCCTGGCGCTCGGTGCCTCCGGCGACGAGGCGGAACGGCTTTTGAAATTTGAATTCGGCCGCCAGCTTCGCGAACGCCGGTGCCCGCCCTTTGCGCACCACCAGCACGATTTCGTCAATGCACGGGGCGTCGTTGAAGCGCTGCCAGGTGTGCGCGACCAAGGGGCGGCCGGCCACGCTGAGAAAGAGTTTGTCCACCCCGCCGCCCATGCGGGCGCCCTGGCCGGCGGCCACGAGAATCGCGCTATTCATCGGTTGCAGGTTGCCGGGTCCAGGTTGTCGGAGCAAGCGCGCAATGTTGCCGGTAGTGTCCGAATTTGCAGTCAAGCGCGGGAGTCAGCCCGATTCCAGGGGTGAAGTGCTTTGGCCGGTGAAGCGGCATGAATGCCGCGCTCCTCAAATTGGGACTGTGCCACGTTTTCAGGCAGCCGCGGGCTGCCAATCCAGGACCTTCAATTGCACGGAGCGGCTGCCGTTGAATTGGTTGATTTGCGGGGCGAACGCCAGGTCAAATTTCCCCACGGGCAGTGATTTGTCGCCGGCGTTCCACCAGAGGGCTTCCAAGGTCGTCGCCGCGTCGGTCACCCACATTTTCACGTGCTGTTTTTCCGCGCCCAGGCGCTGGAGCGGCCGCTGGTGGGCCAGATGGCGGGCGCAGAAATGGACGTGCGGATTTCCCTGGCCGCTTGGTTGCAAACGGGCGAGGGCGGTGAGCGCTTCCAGGTTCATTTCGTCCAGGCCCACTTCGGCGTCCAGGCGCAGCGAAGGCTGCAAGTCTTCCGGCTTCAACGCCCGCCGCGCCAGTTCGTTCAGGCGTTGGCGCAGCGGTTCGACTTTTTCCGCCGGGAGGCTTAAGCCCGCCGCCAGCGCATGGCCTCCATGGCGCAGCAACAAATCGTGGCACTCGCACAACGCGGCGGCCAGGTCAAAGCCGGCGATGCTCCGCCCCGAGCCCCGCCATTCGGCGCCTTCGCCGCCGATGATGATCGCAGGCCGGTGAAACTGCTGCACCACTCGTGAGGCCACGATGCCGACCACGCCGACGTGCCAAAGCAAACGGCCTTCGACGATGACGTAGTCGGTTTGGGGATTGAACCGCGCCTTCACCGCGCCGATGACCTCCTCCGCCATGGTGCGCTCGATTTTTTGCCGCTCGCGATTGCGGGCGTCCAACCTGTGCGCTAGCGGCAAGGCTGTGGCCAAATCGGGCGCGAGCAGCAATTGCAACGCTTCCTCAGCGGTTTCAAGCCGTCCCGCGGCGTTGAGCCGCGGGGCGAGCTGGAAACCCACTTCGTAGGTGCCGATGGGTGCGGGCGAGGCGGCGACTTTTTTCAGGGCTACCAGGCCGGGGCGCTGCGTTTTATTGAGCCACTCCAAGCCGGCGGAGACGAGAATGCGGTTTTCGCCGGTAAGCGGCGCCAGGTCGGCAATCGTTCCCAGTGCCACCAAGTCCAGCAGCGGTTTCAAATCAAATTCCGCAGCCCCCGGCAAGCCGGTGGCGCGGCCGCGTTTGAGGATGGCATGGGCGAACTTGAACGCCAGGCCAACCGAGCAAAGTTCGGTAAAGTTGGGAGTCCCCTCTTCAGGCGGTTCATGGGACCTTCCGCCTGAAAGCGGAACTCCGAACGCAACTTGCGGATTCACCAAGGCCACGGCCTCGGGTGCGGGCTGGGAAACCTGGTGATGATCGAAGACCATCACGTCAACCCCGCGTGCCCGCAAGGAAGCGACGGTGGTTACGGCGGTTGAGCCGCAATCCACCGCCAGCAGCAACGCGGCCGGAAATTGTTTCAGACAATTTTCGGCGGCGTCGGGGCTCAAGCCGTAGCCTTCGTCGAGGCGGTTCGGCAGATAAAAATCAACCCGCCAGCCGAGCGGCCGCAAAACTTCCAACAACAGGGCCGTGGACGTTACGCCGTCCACGTCGTAATCGCCGAAAATGACCAGCGGCTCGGCGCGTTCCCGGGCGCGGAACAGGCGGTCAACGGCCACCGTCATGTCGGGCAGGAGAAACGGATCGGCGAGATATCGGAGGCGCGGTTGCAAAAACTTTTGAATGGCGCCGGGTTCGCTGAATCCGCGATTGAGCAGGCATTGCGCGAGCAAGGGCGATATTTTGAGAGGCGACGCCAATTGGCCGGCGAGCAGCGGCTGCGGAGGCGCAAGGGACCAGCGGAATTTCATTTTGTTTGACCGCAACTTACGCCGCTGGCAGGGATTAAAAAGATTTCTTTTTGTCCCGCTGATCGGCGGTGAGCGACAACGCGACTGAAATCGCCAGAATCGCGGCCACCATCATCAATGAGACACTGGTCGGGATTTGGACCTGGAACCACTGCGGCGGCCGGTCATGTGGGTCGAGCAGCATTTTGACACCGATGAAGGCGAGCACGACCGACAACCCGACTTTGAGATAGCGAAAGCTGCCCAGGGCGCCAACCAGCAAAAAATACATCGAGCGCAGGCAAAGAATAGCCATGATGTTGGAAGTAAAAACGATGAAGGCGTTGCGGGTGATGGAAAAAACCGCCGGAATGGAGTCCACGGCGAACAGCAAGTCGGTGGTTTCGATGAGCAGGAGCGCCAGCGCCAGCGGGGTCAGCGCGAAGCCGCGGTCAATGCGGGTGAAGAGTTTCTGGCCGTCCAGTTCAGGCGATACAGTGAAGTATTTTCGCGCCAGCCGCAGGACGAGGTTTCTTTCCGGATTCAAGGTGTCCTCGCCGGACCGCAACATGCGGACGCCGGCAAACACGAGGAAGGCACCGAAGAGATAGAGCACCCAGTCGAACTGGTTGATCAATTCGGCGCCGGCGCCGATCATGGCGCCGCGCATGACCAGCGCGCCCAAAATGCCCCAGAACAACAGGCGATGCTGGAACTTCACGGGGACTTGGAACCAGGCGAAAATAAGCGTGATGACGAGGAGGTTGTCGAGCGACAGGGAGAGCTCGATGAGATAGCCGGTGGTGAATTGGATGGCCTCTTCGCGCGTGCGCCAATATGCCAGGGCGGCGGCGAAGGCCATCGCCAGAAGAAACCAAAACACACTCCAAGCGGCGGCCTCCGGGATTTTAACCTCGCGCGCCCGCCGGTGAAACCAACCCAGGTCCAGCGCCAGGAACAACAGGACGCAGGAGATGAAACCGATCCAGTGTGAGGACGTGATGGCAACCGTGCCCATTCGCGTTTTACAATTTCCGATTTGCGCCCCAAGTGCAAATGGAATCGTCTTTGCTGGCAATTAATGAGCAGTACCGGAGGGGCCAATGGGGCCGGCGGGCGCGGACTCTGGCAAAAATCGGGCGGCCGTTACGGGGCGGGAATGATTTCGATTCCGTTGACTTTGGAACTTTGCACCGCGGCCTTGAAGGTGATGTCGAGTTCGCCGTTGGTCACGTTCACATCATCCGCGGTTACAACGCAGGCGCGCCGCGGGCCACCGGCTTGGGCATACAAGTCAAAATCGTTGAATTCATGCCCCCCCACAGCGAAGGAAAAGACGCGTTGTCCGGGCGCGGTGATGTCTTCGTAAGTTTCGGCAAAAAACAGTTTCACGGTGTATCTGCCGTTGGGAGCGGGTTGGGAAAATGAAGTCATGCCGTAATGTTCGGTCCGGTAAAGCTCCGGGTCTGGTGAGTTGGCAATGGGCGTGTCTTGACTGCGGCGATCCACAAATCCGTCCGCAAACCCCTGATCCACCTGCCAAAGGTTTCCTTGGGAATCGGTATAAGGCTTGTCGGCGCCGGCAGCAATGCGGATGGCCTTGGGAGTGCCGGTGAATTGGGTGGCTGCGACCGGCACCGAAGCAGGCGGAGGCGTGGGCGCTACTTGGCTGGGTTGGCCGCCAAAAGATGGCGGGGCGTCGAGCGGGTTGCAACCCCAGTTGGTGTCTGGCGCAGTGCCCAGCGTGTAAATGAGGCTGCCACCCCGCGCAATGTCCGAAAAGCGTATCCACGGCTTGTTCCACGTCTGGCCGTTCAGGGTGAGGCTTTGGACGTAAGGCGCGGCGGCGGCGGCGCCGCGGCCCAGGATGGTGAGATCGCCATTTTCCAAGTGGAGGACGGCCTTGGGGAACAAAGGACTGCCCAGCACGAGCACACCGCAACCCGGCAGTTCCGGATACAGGCCGAGGGCGCCGAAAATATAACACGCCGACATGGCGCCCAGGTCGTCATTGCCGGGGTAGCCGTGCGGGGCGGCGGAATAGAGTTGGGTAATCGCCTGGCGCACCACTTTTTGGGTTTGGTACGGTTGTCCCCAAAAGCAGTACTCCCAGGGCGTCTCGATGCAATGTTCGTCGCCCAAATAGGCGTACACGGAAAAGGTGCCGGCGTTCAATTGGGTAAAAAAGTGGTCCAAGCGCGAACCAGCCGCCTGCGGGCCGCCCATCATCGCCGCCAGATCGTGCAGGTTGAAGGGCACCATCCAGACATACTGTGCGGCGGTGCCTTCGGCGTAGGCATCACAGCCATCATAACTGAGGATGCTGTCTTTGAAGAGCGGCGCCCAGGAACCATCCCGGCGGCGCATCTGGAGGTAGCCGGTGGCCGGGTTGAAAAGATTTTTCCAGTTCTGCGCATGGTGCAGCAGGAGGGCGCTGTCGGTTTGATCGCCCAATGCCTGGGCGAATTGCGACAAGGCAAAATCGGCGGAGTTGAATTCCAAGGTGATGCAAACGTTGCCATAGCCGCCGATTTCTTCCGGCACATAACCCAGTTTAAGGTAATCGGCCAGGCCGTCGCGTTCAAAGATGGCGGTTCGCGGGGCAAAGACCGAGGGATCCGTGGCGGCCCGGACCAAACCGGCCAGCGCGACGCTGGTGTCAAAGTTGGTGGCGCCGAAGGCGTAGAAATCGGCGATGACGGCGGGGGCCGCATCCCCGATCATGGCAGCGCTTTCTCCGCCGGGCATGGCCTCACGCGGGAAGGCGCCGCCTTGCTGATAATCCATGAGCAGCGATTGCGCCATGTCGCCGGCGCGCTGCGGAAACAGCATGGCCAGCAACTGGAACTCGCTCCGGTAGTTGTCCCAGCCCGAGATATTGGCGTACTGGACGCGGTGGTCCGTGGTACGATGAACCTGGCCGTCATAACCCATAAACTCGCCGTTGACATCCGAACAAATCGTGGGGGCGAGCAGGGCATGGTAGAGCATGGTGTAGAACGTATCCAACTGCGCCGGGGTGCCGCCGCTGACTTGAATGCGGTTGAGATACCCATTCCAAGTGCGGCCGGCCGCCGCGACCGCCTGGTCGAAACTTTTCGATGACCAGGCCGACAGGGGACTCTCGGCCTCCAAATTTTTCCGGGCGTTGGCCACGCTCACATAGGAAATTCCGACCTTGGCCAGCACGGTACGGTTCGCCGATGGATTGAAGGTCACGTACACCCCAGCGGCGGTTCCCCCGCCGTTGGTGCCGCCGCTCTGCAACGTGGCACCGTTCCAAGTGCCATAGCCGGCAAAAGGCTGGTCGAAGACGGCGCAGAAGTAGGTCGTGATTTCGTCGGGGCCGTCGCACATATGGCCACCGAGCGCCCAGCCTGTGATTTCCCGTTGGGCAGGATGGGTTTCAATGCCACAGAGTTTGAGGCCGCCCACGGCGCTGGCGGCATTGATCACCATCGTGGGGGTATTGCCCGCCGGGTAGGTGAACCGGCCGAACCCGGTCCGCTCGGTCGCCGTCAATTCCACCTGGATGCCGTTGTCCAGCGTGACCGCGTAAGAGCCGGGCTTGGCCGTCTCGCGGTCGTGTGAGAACGTGGTTTGGAACGCAGTGCGACTGGTGTTGGGCGAAGCGGTCACCGCGCCCAGGATGGGCATGAACGAGAAATCTTCGCCGTAAGTGCAACCCGCGCCGCTGAGGTGATCCAGGCTGAACCCGCTGATGACGGGGTTTTCATATTGGTAGCCGCCGCAATGCTGGCCGGAGCCGGTGTCCGGACTCCATTGGATCATCCCAAAGGGCGCCACCGCGCCGGGGAAGAGGTCGCCGTCCGCGGCAGTGCCGCAGAGGGGGTTGGCGTATTGCACCAGGTTCCGAAGGGCATACCCGGCGTGCCCAGAGGCGGAGCCGGCCGACTCGGTTTCAGACTGCGTCACACACGACGTGGCGCCCCAAGCGACGAAGACCATCAGGCCCAACGCCACGGTCGGGGGTTTCAAGGCCGTTGATTTCATTCGATAATTTCCATTTAGTTGTTTGCCCACGGTCCAAGGGGAAATGCTTGCGGGATTTTGTCTCCGCGCCAAAGGATTGCAAGTTTTCCCGTGAAGCGGGTCACGCCTTTGGGTGAGGCGTAATGAATGCAGAAGGCGGAAACATCGAACATCCCGAGCATCCAACTGGCGTCAACGTATGAAAAATTCCTTTAGGCGCAGGTTTGCTATGGGGAATTGCCAGATCGAATCTGCACTGCAATCTCAAATGGAGTTTCAGGTTTGCCGGCCAGTGCCTGATTTACGGCATCGGGAAGACCACTTGATCCGTCGGTCGTGCCGAAATAATCACTGACTACGGCTCCTCCGCTGCGGAACAGGCTTCTTCGACCCAGCGTCACCCACTCGTTCACTCTGTAATACTCTGAATTTGTCAACTGACGGCCCGGGAGTAGCCGGATTAGCAGTCTCACGCCAGTCAAGTCCTCGTCCTTGATGGCTGTGAATTGGAGGCCGGCAGTTTGTGGTTCGGGGGTGGTGGCGTAATGTGCCAGCAGACTTACAATCTGGGAAGCATCCAGCGGTTTGTTCTTAAGCGCAGCGATGGTCCTGGCAAATTCATCACTTGGCTTTACGCCCCCGTTTTCCCATTTAATGTCCGTCACTATGGTGGCCTCTGCGGGTTTGACGTGGACGGAAGGTTCCCGCGGAGGTGGCAACAGAGGCAAGGCATGCGCCTGTCGCCAGATGTTGATGCACTGGATGCACTGGCGATCACGAACTTTAAGTGACGCCGAGAGGTCAAAGGCATATCGGTTGGTCCAGTGTTCGGCAAGAAGTCTACCGGCCATGTCGCAAACACGCAGGTCGTCGTAATCTTTGCCGTTTATGGAGCCGCTAAATCCCATCTCGGTCTCCGTGTCTTCCAATTCATGTACCAATAGTTCCTCGATGGCCGCCCAAGTTGCAGGCGAATTGGTTGATCCCGTGTAGAACCAATACGACTGGCCGCCGACGGCCTCCACTACATCCAGCCGTGTCGCCACCGGTGACTGTCGGATTCCGCTGCCAAGCCCTCTGATCGCTGCTGGTGAATCAGCGTTGACCAAGAACTCAAGCACCCGTTCTTCAGCATCGCCTGAATTGAAACTCCGCGCCTTGAGTTCCTGCCATTCCTGGATCATGGCTGCAGTTGGGTCACCCTTTCTTAGCCGTTGGAGCTGCGATGTGGCCCCAACGCGCGACTTGAGCACGGGTGAATCAGTCATCTCGTTATTTAGGAAAGCGACGACTCGCGGGTCTTCGATAAACGCGAACCGTTGAACCAGTTGTGGCCTAATCCAATCATTGGTGGTGGCCTGTATTCCACGTTCAAGGGTTTGAACGGCGGCATCCGGATAGCGCCGACAGAGCATGTCGGCTTGAGCGGGAGCGTCCTCGGTTGGCGAGCTAACTGCTTCAATCAGCATCTGTTTTTCACCCTTTTGTTGGAATTCGGCCCACCAAGCTTCGGCGGCCTTGCGGGTCTCGGCTGCCTTCTGGTCCTTGGACATGTAGCTGAAGGTGGAAGTGGGAACAAAAAACGATTTTCCAGTAATGCGTTGCAGGATGTCAGCGGCACAATCGCCAACCGTCAGGACGGTATGAGAAAACGTGAAATCCCGCCAGTAACCCACCGAGCGGGTAAGGGTCGGATCATCCAACGCGGTAATCAGTTGTGGAACAGCCGCATAACCCAATCGCACCAATTGGTGGGCGGGTGTATTGGTATTATTCCTCCGCAAGTCATTACGGAAAATGTCGCAGAAGCCGGGCTGTGACCATTGATGACCATTCTGATCTCGCAGGCGAAAAATCAATTCCTGCACTCGCTGTTCAACCGGCAATTGATCCAGATTGGTTATTGCGATTTTGGCATGTGCTTCATCCTTCGCAATCATCTTCCGCAGCATTTCGGCCGTCTGCACGGCTCGTTCGTGATACTCGCTGTCCGGGTAATTGGTGACGATGGAATTGAACATCGCCAGCAGTTGCGGGCGGGAGATGGAGGGGGCACCAAAGCATACCACGGCATGCCACATCATCGTGTAGGCTAGGTTCTTCTCAATTGACACACGAAAAGAGTTCGTAGTCTCGTCTGCTTGCCGGCGCACCGGCAGTTTCTGGGCCTGCTCATACAATTGCTCAGCCTGTGCTTCCAGCCCATGCCGCCAGCATGCCCATCCCAGCACGAAGTTTTCCGCTTGCACCGTCAAAGGTTTACCGAACCTGGCCTTTATTTCCTCGAATGCCGCGCTTTCATCGTCTTTGGCCGGCAGGTTTCGCAGCGATTGAATGACGGAGTCGGCAGCCTGTTGCAGATCCAACCTTCCGAAGCCAACTCGCTTATATTCATTTGTCCCGTCTATGGCATTGGTGAACGTTTCATCCGCCAAGTCGAGGGTGAGCACCCGGAACCTCGGGCCGTTCGTCATCAACAGGAAACCGTTGATGTACTGATTTTCCGGCTCATCGGCCCACTCATTCAATCGTCCGGTTGCAATCCGCACATAGGGGCAATCCTTCACATCGGGAAAACCAAGGCCGTTAAACCACTTAAAATCCCCTCCTGCTTCTGATGAAATATCTTGGGCGTAGGAAGCCCAAGCCACGAACGAAAAGACGAAAGTTGCGATTGAGCAAATCAACCGGATTGACTTCTGGATCACGTTCACAGTCGATTTTATGATGCTTCAGTGTTCACCTTGCAAGCCGTTATTGCAGGCGATCCGGAGGCGTTGCATTGACTTGTATGAAAGGACTGACTGGCGGCGCTGCTAACATCCGGGCAGAAAGGGGGAGCGCGTGGCGCGTCGCTTCCGGCGAATCATCCAATGATGGGGACTCGCGGAGCTCGTCCCTCCGAGTGGGGTTCACTCCGTGGTTACTTTGATCTCGTCGTAGCGATTGAGGCGGTAGAGGAGGAGGGAGACGGCCCAACTGGCGACGAAGACGCCGATGATGGCAAAGCCGACGAGGCCAAAATTGTCGTTCAACGAAGCAATCAGGCTCCAGAGCGGGCCGTGGACTTTCAATTGATCGCCGATGAGGCCGAGCACTTCGATGCCGCCAATGAGCAAGGCCACCAGGACGGAGACAAAGGTGATGGTGAGGTTGTAATACAGCTTGCGGATGGGCTTGAGGAACGCCCAACCATAGGCGCCCAGCATGAGGATGCTGTCGGTGGAATCCACCAGGGCCATGCCGGCCATGAACAGGGTGGGGAAGACGAGGATGGACCAGATGGGCAGGCCGCGGGTGGCTTCGGTGGCGGAAATGCCGAGCAGGCCCACTTCCGTGGCGGTGTCGAAGCCGAGGCCGAAGAGAAAGCCGACCAGATACATTTGCCAGCTATGATCAATGAGGCGGAACAAATTGCGGAAGAGACGCCCAAAAAACCCGCGCCGGGCGAGGATGAGGTTGAGGTCTTCATCGTCGAAGGCGCCGCCGGCTTTGACGCGTTGAAAGGTGCGATAAACCGAGAGGAGTATGATGAAATTGGCGAAGGCGATGGCCAAGAGGAAGAAGGCGGAAACCGCAGTGCCGATGATGCCGCCGATGGATTCGAACGCCTGGAACCGGCCCTTGATGGCCACGGAAGTGAGCGCGATGACCACGGACAAACCGAAGACGATGGTGGAATGGCCGAGCGAGAAAAAGAAACCCACGCCGACGGGCTGTTTGCCCTGCTGCATCAATTTGCGCGTGACGTTGTCAATGGCGGCGATGTGGTCGGCGTCCACGGCATGGCGCAGGCCGAAGGTGTAGGCGAGGAACGCGGTGCCCAGCAGGACGGGATGGTGGCGAAAAGCCATCAACGCCCAGAGCCACGCCAGGGCGTTAACGCCCACGAGCAAGGCATAGAGGGAGGCGATGCGGCCCTTCAGACAGGCCGGAGCCGGAATGAAGGGAAAGACGGCGTCGCGCAATGAGAGGATCAGTGCCGACATAGAAAATGCGCCGACGGGCCTGGAAGTGGCCTGCCGGGCGAACCGCCGGCAGCGCGCCAGCCAGAGAACCCGCCTGAATTATGCACGCCCCCATCATCGGCGATGTTCGCCGGCGACGCAACCAAATATTCATACGATTTTTGCCTTTCGTAATACTGATTTTGCGCAGCGGCGAAGCCGCAACCGGGAGCGCGGATTGTCCCAACCCACAGCGCTGGCAAACACGGCCAGCCGCGCTACTGCCTCCAATTTGCACCCGGCCGTGCTGCGGCTTGAGACCGGCCGTCGCTCAGGAAGCTATGGCTCGGCAGGCAAGCTGCGCTCCGACAAATCTGCGCGGCGCGCGAAGATTCCAATGTATTGTCTGCAGGAAAACGGCTGCCCGGCAGATTTGCCCCACCGGAATGGCTCGTCAGTAGCCTCGCCCCACCGGGACAGACCTGGCTGGCCGGTGGCATGAAGAAGCGGGTGGCCATAGCGCGGGCCCTGGTCGTGGAACCGCAATTGATCTTCTATGACGAATCGACCAGCGAGCTTGACCCGGTTTCATCTGTGGAAATCGCCGAAGATAGGGCATTGATAAATCCAGCGTCCGTCGGCAATGGAAAGCGGTGACTGTCGCCGAGTTGCAGAAGCTCCTGCAACGCCCAGTGCCCGCCCATCTGGTGGCACTGTTAATTGACGGACAATACTTTCGCAAGGAATGCCTGGTCGTGGCCTTGGGCATGGATCGAGCAGGCCAAAAGACAGACAGATGAGCAGAAAGGTAAACGGATTCACCGCTCCATGATGCCAGTCTCCAGACCGAGTGGCCAGTGCCGGAAACTTCCAGGTCCGACCAAGGCAGACCAATCCCCAATCCCCTCATTTGGCGACGAATTGGACTTTTTGGACAGTACGAGGTCGAGTCTGGAACATGAAGTATGGAGGTTCCAATACCAAGTGATTATGGAACCCACCACGGATGTGCTGCTAGATTTATCGCTGAAATATGGAGAACAATTAACAGGCAACACAGCGCAAAAAACAAAAACGGAGCAAGGATTATGACAACAACCTTGAAAACCGGCCGATTCATATCAGACCCGAAAGCGGTCATCGCGGTTTATAACACCCACCCCGAGGCCGAAGCGGCCGTGAAGGAACTCCAGCGGGGAGGCTTCGACATGAAGAAACTCTCGGTTGTCGGCAAAGACTATCACACGGACGACCAGGTGGTTGGCTACTACAATGCGGGAGACCGAATGAAGTATTGGGGGAAGATGGGCGCATTATGGGGCGGATTGTGGGGGTTGCTGTTTGGTGCGGCGTTCTTTTGGGTGCCTGGCATCGGTCCGCTACTTGTGGCCGGGCCGCTGGCGTCCTCAATTGTGGCCGCGCTGGAGAGTGCGGTGGTGGTCGGCGGCTTGAGCGCTCTGGGAGCCGCCCTGTATAGCCTCGGCATACCGAAGGACAGCGTTTTGAGGTACGAAACCGCTATCAAGGCGAACAAGTATCTCGTCGTGGCCCACGGCACGGTCGCCGAAGTTGCCCACGCCAAAGATATCCTCAAGACAACGAAACCAGCCAACCTGGATGAACATAATTTGGGGGCCGCCAAGCCAGCGGTGGCGATGATGAGCTCGCGGTGACGCTGATGAAGGAATTGGTGATCGAAAGGCAGCGATGAAAGGCAAATCAATATGAGCGCAAACAGAGAAATCAGTCGCGAATTGGGATGGTCGGTCGTTGTGAGTGTGCTAATGATCGTGGCGGGCGCCCTGGCGATCATCTTGCCGCGGGCCTCCGGTATTGCCGTAACAATATTGGTAGGGTGGTTACTGGTTTTTTGTGGCGTCGCCCATATGGTGTACGCTTGGCACACGCGCCGTAGCAGCGGCAGGCTTTTGTGGGGAATATTGCTGGGTATCATCTATATCGTCGCAGGCGGTTACCTGTTGCTGCATCCCACGGCAGGTCTCGTGTCATTGACGGTCGTGCTGGCCGTGTACCTGTTTTTGGAATCAGTGCTGGAGTTCATTCTGGCATTCCTGCTTCGCCCGTTGCCGGGGTCGGGTTGGCTGCTGGTGGATGGGATAATCACCCTCATTCTTGCAATCATGATCTGGCTGACATGGCCAGCCAGCACCATGTGGATGATCGGCATACTGGTGGGTGTCAGTATACTGTTCAGCGGAATTGCCCGATTGATGATTTCTCTGGCCGCGCGTCACGTGGCAAAGAGGCTTTCGGCAGGAGACGCGTGAACCGCAGCAAGACCCATGACTGAAACCACAGACGGAACGACAACTATGACACGAGCATTAAATAAAGGCCAATCTGACAATCCACCTGCGCGAGCCGATGTAATGCTGGTGTACGAGGATATGGGCACCGGTTTCCGGGCCTTTCGGTGTTTTCAGTATTTGGACGAGATGCTGGATTCCAGAAGAATTAACACCGATCTTCACTGGACACTCTGGAAACTCGGCTTGTTCAGCACCCAGGAATTCTACGATCAGGCTGTGCTTGCTGCCGTCAGGGCTGAAGTGATCGTAATGTCGCTGCACGGCGATCGCGGTCTGGGATCCGCAATTGAAAGCTGGCTAACGGCTTGGGTCAACCAGCGTGGCGATAAAGAGTGCGCGCTGGGCGTCTTGTTTGATGACGACAAGCGGGAAATGGATTCGGTAAGGGATACGCTTTTACGATTGCAGCAAGCCACGAGGCAAGGCGCGGTGGAGTTATTCAGCGGGTTCATGCCTTCGCGAGTTGTCGAAGACGCGCGCGCGAAGCAAAGTCCGCCAGGCATAACGCCGTCATCTCTTGCACCTCATAATGTTCTGGAAGACATTGATCCTTACTGCCACTGGGGCCTTAACGAATGAGCCTCACTGCAACAGGGTTGGAAAACGAGGGTAAACGACAAAGAGAAAGGTAATTCCATGGCACGCAGAGATGCAAATGCACAAAAACAAATCTTCTCCATCGCCGCTCCCGGCGCGATGAGTGTGACGTTGGCCGGTGACTTCTTGCGGTGGCAGGAGAAGCCAATCCCCATGCAAAAGCGAGCGGGCGGAACACGGAAGGCAAGTGTGGAGCTTGCATCCGAAGACCATCGCTACGGTTTTGTTGTGGACGGCCAGTGGTGGGATGACCCGGAGTGCACACTCCGCCTGGCCAAGTTCTTGTGGCTCCCAAGATGCCATGAGGCAAGTTGCCTGACATTGAACGACCGGCGCCCGGGGTGGGTGCCGTAGAAGCTCATTATGAAAGTCCTTGAATTGATGGATCCGAAAGTCATTACAGTGGGCCCCAAGACGCCGTTGCGCGAGGTCCTGCGGCTCATGCTCCGCTACCGTCTGAATGATGTTCTGGTCGTGGATGACGGCGGGAGGCTGACAGGCATTGTTACCTACTCTGATCTAAGTCGCAAATTGCTACCAACTCAGAAGGAATTGATGGAACATGAAGAGTACCTTACCTCTCCCGAGTCAATGGAAGATCGCTTTAGCAACATCGTAAGTGTTCCGGTTGACGAGATCATGACCAAGAACGTCATCTTTGTGCCCCCCGATCTTGAGGCGCTTGAGGCTGGAGCGATAATGACGGCCCGCCGCGTCAAGCAATTGCCGGTGCTCCAGAACCACAAGGTAATGGGAATCATCAGTCATGCAGACATTGGTTGGGGACTGATGATGCAATACGCTGAATGTATGAATGTGAGCACCCAGGGGAGCGGGCAATGAAGGAAGCTGAATCGTCACAAGGCAAGCACAACCTCGGCGATGAAAAGAAGCGCCAGGAGCAAGGTCGGCGTCAGTTTCGTTTCGGCATCAGCTACTTGATCACGAGCCTGATTGTCCTGTGGCTATTCCAACTATTCGTCATAGCGCCTCTGACCCGGAGCACAGAGATTCCTTACAATGAGTTCAAGAAAAAGCTGGCGAATGCGCAAATCGTAAACGCAACCATCGGCGAAAGGGTCATCGCTGGTGAGATGAAAAACCCAAAACCGGGCGGATCTCCTGCGGCCGTCCCATTCAATACCGTGCCTGCGCCTGCCGGCGACCCCAAGTTGATCGAAGAGTTGCAAAATGCAAATGTCACTTACCAATTCGAGCGCCCACCGAACCCCTTGGGGGGCGTATTGCTGAATCTTCTGCCGCTCGCGCTGCTCGGTGGTTTCTGGTATCTGGCCTACCGGTGGGCAGGCGAGGCCGCCGGCGGGGGACTGGGAGGCATCTTTGGGGTCGGCAAGAGCAAAGCGATCGAGGTCAAGCCCGAGGACGTTACCGTCACATACAAAGACGTGGGCGGGGCGGATGAAGCCATTGCCGAACTCCGGGAGATCATCCAGTTTTTGAAAGCGCCGGAGCAATTCGCTCAACTCGGCGGACATATCCCCAAGGGCGTGTTGATCGTGGGGCCCCCGGGCACCGGCAAGACGCTGCTGGCCAAAGCAACGGCGGGCGAGGCCCAGGTCGCGTTCTTCGAGACCAGTGGCTCCGAGTTTGTCGAAATGTTCGTTGGCGTGGGTGCCGCACGCGTGCGCGACCTGTTTGAGCAGGCGCGCAAGGCGGCTCCGGCGATCGTTTTCATTGACGAGATTGATGCCATTGGTCAGAGCCGGGGAGGCGTGATGCGCCTGGGCAGCAACGACGAGCGCGAGCAGACCCTCAACCAGTTGCTGGCCGAGATTGATGGCTTCAAAACCGACGCCAGCGCCCCGGTGATTATCATGGCTGCCACCAACCGTCCGGAGGTGCTTGACCCGGCACTTCTGCGCGCGGGCCGCTTTGACCGCCAGATTGCCATTGGCAATCCGGATCTCATTGGCCGGGTGGAAATCCTGAGAATTCATAGCAAGAACGTGAAACTGGCGGAAGACTTCGACCTGGAGCGGGCGGCTCGGATGACGGCTGGTTTCAGCGGCGCTGACCTGGCGAATGCCATGAATGAGGCGGCACTACTCGCTGCCCGGCACAAGGCCGCGGCAGTCGAATTGAATGATTTCGAGGCTGCGATCGAACGGGTGATTGCGGGTTCCGAGAAAAAGAGCCGGGTGATGAACGAGCAGGAACGAACCACGGTTGCATACCACGAGTCTGGCCATGCACTGGTGGCCGGGCTGGTGCCGCATGGCGAACCGGTCAGCAAAATCAGCATCGTCCCGCACAGCCGTGGCGCGTTGGGTTACACCATGCAAATGCCAACCGAAGACTGCTATCTGCTCACGATCGATGAACTGCAGGACCGGATCGCCGTTATGTTGGGCGGGCGGGCCGCCGAAATCGTGGAGTTCGCGACTATCAGCACCGGGGCCAGCGACGACATTATGCGAGCGACCGAGCTGGCCCGCCGCATGGTCACCGAATATGGCATGAGCGATAAGCTCGGCTCGGTGCGCTACGCAGGTCAACAGCTCCAATACCTGGGGGGAACGGTCGAGGACAACAGCCAGATCAGTCCAGAGACTCGTCAAGTGATCGACGGCGAAGTCCAGCGTTTCGTGACCGAGCAATACCAGCGTGCCCAGGAATTGTTAAGAAAGCATCACCCGGCCCTGAAGACGTTGGCCCAGCAACTGCTAAAGCAGGAGACGGTGAGCGGCAGTGTCGTGAAAGAGGCATTGGAGAACAGTCCGGGCGATGATAAAACTTTGATCCTTGCCGACCAGACCACGAAGGCCATTACGTAAGCGGACGCACGTCTGGAGAAATGGAGGAAACCATAGCGTGGGAGGCATAATTCCATTATCGGACGAATCGCGACGGCCCGGAAGTTTCCCCGTCGTCACCACGGCAATCATCGTCGTGAACGTGGTTGTTTTTGTGATGGAACTGGTGGGCGGTGACGCATTTGTAATGCAGTGGTCGGAGATTCCCACCAGTATTGTCGCAGGCCACCACTGGATCACCATCCTGACGGCGATGTTCATGCACGCCGGTTGGTTGCACATTATAGGCAACATGGTGTTCTTCTGGGCATTTGGCCCGGAAATCGAAGACGCGATGGGACCGTTGAAATACCTGGCGTTTTACCTGCTCAGTGGCCTGGCGGCTTCGCTG
>JBEKMW010000049.1:0-31411 GCA_049523455.1 Verrucomicrobiota bacterium | reverse complement strand
TGAACATTCACGTTCGGCGGGTATGTTTCCCATTCCTGGGGATTTTGGTCCCACTTCCAGTCGAGTTCGTCGCGAAGGCGCTCCAGCTCGGCTAACGACCGAGGCCGATCCTCCGGGATTTGGACAGTCTGGCAGCGGTTCCTGAGCAGCTCGTAGGCGTCTTGTAGAAAGCCAGCGTAGGCGGCGGCGTCCTGGACCGGGGCAGAGCTCTGCACTCGGGCCCAGGCAAGCAGGGCGCCGGGCAGGCCTCGCTGAAGTGCGGATATAGCGAACGGTGTCGCGGTTGTGGGTTCGACGCGTTCGTACAATCGGCGATGGTAGCTGTGGAACTGCTCGAAGTGGGAGCGGTCTCGGCTCTTGGATGGGTTGTACAGCATAAGGATGAGGCCAGCGCGTTCCCACCATCGGCGCCCAACACGGCCGGTTACCTGAATGTAGGTTGCCGTCGTTTTCGGTTGGCCGGCGACACCCATGAGCGATAGGCGGTCAATGTCCACCCCGACCTCGATAATGTTGGACGCCAGGCAGGCATCGAAAACCGGGGCGTTGGGGGAGGAGGAGTAGGGCACCGACAGGCTGTCCATCATGGCGACGATCTCAGCCTGGGAGAGTCGGGCCGTGAGTTCCTCGACGATGCGAAGGTTGCGCCTGTCGTTGGGAGCAAATCCTTCCCTGTTGAACATGAATTTCAACCGGGAACGAATATCGGAATCGAACAGGGTTTTAGCACCGCTGAGTTCGCGGATGCTGTTGTAGAAAGCGAGGAGCGTCCACCAGGGGTCGCGACGGTCCGGCTGAAATCGGAACGGTCGGAAGAGCGCGGAGGCGAAGGCACGCACCTGGGTTGTGAGAACGGACCCGTAGTCGTTCGCGTGAATGCCGAGATAAAGCCGGCCGTCCCGCAATTTGCCAGCGTTGTCTCGCGCGTACGTGCCAAAAAACGAGTCACCCATGAGCAGGCCCGGACTTGGGAACAACTGGGTCCGGGAGCGGGCGTAAACGGACATGACTTGCTCTGCCGCGCCGCGAATCGTCGCGGTGGAGGCGATGAGCTTCGGCTTTACCCAAGCGCCCTCCAGTTGAACTGAGGAGAGGCGCTCGAAGATTGCTTCGTACAGACCGTACAGCGTGCCGAGCGGGCCGGAGATGAGGTGCAATTCGTCCTGAATGATGAGTCCGGGGGGAAACGCGTCCTGATGGAGGTTGGAGCCAACCATGCGCTTCCCGAAGAGCGCACGCGCATCGGGGCGGTACGCTATCATGGCAAGTTTGTCCGCAGTGGCGATGACGAGGGACGGGGGATATTGGTAAAGGCGCTCGTCGATGACTTCCACCGGGAGCCACTCGGAAAAGTCCTGTTTTCCAAACGAGCAGTTGCTGTCCGGGCAGTGCATCAGGGGGCCTTGTCCAGCCACTTCCGTTATGCCTCTGGTCCTCGCAGCATTCCACTGGTTGCGAGGAATTGCCTGGGGTTTTGCGCCTTCGTACCTTCCAATCTGGGATCGGCACCACGGGCATTCCGTCAGCACCAGAGGGTTGCCGTCCAGATCGCCTCTTCGGAAGGCCGCCACGCGGTTTCTGGCACCGTCGGGACCGTCTATTTTGTTTGGCGAGCCGTCGCTGCCAATCCATAGGCCGACAGAGAACCGCTGTCCGGGGATGTTTCCGAGGTTCAACTCTGGCGCGTTGCGGCGCAGGAATTCCATGGCGCATATCAGGCTCGCAGCCCGCTGGAACTGCTGTGTTGTGAGCATTCTGAGGGTGTACCTCATTAGAGCATTTGTGCCGTCGCGCCTCGGTCCGCCTGCGCCTTGCTGCATCAGGAGGCGTTCGTGAAACATGTAGAAGGCCATTACTGCCAAATAAGCCTCCGTCTTTCCGCCGCCGGTGGGGAACCAGACCAAGTCCACTATTTCCCGGTCGGTGGATCCACCATCCCGAGCGCCGTCCAGCGACATTAGCAGGAAAGCGATTTGGAACGCGCGCCATGAGCCAAGCCTCGTCAGGTCTTCGGTTCCAGCACGGTAGATGGACCATGGCGACCGGTAGTCTCCCTGCGGGGCAACCAGGGCGAGTGAGGGATTCCACGCCAGAGGGCGCCGGGCCATTTGTTTTGTGGCAATTTGCTGCAAGAGCATCGCCAGATTCGCGAGTCTGAAGGAGCGGCGAACACGGGTGTCGTTGCGCAACAAGTTGATGCCTGCGTTGATTCTCCCGAGGCAGGCGGCACAGGAGTCGAGGTGCCGACTGGCTACGGCCGCCAAGTCAGCGTTGAGGCCGGTCACAGTCTGTCTCTTCTCCTGTATCCAGGCGGCGTATCCTTGAGCGAGGCTTTCGAGCGACTGCCACGCTTGGCCGGTCCCGTCCTCCGGCAGATTTGCGAGGGCACGCATCGAGAGTCTTACTTCAGCACCGTCGATCTTGATTTCGGGGGTCATGCTTGGGAGTTCAACGGCGGGCATGATGTCAGCGTACAGGGCTACAGGCGCCTGGTTGGGGTCGGCATCCCACCCTGCGGCGCATCCATGGCCAATCCCCCAGCTTGCGGATTCCCGGTAGAGGAGAGCCAGCGATTGTTCGTCGAAGTCGAGCTGGTTAAAGGGACGCCGACTCTCTGGATATTTTTCGAAGCGGCCCTCCAACACCTTCACCTCGAAAAACGTCTGGTATAGGACCGATTCGCGCGCGTTTTGTACCTGCGCGGCATCGGTTGAGTTCCGAAGCACAACGGTCAACAGCCACAGGTTTTCGCGACCCTGGACCGTACGGGGGAAAACCTCGACTCGGAGGGCGATCGGCGAGGCCGGCGGCATGGTGACGTCCTTTCGGATAGGCCGTCCGTTGACCAGTTCGGAGCGAGCAAAGATTACCTGCGTATCCGGCAAAACCGCGTTCAGACGCCGCCAAACAGGGGCGTTCCTTGGCGTTCCGTTTTCTTCGTTCCATTCCCTGGCACCCGATTCATACCGACCGTTAAGCTGGAAGGGCGGAGTGCCTTCTGGTTGCCAGAACAGGCTCCGTGCCTGGGGTATCTGGACCGTAATTGAACCGCGCTCGTTTAGCTGTACGCAGAAAGAGATTCCGATGGTCGAGGGATGGCGCACGTCCGGGCTTGTGACTTCGAAGTCATCGGCCGGATCGCCGGATGGTGCCGGATCAGTGGTTGAATCGTCGTTGTCGTTCTCGCCCTCTTCTGGGGGCCGACCATCAGGGGACTCGTCCGCACTTGGTTCCGCGCCTATCGTGTCGGTTGCTTGAAGTGCCGCCTGGTCGGGTGGAGGATTGGCGGCGGGGACGGCTGCGGGGTGGAGCAGACCCATGCCGTATTTTCGATGCGGGGACTCCCGTTCGTAGTAGAGGACTTCCTGGAGGGCTGAGTCCGGGGTTGGCCGCCATGCGAGAGGGCCGCGCCGGAGCGCGACGGTGTCCGAGAATTTATCCGCAAGAAAGACGGCCAACTCCGGTTCGGCGAGCGGGCGCGAGGGCCCGACGAGTTCGCCCCGGATCCATTCGATCAATTGAGATCTTTCGGTCATTCGTCGTTTCCTTCCGTAAGCCATCCAACCAGGGTGGTCTGGCAGGCCCTGTCGCAAAGAATGCGCACCGATTCGGTTGCGCGAGTCATCCCTGTGTAGAACAGATGGCGGTCAAAGTTCCGGTCTGTCAAGAAAATGTCTGTCAATATGACAGCTTTGTTCTCCAGTCCCTTGAAGGCGTGAACGGAGGCGTAACTCGTAGAATCGCCGCTGTTCCATGCAGGTCGCAGCTTAAGCCCCTCATTTCTGAGCCGCTTGGCGGCGCTTGATTCACCTGACCGGAAGGAAAGGAGAGTGATTTCTGAAGGTTTGTAACCCTTGGTCTGGAAATCCCGAACCCATTCAGAAATCTTGTTGAGCTGAGCCCTCTCGTGCTCGTAAAAGCAGATATCGTAATTCTGCACGCTGCCGCCTGTTCGCATGTAGCCCGAGTAAACCGAGTTGCCCAGTCCGCTCAGCTTCACGGCGGTGTCGCCTACGATCCTGTAGTTCCGGCAGTTCTCCGTGAGCTGCCAACGACACGGCTTGGCAACGGAATCCAGCACCGTCAGGCTTTGTCTCATTGCTTCTCGGTCGGCGAGTACCTGGTTGTCGAGGTCCCCGAAGGCCGCGAACCCGCCCTTTTCGAATCCGCCGGCCAGGAATTTAGAGAGGCACGCCCAAATGCGGGGCCGAGCCAGCAGGTCCTGCGCCTCGTCAACAACGAGGTAATCGAAGACGGCTGCAGCTCGAAAATCCGGGTCGGCAAGGCGTTGCTCCAAATGGTCAGGGAGGGTGGATTCCCAGAATTCACGGGGTGGGGCTGCGGGAATTTCGAGTCCTGCCATTCCAGCCATGATTCGGATGGCGCGTCCGGTTAACAGATTGGGCCTGTCAGAGAGGGTCCGTTCCATCTCCCGCCGCATCCACTCCCCAACGAGATGATTAAAACAGACTAGTGCGACCCGCCGTTCCTTTTCGGCGGCACGTCGGGCCACCTCCATTGCGATCAGGGTTTTTCCCGTGCCGGCTCCGCCGGATACGATTAAGCGCTCATTCAGGGAAGCGAGCTGCAGGACGGGTTTTTGTTGGGTCCGCAGGAGACGTTCAACTTCCACCTGGCGCCGGTCAAGTTCCTCCCGGGGCGAAGAACGGCGCTTTTGGACGGGCAGGCAGCAATTCAGAATCTGGTCGATGTCGGAGGCCGAAAGCCGTCCGGCAAGAGGCAGAAGGTTGGCGTCCGCCGCGACACTTCGCTTCATGCGCCGGTCCAGGTCGGCGCAGAAGTTGAGAGCCGTGCCGAACGACCGGAAAGTGCGACTGTCCATTAATTCCCACTCCTGGACCGACAGGTTGCGCGGCAAATCGAACGGAGCACGCGGGAATATACAACAGTGCAGTACCGGGATGCGTTTGAATTTGGGTACGATCTCCGCAAGCCGGCGGTAGAAGGTGTGGCGACCGTCGGCGGCCTGTTTGAACGGCGAGCGCTTTATTGTGTCGGGGAACCAGCGGCTTCCGTCGAAGCTGATGTTGTCGTGCGATTTGACCTCGATGCAGAGCATTCCTGTTTCCGGAACTACGACCAAGAAGTCCAACTCGGTTCTGAGACCCCGGTTCCAGGGGGCAAGGTCGAGGGAGTGGAGAGCGACCCAGTCGTCCGGTCCGGCGGAAAGCATGTTGAAAACGTCCCGCTCACCCTGGGGCGTGGAATCATCCATGAATGACGGGATCAATCGCGCCATTGTTCGATAGAGTGGAGGTCGCAGACCACTTTCAGTTCGGTGTCGGGAGCGAGGAACCCTTCCTCAATCGCAGACACCCTGTTAAAGAGGAACGCTCCGTTCAATTCTTTGCCGGCTGGGATAGGGAGATGGAATCCTGAGCCTTGTGTTGCCTTCGACTGAATTTCGGGAAGAAGTTCGCGGAGGATGGTCAGCGCCTGGGCCTCGATAATCTCCTGCTCATGCAGACCCGACTGGATCGCCTCGCCCCGGGTTCGGCGGATTTCATTCCAGGCGTACTGCCACCACGGCACTCCGTAAGCGGCACGCGGCGTGCCCTGCTCGAAATTGATGCCGAGCACCTCGATAAGAATTTTGAAGTGGGCCATTTTTTGCGGAGCGTGAATGACGGTGGTTGTCGGTCGGCACCAATGCTTGATGCAAGCGTGCATGTTCATCAGGTAGAGGCCAGCAAGGAGCAGACGGCTCGCAAAAGCGTTGGGGTACTGGCGATACGCTGCGTTCAATTTCGCCTTCCAGGTCGGAGCGTAACGACCTTCGGCCGACTGCGGGCCGTCAGTCTCCACGTCCCCAACTACAGTACGAATCAGGTACATGCCTTCTAGCAGCGTCTCGCCAGGCACACGTCGATCCAGGGGGTCCCTCCCTTCTTCGGAAGGATTGAAGCTAAGAACCTGCGCATGCGGCGGGTAGAGTATGCCCTCTTCGTCGTCGATCTGCAAAAGTGTCGCGTGGCGCTTCTCGCGTGGTTGGTTCAGGTCCCGGAAGAGTTGGAGTTCGTCGGAGTCGGGTTCGGCTGAACTCGGCCCGGAAGGAGCATCCCCGGAGTGGGTCACCAGCTTGTTCCACTGGACTCGATTGGCGGATTGAGCGCGCGTTTGGCGGGGCTGGGTTTCGAGCCCGCTCGGGCTGGCGGGAGGCGACGTTGGATCGTAGCCAAAATCAGGTTCGTCGCCACAGCCGGACCAAACAGCCTGCACTATCGTTGTAAACCGGGGCGCAGTAAGCAAGGCATCGGGAGCCGCCCCCCAACCGCGCGATCGAAGCGGACCAACCTTTACCAGGACGTCAAACACATCGCTGTCCCGATAATCCCGAACTGAATGCAGGAAGCAGTCATCGCCAAAGAGTGGTTCGCCAGCGGGTAGTATCGACTCGAAGTGGGGCCGCGCTCTACGGTGACAGAATATTTTGAGGCTTCGGCCTCTGGATCGGAGATCACGGAAGACCGCGAGCAGTTTCTGGCGAAGCGGGTTTTCGCATTTTGGTAGCCGCGCCGCAGCTTCAAGCGCGGACTCGTACGAGACCCGAAACGCGGAGCCCCAGCGCGCCTCGACGGCTACTGGGCTGCCGAGCGTTTCGACTGCCTGGTGGATACCGCCATCAAACGGTACCGGAACGGTAAGCCACTCGGAAAGGAACATACGGATTTGGCTCGACAGCTCCTGCGCATCCTGCTCGTCGCAATCCCGAAGCTGAACCACCATCGAGCAGAGGTGCCGGCGGAGGGCGCTGAAGTCTGTTGAGGATATTTCGTGGCGCTCAACCGAACATGTCTGGTTTCGATTGAGGAAAGTGAGAATGCAGGAAGCGGTTGTTGGCATTAGGCTGCCCTTCTCTTGAGAATGGTCATCGAAACGCCTCGTGGCGGGGCCACCATCCGGGTCAGGAGCTCCTCATCGGGCTCGTACCACTGGCGCAGGTCAATCATTTTGTTTCCAAGTGCTTCCAGTTTGTCGCGCTCCAGCGCCCAGTGGACAACGCCTATGACGTTACTGTTCTGAAATTCCCGCCGTGCCAGGCACTTGAGGAAAGCACTATCTCCGTCTGCAACGACCAGGACGGGGGAGGATGAATAGCGATCGAGTTTGGATGTGTGAGAATTGAAAAAACTGACGCGTGATAGCGGAGCCCCCGACCAGCCATGGACTGTCAGGAGGTCGTTCAGGGTGTGGACCACCGAACCGGCCCGAAACCGCAGGGAGGCGCACATATCCCGCGTCACGCTTGACCCCGCGACCCTGCCGGCAAAGCACAAACCTGAGTAGGACGCGTGGAGATTGGGATCGTAAATCGCGGCTCCTTCCACCAGCGCCTTGTACGGCTCGCCGGGCAGGACGCCTTCTCCGCAGAGAATTTGCTGCGCGGGATCGCCATCGACGTGCCAATTCACGGCATATTGGGGGTCGGGCCAGCAGATGCCTGTGGTATTGCGCCCACTCCGGTAGTGCCAAGCGATTTGCCTGTTCTGAAAGTCCGTCCTGTCCGAGATCTGAAATGTCTCGCGCGGGCAAAGCGGCGAGCGCAGGCGACCACTGGCTCGCTCGGCGAAGCCACAGCGACGGATGCTGGGATCGCAGGGGTCCAGATCGCAGTGGCGGCAGCACTCCAGGTACTGCTGGGCGTAGCGCAGCAGGGCGTCGTAGTGTCCCTCGGTCTCGTTCGCGTCCTGGCGTCCGAGGTCGCGGATCATGGCACCAAGTGTGATTAAGCCGGAAACGGCGGAGTCACACGGCATTAAGATCAAGGCGATACGTTGCGGGCCGACTGCGTCGCGTGGCAAATTGAATCCGAAGTCGATGAAGAACCGAACCCAGTGGGGAAGCGGCTGCCACATGCCATTGGATTCAGAGAATTGCACGTAAGACGGGGTAGGGTCAAGCTGGGCTGCGAGGAGGTTACTCAACTCGATGGCATTCGTGTCGTCTCCCTCGAGGAAGGTCATTCGGCCTGAAAGTCGCGAGCCGAAGTGCGTCGACATTTTCGAGTGGTTCTCTTGATCCAAATCCTGCGCAATTACGGTCCAGTCCATTTCGTACGGCGGTTGGGGTGGAATTCGGAGCCGGGCGAGGAAGAAGTCGCCTGGCTTGGTCCTGAGGAACACGTCGCCTTTCACCTTGCGGCCACCGAGGCGCCAGTTTTTGCCTACCTTCTTCAGGATCCTGCTTTCTTCGCCCGGAGCCCCGGGATGGATGCACTTGGCGTTAATCATCACTTCTCCGCGACCAACTATATCTGGCGGGAGTATTTCTGTAATAATGTCTGCGTTGAAATTGATCGCCCGCTGTTTGCTGACGACCAAACCCTTGTTCCGGAGTTCGGCGAACCAACCCAGGTCCGAGGAACTGAGTTGCCTTAGGATTAGGATCTCTCTTCCATCCGTATTCATCAGGATTGCAAGTGAGGATGGAGGAGCTGGTGTTTGAGGCAGCGGGCCACAGCCCTGGCGAGCAGGGGGGGGACTGCGTTCCCGATTTGTCTGAAGGCGGGATTCATCGTTCCGCAGAAGCGAAAAGCATCAGGAAACGATTGCAGTCTCGCCGCTTCCCTGACGGAAATCATGCGGGCTTGGGAGTCGTCGTAGTGAATGTGGCTGTAGGTGTCCTTGCCGAGGTGAGCCATCAGCGTCCGGGCCGGCATGTGCGGTTCCATCTTTCGCCACTTGTTTGGGAACTTGGAGGGGTCGTACGGGGGGACAGTTGCCTTTCTGGTGTGCTCATAGTCCGGTGACGTGTGGGCGCCGGACGCTTCGTTTGTCCCTGCATGAGCTAACTTTTTGTCCAGTAATCGCAGAGCAAGCTGGAATGCTTCGGGGTACTGGTCACCCGGCCGCATCTTGCGAAAAAGGGGGTAATCTCGTGGAGTGCAGCGGATTACGTGGTCCCAGATTCCGCCTTCTAACCGTACGCCGGGCCAGTCCCTCATTTCTTTGGCGAAGTTCGAAAGCCGTACACCTCTCGGGTAGCTGAGAAACTGGTCGAACCGGCGGGTGCCTCGCCTAATGGTTCCGTTCAGGTGGCCGTTGATCGGGGGCAGATCTCGGAGCGCTTCCTCGGCCGTAACAGCCGGCGCGAGGCGGGGGTTGGGCGCGGGCGGGTCCAGGTAGTAAGCGTCAGTTTCAGGCAGGCGAAGGCGAAGGTGTTTTAGCGCGACTTGACGCGATCCCTCGTAGCCGACGGGAAGGTCCGCCCAGTGGGTCGGTTTCGGAAACGCAACTCCGGGCCCTAATTCGGCCGCAATGGCGATGAGGAACATCCGTTCGCGCATCTGCGGAACGCCGTAAAACACTGAGTTCAGGAGGGTATAGCGGGCGGAATAGCCATGTTGCTCCAATAGCTCGCAGGTCTCCTCAGGGATGTTGTGCCCTCCGTAGTTGATTACGTCAGGCACATTCTCCATTACGATGGCGAGCGGGCGGAATTTGCGTATGTAGTGCAGGAAGCGGAGATAGAGATTCCCCCTGGGGTCGAGCCTAAAAGCTGCCGGGTGCTCGGCTACCTGGCGCAGCTTGGCCCTGCCTACCCTGGCGAAAGCTTGGCACGGGGGGCCGCCGACGATGACGTCGACAGCGCGGGCGACTGGCGCTTCGAGGCCAAGTTCCCGAGCAAGGTCCTCCGGCTCAGTTTTCGTAATGTCCCTTGGCTTCGCGTGGGCAGCCTGGATATCCGCCGGTGCGTTACCGTGGAAATTGCGCGTATGAGACTGTGCGGCCAGTTCATCAATCTCCAGGTTGCCGACTATCCGGAAACCTGCGGCCTGGAACCCCAAGGAAAACCCACCGCAACCGCTGAAGAGATCGAGGACGCGGAGAGGCGAGCCCGTGCACATCCTGGCAATTTTTGACTGGATATCGCTGCGGCTTGCCGCATGATTGTGCGTCCAATTTAATTTTGAGACCAAATTTTGAAAAAGTGGTTGACACATTTCGGTTTGGCGGATGACGATCAGGCCCTGGCAGCGGAGCCAGCATTCCACCGTGACCCGCCACAAGGTGGCGGGACAGAGGCGATCTTCCTTCGCCGTTGTTTCGAGCATCGCTCCGAACCGCGTCTGGAGCAACCCGAAAATGATGCGGCGCTGGCGCAGCCCTCGGATTAAATTCGGTGCGCATTAAATTGTTGCGAGCGAAACCAATTTGTGATTTCATGGTGACGTGCCTCATAGGCGGCGAGTTTAGAAGATGAACAGAGAACCACTATACACGAGCAACGACTTGGTGAGTTTTCCGATCAATCCGGCAGCGCCGGAAAATGCCTGGGCGTCGCTGCAGCAACGATGCTCCTCGTTGTCTGAGTGGGGCGTAAAGACGCTGCGCGAGGGCCTGGACGGCTTTGTTCAAAGTATCGTTCTGGAACCGCTTTACATCTGCAAAGACCACCGCAACTTGCACAGCAATTTTTACTCGAAGAAGTTCATCGAGGTGACTTCGATGTGCAGTCGGCTGCACTTTTTCAGCGAACCGGGTATCCAACCAAAGGATTTGCTGGCGAACGAGGAACAATTCCGGGATGACTACCTGGGGTACTCCGTGGTCCGACCGGTGAGGGGTGCCTGCCTCGGGCGCACGGTGATTGACCCTTACAAAATAGGCAAAGGGATCAAGGACGGGTACTACTTGCTGCGGACCCCGTTTACGGCTCAGATCAACGGCACAGTTTTTGACGTTCACGGGTATCCGTGGACATCACAGGATGGAGACGCGACCCTATGCGCTCACTCTGCTCTTTGGGGCGTCTGCCGCTATCTTTCGCAAAGGTACACTCAGTACCGGGAGCTTTATCCCTTCGACTTCATCCGAATGACGGAGAGCAGCGAGGGAAGGGCAGTCCCGTATCGGGGAATGACCTACACGGATTATTGCCGAATCCTTGGGCAATTCGGGACGTTCCCAATCGCGAGGCTTGTGCAAAAGCCCGGGCCGGCATCGGCACCAGCGACTTTGGATGCGGACGCATTCCAGGACCTTTACTCTTATATGGAGTCTGGTTTTCCGGTGCTTGCCAGCCTGCGACTGCCAGCTGGCGGCCATGTTGTGAGCCTAATTGGGCATACGCTGGATCCAAACAAAGCGGTGGCTTCTGGGCTTGAGTTTGTTGATAGTTCCCACTTCCTAAAGCAATTCGTAGTTGCGGATGACAACTACTTCCCCTATCGGACTCTGGGCTACGAGGGGGATCCCGAGAATTACGCAGCGGTTTACGATCGTGGCAGCGCGAAGGCCTCAACGACAAGCATCCGGACGATGACATGCCCGTTGCCGGAAAAGGTTTTCATACCAGCAGAGGATGCACGAGCAAAGGCAGATGGCTACTGCAGGAAATTCTCAAGCATTTTAAAGCAAACGGGCCGGGCTCCTTTCGTGACCCGGCTGTTCGTTACAACCAGCTACGCGTTCAAGCGCCGAAAGCTCGCGCAGGCAAGGCGCGGGCCTGACCTAGCTGCAAGTGTACCAGTAGGCATGCACCTGCCGCACTTTATTTGGGTGATGGAGGTCTCTCCGCTGGAGCTGTTCAAACACGGATTGTGCACATCTGAGATCGTTCTGGATGCGACAGCCGGGTCGGCAGAGGAGGGTATGATTTATGTGCGAATCGGGAACCAGGTCCATTTCGCCCCGCTCAAATCTATGAAATGGAGCAAAATTGAGGCGGCACCCAGTATGTATCCTCAGTACACGCACAATCTTGGCGAGCTGGATGCTGCATAAGCCGCGGCTGCGGGAAGGCACAAGGCGCGAATGATGTCGAGGAATGTGTTGACGGATCCGCCTCTTGGTAGTAAAAACCTCGAAATCGTGCTAAAATAGCCGCGAGGGCGGTGAAACTATGAATAACGAATCCGACAAAATCATCATGACGATGGCTGAGTTCCTTTCCGAGGCCGAGACGAGTGAGTTGGTTCCGGATCGGGCGGCCGATGAGGAGCAGGAGGCGAAAATGAAGGATGCCCGGGCGCGGCGTGATGAAGAATGGAGCGTGCTGGCAAACCAAGTTGTCGGCGGAGAAACGGCCTTGTGTCTTGGGCGTGAAGCGGCGTCCGCCGGCGAGGGCGAGGTGGGTAAGGCAGCTGCGGGTGACAAGCCGTCTTCCGACTGCTGCTGATTTAAGGGGCTTTCTTCGAACGAATGAAGCTGAGGTAATCCAGGAGTTGAACTTCCTCAGAAGGGGTCAGCGATTGGCTGAACAGGGTGTCCCCGGCCAGTGTCTTCGGGTTCGTTTCTCGCTTGACCGGTGCGGCATACCCGGCGGCTTCCATCACCAGTTGGAAATCGAGTTCGTACAGTGCGGCGAGTTTTCCCAAAAACTGCGGAGATGGCTTCTGAATTTTGTCGTTCTCCAACTGGCTCAAGTACGGGTTTGAGATTCCCGTCGCAGCTTCCACCTCGCGCAGGGAGAGTTTCTTCAGCTTCCGAGCGGTTTGCAGTTCCTGGCCCAAAGTTCTCATGGTGGAAATTTCGCATGTTGCGCAAAGGAAAGCAAGCTTTTTATTTGCAATTTAATTATTCGCTTGACATATTTAGCATTGCATTGTATGATTAGAATGAAGCTGGCAATGACGCCAGCCGTAACGGAAATAACGAAATGAAAGAAATCGAACTATACGTGCACTCGGCGAAGGATGCTGAACCAATGATGATCAGGGTCGGCGCGGGTGCTTCTGTCGAGGAGCTTCTAAAAAAAGTCCATGAGGCTGGGTTCTGCGAGGGGCCGTTGGAGGAACTCTATTTATTCGCGGAAGAAGACGGGAACCCTTGCAACCGGGAGCACTCCCTTGAGTATTGCGGGTTGAAGCATCGGCACCATATCCATTGCCACAGGTGCCGGCAGGTTCGCATAGGGGTGAATTATAACGGCGTGGAGAAGGACGAGACTTTTCCTCCGTCCGCGAAGGTGAAGCGAGTATTGAGGTGGGCGGTGGATGCATTCGGTTTGAAGGGAGCTGATGCTGAGGACAAGGTGCTGCGATTGGCTGAGCCGCCGCAGATTGAATTGCTGGGCGACCAGCACATCGGGTCATTCGTCCACTCACTGAAATGCGAGCTTACGCTCTGTCTTGTGCCGCGAGTACGCTTCCAAGGATGAAACCGAACGAGAGCCTGCTGAAGGCGCATCTAGAGGGCGGCCCGTTCTTGGCCGGTGCTGATGCCGGCAGGTGGGGGCTGCATGGAGCACTTGAAAGTGCGGACCTGAGTTTTCCGATCATTTGGGTCCGCGGGGACAAGCGATTCGTGGCTGAGGAACGTTTGTATCTGAGGTTCGACACAGCGGGGTATCCGCAACAAGCACCCACGGCGTGTCCGTGGGATGCAGCGGCGAACTGCAGGCTTCCCGTCCCACGATGGCCGCGTGGGGATGGGATTTCGGTTGTGTTCAATCCTGCGTGGAACCAAGGCGCACTGTATACGCCCTGTGACAGGGTAGCAATGCAGGGACACGACGCATGGAGGAACCTCTGCCCGCAATGGTGGTGGCAGCCAACCTTCACAATCGTGAGATACCTAGAATTCGTTTACACCTGCCTGAATCCGGCTGACCATGAGGACTAATCTGATAATGTCGTTGATGCTTTGGCGCAGGCTGATAGCGGAGCTCAAGCGGCGCGGGGGCGGAGCCAGGGAGAGCGGAGCGTTTTTGCTTGGAGACGCCGGCGGTTGCGAGATCAAGCACTTCATCGCTTACGATGATCTGGACCCGACTGCTTTGGACGCTGGCATTGTTTCATTTCAGGGCATTGGCTTCGTGCCGCTTTGGAATTATTGTCGGTTGCGCCAGATGCAGGTGCTGGCCGATGTGCACACGCATGGCGGGAAATGGACCGGTCAGAGCGCAACGGACCAGCGCAACCCAATGGTTGAAACACCGGGGCATATTGCCCTGATTGTGCCGCACTTCGCGAGGGGAAACCGGAGATCGCTAAAGGGCGTCGGCGTTTATGAGTATCTGGGAGATCACAAGTGGCGAACTTGGAGCGAAGAGTCGGGGAGGTTCCAGCTTTCTGTCGTATGAATGAGCAAGCCCCGAGCGAGAACAATTTTTGCCGACTGTCGCGGGCGATCATTGAGAGGCACCGATGCACGTATACGGAGGCCCTGCGAATCCTGGCGGGACTGCGGCTCAATCTGGTGTGTGGTGAACGGATCCGCACCTCGATTGCTCTACAAGCTGCGCTGTTGACAGCCATTAATGCTGGCAAGCGGGCGTTTCTGGGCGGGGTGGCGGTGACCATGCCTGCGAGCGTGCCGAACCTCCTGCCGTGGCCGGTGCCGGGGAGTCTGAATGAGGTAGCGGCGGGTCTAGGGGCAAATCTCAGCGGACCTGCGATGCCAACGGCAGCACACACTCTTTATTTCGGAGCGGCAGCAGAGCCGGTGCAGGATGGTCTGACGGTTCTATGCAGCGGGTGGCGGGGAGGTGTGGCTCCAGCGGAGCAGTGTGTGTCGGTGGAAAGTCCGCACGACTTCGCCCTAGGCGGGGTGACCGCCGGAGCCTTGGGCGTGGCAAAAGGCTTCCTACGTGTAACGGGGGTGAGCAGCCGGTTTGTCGAGGGGCCGCAAGGCGTATCGTTGTGGCGGCCGGATTTGGACTGGATGAGCGCGGAAGCAGATGGCCCGAAGCTGGAATTGTTGCCACTAAATTTGTGGATGCTGGGCCTGGGGCACCTCGGCCAAGCGTACCTCTGGAATTTGGGATTGCTGCCCTACCCACGAGGGAGCAGGTCAACGTTTTTCTTGCAGGACTTTGACCGGGTTGTCGCAGCGAACTGGCATGCAGGCATGCTGTGTGATGAGGCATCCGCCGGTCAATTCAAGACGCGGCTGTGCAGCGGCTGGCTCGAGGCAAGGGGGCTGGGAACCCGGATCATCGAGCGGCCTTTTGACGATTTGACAAGACGCAGCGGGGAGGAGCCGTTCGTTGCGCTTTGCGGATTCGACAATCTGAAATCCAGAAGTCTGCTTGAGGGAGCCGCGTTTGACCTAGTTGTGGAATGCGGGTTGGGTGGCGAAACGGCCACCTTTGATGATATTCTGTTGCACACATTTCCTGGCGCTTCGCAGAAGGCGGCCGAGGTGTTTGGTGGTGGTGGTGACCGCGAGGCGCCGGCTCACCCAGGCGCCTTGACAGGTGCGTTCGGTGAGATGAGGGATTGCGGGATTTTACTGGCTACGCTGGAGGGGAAGGCTGTTAGTTCCTCCTTTGTCGGGGCGTATGCGGGCGGGTTGGTGGTTGGGGAGCTGCTTCGGGGCCTGCACGGCGGAGTGCGGTGCGAGATGGTGAGGGCGCATTTGCGGAGCAATGACGCGCACGGTGTCGTTCTGATGGCGGAGGCGTACCAAAACCGGTTGGTCAGGTCCGGGTACGTTGAGCTGGCGTCCCCTCCGACCGGGGCAGGTTTGGGCTGAGTGGGCCATTCCGGTAGCTTCGCCGCCCATTTTGCAGTTTCACGAAGGTGTGGCGGCTCGGCAGCAACATCGGCACGCGTGCCGGTTTGGAGGCGGATGTTTTCGACCTCGATCTCGCTGTCGCGAAAATCAAATTGCATGGTGACCGATATCCCACCGCACAGCAAAAACTGGTCGGTAAATGAGAACATCACCGGCATGTCATCGACATGGCATTTAAACAATTAGCAAACAGCAAGAAGTTCATATGGAAATCAAAAGAAATGGCTCACCACCGTCCAACAAAAGACCGGCCGATTGGTTCACCGGCACGGTGCGCATCGATGCGCGATGAGATTCGAAATACAAGGAGGCCGGTTGCGTTTTAATCAACTTTCTCGAAAAAGTCGGGCGGTTTTTGGAACCGTGAGGGGTAAATTAAACTGCCCGTTGGCCCATCTGCACGAGATCACTGATCAACTTGGGATTTTTTCACGAATAATTCGGGGCTTTCGATTTTGAGTCGCTCCACAAATGCCCGCAATTCTCTCAGTTCGTCAAACTCCAATTTTAACTTTTCCAGGTGACCGTTGGTCAGCGGATTTATGCTTTTAATCCAGTCTCGGCCCCATGCCAGCCACTGTTCCTGCCATCCTTCCAGTGGCTTGTTGTTCGCCCCGCGCATGCTTTGTTCGCAGGCAATTAAAAAGTTTCCGGCATTTTGTGCTCTTTCCCATCGTCCTTCTTGTATTTCAAATGTTTTCTTAAGCTCTTCGGTCATTTTGGCCAGCCGTTCTGGAGCCGATCGTCTTAGATAAGCCTCATGCCATTTTCTTTGTTCCTCTTGCTGGACTCTTTCGCGTTCTTCGCGTTGTTCCTTGGCAATTTTCGGGTTGGCGCAGATCTGGTCAATAATATCCGGAATTTTGTCTTCCAGCCGTTGATGCACGCCGTCATTCCAGTTTTTTCGCGTTCCGTCTGGCCAGTAATCGGTGATGCGGAATGAAAGCTTTCCGGAAGGTGTGTAACGCCATCCAAAATGATTGAAGTAACCGGTGCCCATCGGCTCTTTTCGGACAACCACGGATTCCCCCTTCATGCGTTCATGCAGATGAAACTCGACTTGGCCTTCCGGGAATTGCGCCACCAAATGTTTATGAAAACGGCTGGCCACCTCAAACTTTGCTCCCTGTGCTTCCAGCCCGGAAACAATTCCATTCAATATGATTAATGCACGTTCCATCTGGTTTTTCGATACCCACACATCAAAGTTGCCCTCCTCCTTAATTTCCACCGGCCCATGATCGATGATCCGGGCATGTTTCATTTCAGTGTAAAGGGATTGAATTCTCGGGTGCATCTGATGCACGTTGGATACCAAGCTGGGACGGTTTCTTTCTTCCCGATTTTGATTCTCGATATTTTCCTTCTTTTCCTCCGGCAGCTGAATCGCTGTCGAAATTGGAGTGCCCGGCGCAGTGCGTCTCTCTGTTGGCTGGCGTTTTTTCCGCGCCCCGGCCGGCAGCAGTTCGCAGGTCATTGGAACATTACACGCAGTGGCGGGCAATGGATTCTTATCTATTTCCCGTCCGAGAGTCAGATTCGGCCAATATTCCTGTCCTGGTCGCGGCACTTCCATTTCCTGGCAGGCGAGCACAATCTGTGCGTAGGTGGTATTCCATTCCTTCGCCAAGCGGTTTAAGGGCTTGCTCCAAACTGCGGTGTACAGCTCTGCACGGGTGACGGTTTTGCCTTGGTTGCTCATGGCCGAAGCTTATGCCACATCAGCTCTGGCGCAATACTGCTGGTGATGGCTGTTCATTTCACGAGCGGCCCAATCCCGAGAAGGCGGGCATTAGTTTGGCGTCGCACCACCTCCAATGCATGTCGCCTTCCAATAATCACTACAGCGTTGCACTCTGCATCGAGCGCCTTGAAGCCGAGCTCATGCTGGGCGTAGCGATGGCCGCGCTCGCTTCACGGGCCGAGATGCACGAATGTGTGATCATCGAGCCCGCCATCGAGCCGCTCACATCGAGCGCCAGCAGCACCGGCTTCCTGCGCGAACGCGGCGTGACATTGATTTCCGCCGGTCTTGATGAAGTGCCGATGGCCTACAAAAACATCCGCGAAGTCATAGCCGCGCAGAATGATTTGGTGGTGGTGCTGGGTCAATTCGACCCCAAGCTGGTGAAAATGGCCCCCAGCGGCGAGCGGCCAGAGGATTGAATTCTGTTTCGTATGTTTGTGGCTGACCCGATGGTCGCAGGGCGACCCTCGCCTGTGGGGCAAAAAGCCCGTATTCATGACGGGAAAACTTAAATCTACTCCGACTGGTCGGGTAAGGGAGCGGCGTTGCCACCACTCCCTCCCCTCAGAACCGGACGTGAGACTTTCGCCTCATCCGGCTCAAGCCGCTACAAAGCCCCGCGTGAGCGGAGCCGGCTTCACGACGCTTTAATCCCGGCTTGCTGGCGGGTGACGCCGAACTTCTTCTGAAACGCACGTTCCGCGAAGTAGTTCTGCCACTGCGGGTCGAACGGGTTGGCATTCTTCCGGATTTTGACATGACGCCGGATTTTGGTTTCGCCCGCATACGCGAGGCGCAGCCAAACGGGTTTGCCGTCCGGGGTTTGCTTCTCCGTCTTGCACGCAAACGTCCAAGCTCGATTGCCCAAGGCCGGGAAGCAGTGCTTCTTGACCCAGTCGCGCGATTTCTTGGGATGTCTGCGTCTGGCCCACTGCCAGAGTGCCCGCCAGATTTCATGGTCCACCCGGTCGAACGTCTCCTTGGCCGCGCAATGTTGATGGTAGTTGGCCCAGCCACGAATGACAGGGTTCAACAGGTCAATCAACAGGGTTTGGCTGACAGATTTGTTCATCTCAATGATTCCGCGGACTTTCTCCATCAACGCGTGCGTGTTTTTCTTCGACGGTTTCACCAAGGGCTTGCCGTCGTACTTGCGGAGGTTTTGTCCGAGGAAGTCAAACCCCTCGTCAATATGCGTGATGCGGGTCTTGTCGGCGGAGAGCGTAAGCCCTCGCTCCTTCAAGAACTGCTCCACCAAGGGACGAACCTCGTTTTCCAGCAGCTCCTTCGAGACGCCGGTGATGACGAAGTCGTCCGCATAGCGAACAAGATTAACCTTGGGTCGCCAGAATTTGCCATCCTTCCACTTCGCCCTAGGGAAGTGTTCTGACAGCCGTTGTTCCAGTCCGTCCAAGGTCAGGTTCGCCAGCGTGGGCGAGATGATGCCGCCTTGCGGCGTGCCCGCCTCCGTGGGGAACAAGGTTCGATTTTCAATGTAACCGGCCTTCAACCATTTTTGGAGCACAACCTTGTCCGTGAGGACATGTTTGAGCATCCATTCGTGGCTGATGTGGTCGAAGCAGCCTTTGATGTCGCCTTCCAGCACCCATTGCGGCGAGCAGCCCCGGCACAGTATGTTAAAGCACTGTTGGAGCGCGTCGGCAGTGGAGCGTTTCGGTCGGAAGCCGTAGGAATTGGGATCGGCGGCAGTTTCCGCGATGGGTTCCAGTGCCAGCAGATACAACGCCTGCATGGCGCGGTCTTTCATCGTGGGGATGCCGAGCGGTCTTTGTTTTCCATTGGCTTTCGGGATATGGACGCGGCGCAATGGCAGCGGTCTGTATCCGCGACGTTGCAACGACCCAATGGCCCTGAGTCTGGCCGTCGGAGTTGGCCAGCTTACGCTGTCCACTCCCGGCGTCCGCCTGCCTTGATTTTCCGTCACCCGTTTCACGGCCAAGGCTTTGCCGGAAAACGAGCAGGTCAGCAGCCGTTGTAAGGTTTTCACCTTGCCCCAGCGGCCTTCCCGTGTTGCCTTTACGATACGCGCTTGCAGCCTCCTGACTTGGCGTTCACACTGGAGCCAGTTGATCTGTTGCCAGTGCGCCGCCTTGCCAGAGGACGCACACATGGATGAATCCACGTTCATTTGCTTTTCCTCTTATGAAGGTTCTACGAGTTTTCTCGTAACGGTTGACCAATGCCGGAAGTCGGCCCGCTTGCGCGGCGGGGTTGAGACCGCAACCCCTATCCATCCCATTACAGGATGGCGTTTGCTTCCTCCAGCGTTCCTCTGCCCGTCATTCCATCAACGTTCCTTGCGGAGTCGCCTGCCTCAAAAGGCGGAATGCCGGGTTTACCATGTTCCACTCGAACAGCGATGAATGATTTAGCCCCTGCCTACTACACCGGCAGTCGGGGTGTCCGTGTGCCCGCATGCTGAAGACGGGCAGCCTGACTGCGCACCGTTTTGGTTGGAGCCTGTCAGCGTCTTTGGCTCCTTACATTTGACGATGCTTGCGGCAGTTCACCTAGGTTGGGCGTGTCATCCAGTCTAGCCCTCCGACCGCCTTGACGCTGGCAGTCACGGAAACGACCTCGCAGTCATTTCCGCACCCGAATGGGTGAGGTGCATTGTCTCGGCAGCTTCCAACCCGACCGTTGCCAGTCGCGCTGGTGCCGATAGACTCTGCGGACGGAACCGCAGGTTTGTTTATGATGTATCCATAACAAACAACTGTTCGAGCGACCTCATGTCGCATCCAGCAGAAATGCCAGCAACAGGGTATCATTTTTGCAGTGCTGCCATGGTCGCTCAATGCTGAGCAGGATATCAGGATGAAGACCGAACATGTCAAAACACCGGAAACTACGGAGGAGGTGTCTTCAGATGGCATGGAAAAGCGCGTGGAAAGGTGCAAAAGTCAACGAACTGCTCCCTTTGCCAGAGAAAAACCGATGGTGGACTTGGAAAAGTCCTTGCAACTCCGTGGAGCAGGAAGAAAATCACGAAAAAGGCCTGCGCGGGTCGTGGGCAAGAAACCAAATGGGAAATGTCAAACGAAGAGTAAGCGCAATGTTAATAATCATTTCTCCCTTGCGCCTCCGCAGCGTGCAGCCAGCGGGCGGGGCGTCAAAAAAATAAATCCCTATCAGTCATCATGAATATGAATGCCAAGTTACCATTGATCCTCGCGTTCCTTTGTCTGTGCGCCGCTGGCGGACGGGCCGCGGCCCAGGTCCCCCAAGGGAATTCTAGCAACCCCGGTTCCAATCAGGTGGCGGACGCCGTGCTGCCAGCCGGCGTCACCCTGGACTGGGACAAGACGAACATCACCGCGGTGAATGCAAAGCGGGTGCAGATTTCCCTCGGCGGCGTCTGGCGCTTCATGCCCGCGGCCGGAGGCGCCGCGGCACCCGCGCAGGTGGGTTGGGCCTATATCAGGGTGCCGGGCAGTTGGGCTGGCGGTGGCGGCGGTCGTCGTGGCGGCGGCGGTGGCGGCGGCGGTGGCGGTCGGGGCGCCGGTGCTTCCGCTTTGCTGGCCCGTGGCAGCGGTTCGCTGTGGACCAATTTTAATGCCGCACAGTTGTCTCGCGCGTGGTATGAGCGCCAGGTGCGCATCCCGGCGGAATGGCAGGGGCGCGCCATCAGCCTGCGCTTGGAGCGGGTGAGCACGGACGCGATTATCTACGTCAACGGCAAGGAATGTGGCCGGGTGTCCTGGCCGTGGGGGTCGGTGGACATCACGTCGGCGGTCACGCCGGGCCAAACGGCGGATGTCCGGGTGCTGGTGGCGGCCATCGCTGACTCGGAACAGGTCGGGCACTTCATGGAGAATGCCTTCATGGACGTTACCTACAGCGCGGCCACGCTGGCGACGCGGGGCTTGACGGGCAACGTTTATCTGGAAAGCTGTTCATCCGAGGGGCACGTGACCGATGTGTTCGTGCGCACCTCAACCCGGAAAAAGGACGTCGCCCTGGACGTGGAGCTGACCGGCGTCAAGCAGGCCGGTCAGGCGCAGTTCGTGGCGGAAATGCTCGACGGAAAGGGCGCGGTGGAGAAGAGCTTCACGGCGGACGCGGCGGTGGAGGCCAAGCCAGTGCAGACCGTCACCGTCTCCTGGCCGTGGGCCGACCCGCGTCTGTGGGACGAGGCGCAACCCAACCTTTACACGCTGCGGCTGACGGTGAAGGGGGCGGGGCTGGATGACGAGTATGACCAGGAATTCGGCTTTCGGGAGTTCTGGGTCGAAGGCCGGCAATTCTACCTCAACGGAACCGTGATCCACCTGCGGCAGCATGGCAGCGGGCCGCCCATGAATGTCGGGGACGACTTCGCTGAGTTCGGACCCACTTCGGGCGAGGATGCCCGCGGCAGCCTCTCCGACATCGGGTCGCGACTCGAACAGAACGATCAACTGGGATACTTTGCGGCGGTGTATATCCTCAACGCCGACAAGTATATAAGGGATTCGAGCGGTAATTTTATCTGGGATCAGAATAAGCAGCGCGCCCTGGACCGCGCCGAGGTGTGGATTCGCCACTACCGCAACCATCCGTCCGCGATCATGTGGATCGCCGGCTTTAATTTCTTCAACAGCGCGATGGACGCGGACCCGCACTACATCGGTCGCGACGGCTGGGGTCAGGACGACCAGAATTGGTGGCGCGACATGGTTGCCGGCAGGGAGATGTTCGACGGACTCAAGAAGCTGGACCCGACCCGGGCCTATTACAGCCACGCCGGGGCCTTTGCGGGCGATGTCTATTCGATGAACCTGTATCTGGACCTCCTGCCGCTCCAGGAGCGCGAAGACTGGTTGAGCCAGTGGGCGAAAGACGGCGAGATGCCGATCACCATGACCGAGTTCGGCACCCCTTTGGACGCCACTTTCCGGCGCGGGCACGATAACTTTCACAGCGGCGAAATCAGCGAACCATTGTTGACGGAATACGTCGCCATCTATTTTGGCACAGATGCCTATGCTGCGGAGGAACCGGCGTATCGGCAGTTTCTTCATAACCTGTTCCGCGGCGAGATGCTTTACGGCAGTTCCCAGGACAAGCTGGATATTTACGCCGACATGCACAAAATCCAGCAACTCTACCGTGTCAATACCTGGCGCAGTTGGCGGACTGCGGGTCTGGGGGGTGGTCTGCGCACCTGGGGCAACATGCAGGACGCGCTCCAGGAGATTAACGGCCCGACCCTGGCATGGATTGCCGGCCAGCCGGAGGCTTACACCGCCAAGGATCACCACTTCAGCCCCGGCCAGAAAATCCAGAAGCAGATCGTCCTCATCAACGATATGCGCCAGCCCCAGGATTTTACGGCAACTTGGACCGCCAGCGTCGGCGGGAAGGAAGTGGGCAAGGGTGAGGAGCACGGCCGCCTGGCGGTTTCGGAAATCAAATTCATTCCCTTCCAGATCACCGCGCCCGCCGTGGAAGCCGGCGGCAAGACCGACGGCCAGATCACACTGGCCTCCACCATCGGACCAACCAAGCAGCAGGACACCTTTGCGTTTCGGGTCTTTGGGGGTGAGCCGGCGGGCGGCGGCGAGATCGCGGTGGTTGATCCGGACGGCATGACCACCAAAATGCTGGCGAACTTGGGCTATACGACACGTGCCTGGAATGGCGGGGCGGCGCCGCTGGTGGTCATCGGACGCAACGCCTTGAAGGATAACCCCGCACTGGCCGCCAAACTGGAGCCTTATGTGCAGGCGGGAGGCCGGGTTCTGATCAGTGGGCAGGACCCGGATTGGATGATACAGGCCCTCGGCTGGCGGGTGTGCCCCAAGGTGGCCCGACGTGTCTTCCCCATGGGTTCCCCGGTCAGCAACGGGCTGGACGCCGACGATCTGCGGGACTGGACGGGCAGCAGCACCTTGATTGAGGCCTATCCAGTATACACGGGAGATTACTTCAGAGGGGACGAAAGAGAGCAGCCCTATGCCGGGTGGCACTGGGGCAATGGCGGTGGAGTCAGCAGCGCCGCCATCGAGAAGCCCCACCGCAGCGGCTGGCGTCCCCTGTTGGAATGCGAGTTCGACCTGGCCTATACCCCGCTGATGGAGCTGGACTACGGCCAGGGACGGTTGACCGTCTGCACCCTAGACTTGGAAGACCACATGGTCGCCGATCCCGCGGCAAGGCGCATGGCCGGGCGCGTCATTGACTACGCGCTGCATTCTCCGCTCTCGCCCCAGGTGAGCAAGGCCGTGTATTTGGGCGGCGACACGGGGGCGGCTTGGCTGGACAAGATCGGGGTGAGTTATGCGCGGTCGGCCACGCTGGACACGGGCGCGGGACTGCTGCTCATCGGCCCGGATGCGACCGTGGACACGGCGGCCCTCAACGCCTACCTCGAGCAAGGCGGCAAGGCGTTCTTTTTGCCGCGCGCGCAGGCAGACGGATGGCTCGGCGTCACCTTGCAGCCGGCGGCAACCAATTTTGCCGGGTCGTTGTCGGCGCCCGACTGGCCCGAGGCCAGGGGCTTGAGCGCGTCCGATCTGCGCTGGCGCTCTTACTTGGACACACCGCCCTGGGTCTTGAGCGCGGGGGCGGAGATCGGGGCGGACGGGCTGATTGGCCGCAAAACGGTAGGCAAGGGCGAGGCGATCTTCTGTCAGGTGGACCCGGATGCCTTCAACGCCGACCAGAAGACTTATTTTCGTTACACGCGCTGGCGTTCGACGCGGGCCGTGGCGCAGCTCCTGGCTGACTTGGGCGCCAGTTTCGCGGTGGACAGCCGGATCTTCCATCCCCTCGACACTTGGGAGCTTAACCTGAATGGCGAGTGGCAGATGAAGCCGACTCTGAAGTTGCCGGTCCCGGCCAGTGAGGCGGCGGCGCCAGCCGATCCGGGCGTCACCCCGGCTGCGCATGAGGCGGTTGGACAGAGCGTGTCGGCCGAAGGATGGACGTCGGTGACGCTGCCCCAGGCGCTGCCGTACTTCCAAGGCAACAGCGGGGAGGCGGTATTCCGCAAGGAAATCGTCATTCCGGAGAGTGAGGCGGGCAAGGACTTGAATCTCTCGCTGGGGGTGCTGGCTGAATTTGACAACACCTACTTCAACGGCGTGGAAGTCGGGCACACGGACATGAAGACGGCGGATTGGCGGGATGCGGCACGCAACTATGTGGTGCCGGGGAATCTGGTGAAGGCCGGCAGCAACGTCATCGCCGTGCGGCTCTTTGTTCAGTTAAGCCCGGCGGGCTTTGCGGGCAATCTGGGCTACCCGGTGGCCCCGGATGGCGATCGGTCGGGACGCAAATACACCGGCCCGAAAATTGGGTTGGAAATGTCTTTGAAGCCCAAGCCGGAGGGTTCCCAGGCGCTCGCGTATTATCACCCCGATTATCGCACCGATTTCTCCATGGGCGATAATCCCTACCGCTATTACCGGTGGTAGCGCAATGTCTTTTGGTGTTTCCGCGTCAAAGCAAGACAACCCAAAAGTCATTGCGCCAGTCACTTGGTTTTTGCGGGTGACGGTTGGCTTTTCAACCGTGACTAAACGATCTGCCGAAGCGGAGCGCTCGCGCTCGCGGTGAGAGGCCAGCAAGCCGGAACATTGCCAATCACTCATCCCCATGCATCGCTATGGAATACCTCCCTCAACTAAAACATTCCCATAAATCCTGTCACCGCACGTGTAAAAAGAAGCCGCAATCGGCCGATTGTAGTGGCGTTGAAGGGGGCGCAAACGGGCTATTAACCAGCCTATTGTCTTGACTTTCCTCGTGGGCGGACATTCATTGAATCAATGACAATTAATTTTTCGGCCAAGCAATTGCGGCGGGCAGCAGCCGTCAAGCGCCAAATCGAATCACTGGAAAACAAACTCGCCCGCATCCTGGGCGGAACCACCGATGAAGTCGTTACGCCGCGCAAGCGCCGGAGAATGAGCGTCGCGGGCCGGGCCAGGATTGCCGCCGCTCAGCGGGTGCGGTGGGCCAAGATCCGGGGCCTGACACACTCAGCCAGGCCTGCGCAAAAACCCAAACGTAAAATGAGCGCGGCAGGCAGAGCCAGAATTGCCGCGGCTGCCCGGGAACGTTGGAGGAAAGCCAAGGCGGCGGGCCGGAGTTCGCTTTAAGAGAACGGCACAATAGCAAGGTAACGCATTCGGACAAAGGCGCCGCCCGGTGTGGCAGCGACAATATTATTTGTGCGTCCGGTAGAGCCCTGACTTGTTGGCTAAAATGCAAATGCAGGGCAGACCAAGGGAGACTGCGGACCAGACGACGACCACGAAGCAAGAGGGGGGTTGGGGACCGTTGTTCTATACTGCTTTTCTATACTATATGCCATTTTCCGAGCCAAAGCCTGCTAATCGCAACGAACGCCAAAAGTGGGCAGAACCATTGTGAACATTGAGCGAATCAGCAATTGCACACCGAAGCCAAAAACAGCAAAAAGTGGCCTTTACAATTTCGAGTCAGGTACATTCAACCACTCTGCCACCCTTCCGGCCGGGTGCGCACCAAATTAAACCATCCCCAAATACCGCCGCAAACTCTATTTCATCGCCGCCGGTCCGCCCTTCCGGGTAACAGTTACTTTTGGCGCACGGGGTCCGCGCCCCACCCAAAACCTCCCCTTACGGCGACCGCCGACCATGGAGACGAGGAAAACAGGGAAGGTCAAAATCAGAAATACCGGATTTAACCGCATAGAACGCAGTGGTCTTGTGGTCCGTTGTCCCGTGGTCCTTCCTTTGCGTTCTTTGTGTTCTTTGCGGTTGGATTTTTCAGCTTTGGTTTCGCGTTTTTGGCGGCTTTCGCGGTTTAAATAATTTTTTAGGCAAGGATTTGGGGCCCCACACCCGGCGTTGACTATTCCACGCCGATTTACTACCGTCGGCGCACAAGAACCAGCAAGCACCGGAAATTTTTATGCCGCCAAAAGCCGCCGACAAAACCTCTGCAGAACCTAAAGCCGCCGCGTCCCATTCGCGCGAACTCGAAGCCGCCATCGCCACCATCACCAAGAGTTTCGGCGAGGGCAGCATCATGCGCTTGGGCGACGCACGGGCCCAAACCAAGATCGCCGTCATTCCCACCGGCGCCCTGGCCATGGACCTGGCCCTCGGCGTGGGCGGCATTCCCCGCGGGCGCGTGGTGGAAATCTTCGGCCCGGAATCCTCCGGCAAAACCACCCTCATGCTCCATGTCATCGCCAATGCCCAAAAAACCGGCGGCCTGGCCGCGTTCATTGATGCCGAGCACGCGCTCGACCCGGGTTACGCCAAAAAATTGGGCGTAAACCTCGATGATTTGCTCGTGTCCCAGCCTGATTCCGGCGAGGAGGCCTTGACCATTTGCGAAACGCTTGCCCGCTCCAACGCGCTCGACGTCATCGTTATTGACTCGGTCGCCGCGCTCGTGCCCAAGGCCGAACTCGAAGGCGAAATGGGCATGGCCACGATGGGCATGCAGGCCCGGCTGATGAGCCAGGCGCTCCGCAAGCTCACCGCGATTTTGGCCAAGTCCAGGACGACGTGCATTTTTACCAACCAGCTCCGCGAAAAGGTCGGCGTGATGTTCGGCAATCCGGAAACGACGCCCGGCGGCAAAGCCCTGAAATTTTACGCCAGCGTGCGCCTGGACATCCGCCGCAAGGACACGCTCAAGGACGACGCCGGCAACGCCGTGGGCAATCACGTGCGCGTTAAAGTCGTCAAGAACAAGGTCGCGCCGCCGTTCGCCGAGGCGGAGTTCGACATCATTTACAACCACGGCATCAACCAGGAAGGCAGCATCCTGGACGTCGGCATCGAGCACGGCGTCGTGGACAAAAAAGGCGCGTGGCTGCAATTCGACGGCGAACTCATCGGCCAAGGCAAGGAAGCCGCGCAAAAGGCGCTGGCCGAAAGACCCGCGCTGGCGAAAAAGATTGTGGATGCCATCCTGGCCAAGCGCGAAGCGGCCGCCCCGGTTACGGCGGGAAAATAGCACGTGGATTGTGGACAAAGGCCGGAATGCGGCTAGACTAATGACCGCATATCCGATTGGATAACGATTTTACAAAAGCGCCGTTTTGCATGAGTACCATTCCCGACCTCGGCCTCGACCTGGAGCACCTGTTCCAACCCGCTTGGGCGCAGGGCAAGACCGAAGAGAACCGCTTCGATAAATTCACCGGTGACGAGGGCGTAACACCCGAACGCCGCCGCGGTGAACGCCGTGGTCCCCGCCGCGAAGGCGGCGAGGGCGAACGCGGCGGAGAGCGTCCGCGGCGCCCGGGAAAATTCGGGGAGCGGAAAGGAGGCCCGTCCCGCCGTGGCGACCGCCGTGAGCACGAGCGCGAGCGCGAGGATCGTGAGCCGCTGGCGCCTTTGCCGGAGATTGGCGTCGTGTTCCTGTCTGATGAGAATGGCGTGGAGTCCCTCGCCCGCCAAATCCGGATGACCGGCCGGGCCTATCCCTTGTTCGATATCGCCCGGCTCATCCTGCAAAAGCCCGAACGTTACGCCGTCCGCCTCCACGTCAAAAAGAACGCCGAAGGCGCGGTCGTGCAGCCGCTTTTTGTGTGCGCGCTCGACGACACGCCTTGGCTTTCCGAGGAGGAAGTCGTGGCTCACGTCCTGGGCAAGCACTTCGCCACCTTTTACCAGACCGAGCGAACCCCAACGGAACCGCCCAAGGGCAAATACACCTTCGTCGCCCAGTGCGGCATGAGCGGGGTCATCCTCGGCCCGCCCAATTACCACGATTACCAGAACCAGTTGCGCAAGCTCCACGCCGAACGCTTTTCGCGGATGCCGTTCGACGTGTTCAAGTCGCGCGTAAAAATCGTCAAGGACGAGGCCGTCGTCAAACAGTGGGTCGAGGAGCAGAGTTTTACCACCCAATACGTGTGTCTCAACGTGCCCGAACCCCTCAAACTGCCGAACCGCGAGGAAGTGGAGAAGCATTTCCGCGCCACGCACAAAGACGCGATTGTCAAGTCCGTTGAATCACACACTGTCGGTGGTGTGCTTAGCCGCAACCTGCGCAGCAGCGGATTGTATCGCGCCGTGCGCGCCGAGTGGGAACAGCAACGGCGTTTCCCGCTGCAACTCTCCACCGATCTGAGCAAGCAGTTCGCCGGGCACGGCCTGCAATTCTTCAAGGTCAACAAAACTGTCGTCCATGTGAGCGTGGCGCGGCCGCAGTACCTCGATCTCGAAACCACCCCGGTTTCGGAAAATGTCCGGCGCATCGTCAGTTACATCAACACGCATAACCGATGCACCCACCGCCAGTTGATTGAAGCGCTCGCCCCGTCGCCCGCCATCTTTGAAGTTAAACCGGAAGTGCCCTCCCCGGCCGGCGAACCGGCCCCTAAAGCCGCAACGGCCACCGCCGAGCCCACCCCGGAGCAGACCGCCATCAGTGCCGATTTGCATTGGCTCATTCATCAAGGCCACGTGCTGGAATTCGCCGACGGCCGCATGGAAACCGCCAAGAAACCCCTGCCCCGCCCGCCGAAACCGGAAAAGAAACCAGCGGACGCAGCACCAGCAGCGGGAGGTGAATCTGCACCCGCCACCGAAGTTGTGCCGGCCACGGAAATTACGCCATCAACTGAAGCCGCTGCTGAACCGGCTGCGGAAGCACCCATCGCGTCGGAGCCGGCAGTGGTGGTCCAACCGCCAGCCGGGCCGATCGCAGAACCGGCAAGCGACGCCGATAAGTCCGTTGCGGAAGTCGCGGCTCCGGCCGAAACTGCAGAACCGGTGAAAGAATCTCCCCGGTCCAACTGATATGCCTTTTACCAAGCTGGGCCTTGCTCCGGCCGTTCTCGATGGCGTCCGCGCCGCGGGTTACGTTACGCCCACGCCCATTCAACTCCGCGCCATCCCGCTCGTGCTGGCTGGACGCGATCTCATCGGCAGTGCGCAAACCGGCACCGGCAAGACTGCCGCGTTCGCCCTGCCCATTCTGTCCCGCCTCGCTTCGCACGCACCCGGCCCCCGCGTCCTGGTACTGGAACCCACTCGCGAACTGGCCGCCCAGGTCGAAACCGCCTTCCGCGATTACGCCCGCTTTACCAATCTCAAAATTACCGTCGTCTTCGGCGGCGTCGGCTATGGCCGCCAAAACGACGAACTCCGCGCCGGCACCGACATCCTCGTCGCCACCCCCGGACGCCTGCTCGACCATCTCGAACGCGGCACCATGCGGCTCGACAAAATCCAGTTCCTCGTGCTCGATGAGGCCGACCGGATGCTCGACATGGGATTCCTGCCCGACGTGCGCCGGATCGTCGAACGCTGTTCCCGCCAGCGCCATACCTCCCTTTTTTCCGCCACCATTCCGCCGCAAATTGAAACGCTCATCCATTGGGCCATGAATAAGCCGGAGACGATCCAAATCGGCGCGCGCCGCTCGCCCGCCGAGACCGTCAAGCACTTCATTTATCCCGTGGCCGACGCCCAAAAAACCGACCTCCTCCTCGAACTGCTCCGGCGCGTCAATTCCGAATCGGTCATCGTCTTTTGTCGCACCAAGCACGGGGCCGACCGCGTTGCCCAAAAGCTTAAGCGTGCCAACCAAGCCGTTTGCGTGCTGCATTCCAACCGCACCCAGCGCGAACGCGAGGAGGCCCTGCGCGGTTTCCGCGATGGCCGCTACGCGGTCCTCGTGGCCACCGACATTGCCGCCCGCGGGTTGGACATCGCGGATGTCAGCCACGTCATCAACTACGACGTGCCCCAGCATCCGGAGGATTACATCCACCGCATTGGGCGCACCGGCCGCGCCGAGGCCACTGGCGATGCCTTTACCATCATGACCGCCGAGGATGCCGGCCACGTCTTTGCCATCGAGCGGTTCATCAGCCGCACGATACCACGCGTGAAACTCGAAAATTTCAACTACACCTACACGGCGTTATTCGAGCAGGGCAAGCCCGGTCAGCCCAAGGGATTTCCCGGCAAGGTCCGCGGCGGCCGCGTCCACGGCGGCTACCACTTCGCAGCCGCAAAACGCAGACGCTAAGCGGCCTCTTCCCCCTCTCCCCTTCGGGAGAGGCTCAGGGTAAGGTGAGGGCTCTTTGCTTTCATTGGATGTTCGATGTTCGATGTTCCGGTTCATGGAGAGCGAAGACGGGCGACCTCAGCCTGTCAGTTTTTCAGCGTTTCAGCATGTCAGCGTATCAGCGTTTTAGCGTTTTAGCGTTTCAGAACGTCCCGTAGTCTCGTGGTCTGTGGTCTGTGGTCTGTGGTCTGCAGTGTTGGATGTTCCCCGGTTCATGGAGAAGGCCGGAGTGAGGGGATTTAAACTGAATTCATCATGCACCCGCCAATCGCCTTCCGCGCAAATTTGGCGGTGTCCAGAATCCCGGAGCGCGGCATTTATGCCACTTCATCGGCCAAAACATTTAGTGGCATGAAGCGGGCTGAAGCCCGCGCTCCACCGCAAATTCGGACACTACCGCAAATTTGTATTGGTATCCCGATGCAACTTTGGTTTTCATGGTGAACGGACCAGTGAAGAACATTGTTTATTTCGATTTGGAAACCCAGAAATCCGCCGACGAGGTGGGCGGCTGGAACCACATTGCCAAAATGCAGATGAGCGTGGGCGTCACCTTCAGCACCGGGCGCGGCGAGTATCGGATCTACGGCGAGCGGCAGGTGGACGACTTGCTCTCCGACTTGCAGCGCGCCGACCTGGTGGTTGGCTTCAACGTCCTGCGTTTTGACTACGAGGTTTTGCACGGCTACACCTCGTTCGATTTGCGCCAGTTGCCCACGCTGGACATGATGGTGGAATTGCAAAACCGACTGCAGCACCGCCTCTCGCTGGACTCCATTGCCACCGCGACTTTCGGCGTGGAAAAAACCGCCGAAGGCATGCAGGCCATCCGCTGGTTCAAAGAGGGCCGCCTCCTGGAAATCGCCGAATACTGCTGTTACGACGTCAAGCTCACCAAGCTGGTGCATGAACACGGCGCGCGCCACCGGCAGTTGTATTATCGCAACCGCTTCGGCGCCAAACTGGCCGTTCCGGTCAACTGGTGACCCTCCCCTAAAGCGGGGGGCCGGCTGGAAAAGCCTTGCGCTTCATTGGCGCGGAGAGAAAATCATAAAAAATGTCCACTGGCACCGTGGGCAATGAACCCAATGGGATATATCAAGCAGGCTGGCATTAAAAGCGGCGCGGCGTATTTTTTATCAAAATC
>JBEKMW010000048.1:0-31492 GCA_049523455.1 Verrucomicrobiota bacterium | reverse complement strand
AGTGGTGACCAGACGATCCTACGGCTTCCGCACCTATGACGCGATGGAAATTGCCCTGTATCACACGTTAGGACGGCTCCCGGAGCCGGAAGAATCTACCCACAGATTTTGCTGACGAGGCGGGAAAAGAAAAGCACGAAGAAACGCCCTGCGGAGCTACCAACCATTCATGTTACGTTGTCCGATGCAGAATTTGGAATTCATGATAATTGCGGCGGGATTGATCTGAACGACGCAATAACTGAGGTGTTTAACTTTGGACACCCTATCGGATGGACAAGCGAATCGCTCGGAGTATACGGAATAGGACTTAAGCGCGCCCTTTTCAAATTAGGGAATCATTTCGAGATGGTTTCACAAACAAGGAAAAATGGTTTCAGCTGCCAGCTTGATGTCGGAGAGTGGGTGAAAAAGGACGAATCGACCGACGATTGGACGATTCCAATTACTGAACAACGTCCTGCGTCATCTCTCGGCAGTGCTGGCACAAAAATACGCGTTGACCGACTACACGAGGAAGTAAGGTTGCGAATTAAGAGTGGGACGGTAGTTTCCAGCTTGTGCAGATCGATATCAACAACGTTTAGTTTGTTTCTGGAGCGGTATGTCAGAATTATGGTAAACGGACAGCGGGTTGAGCCTTCCTTAATTCCAACTTCCAGGCCGTCTCGTGGCAACATATCCTTTGAGCGACTCACGGATGATGGTGTGCAAATCCGTATCCTCGCAACACTGGCCAAGCAAGGTGAAGACGGACGTTATGACCAGACAAAATCTGGGTGGTATGTGATATGTAACGGACGCGCAGTTGTAACTGCTGACAAAAGCGAGATAACGGGATGGGGCATTACCCCAATGCCAATGTACCACACAAAGTTTGGTGGGTTTGTGGGCCTGGTGTTTTTTGAGTCGTCAGATCCAATGAAAATGCCTTGGACGACAACAAAGCGCTCGCTAAACCGCGAGTCTGCGATTTACTTGCGTGCGCGCGGGAAGATGGCAGTCGCTGCAAGGCCGGTGTTGACCTTCATGAACAGCAGATACGGAATGGATCTCGACACCACACCTATTGAGCGCGAAATTGCACGGGGAACTGTTGAAGCCACCCCAGCACAATTGGCGACGTCAACAAACACGCAATTTAAGGTCGTGAGAACGAGCTCAAAGCCTAAACTGACCCAGAGGGTGCAATACGACGCGCGGATATCTGATTTAGATAAAATTCGCAAACACCTAAATCGACACAGCATGAAAGTGGGCGCAATCAGCGAACACACGTTCAACTACTTTCTGGATCAAGAAGGACTTGCATGAATGCTTCGGGCAAGAGCTACGAAAAAGTTCACTATGAATTCCGTCCTGCCAAACAGGTTGAACGGAGAATGATACTTGATTTGCTGCAAAAATTAATGGAGGCTGGATTTCGTATTTCGAGTTACCAATATACTGGGCTTGGCTCTCTCTATTTCGTTGATTTCATACTCTTTCGCCGATATTTGGGAATTACGCGTATGATCAGCGCCGAATCGTCTCCTGAAGTTGAAAAACGCGTGAAGTTCAACAAACCATATGGCAGCATCGATATTTATTCAGGTGATATTGCCGATTTCATCCCATGTTTATCCCTTGATTGCAAACATATCTTGTGGCTTGACTATGATCGGATTATTACAAAAGAAACTATAGATGCCATCGTGCTGGCGGCCACGCAACTTTCGCCGGGGTCATTGCTTTTTGTAACAGTAGATGCGGAACCACCAATTAAAGACGGTAAAACCAAACAATGGCGACAGTATTTCCAGAGAGAAGCGCGAGATTACTTAGGAAACATTGCAAGAGATCGTCAGTGTGCGCGTTCCAGACTTACTTCAATCAACGCTTCCATAATTGAGAAATCCATTATGCACGGCCTTGCAGGGCGTAGTGATGTTAGGTTTTTCCCGTTGGTCAATTTCGTGTATGCTGACAGCCATCGCATGCTATCTGTCGGAGGCATGCTTGGAACCGATGACGACGGTGATAAACTTAAAACGCTCAGCGCGCACAAGCTACCATTTTTGCGCAGCTCAATAATCGCAAACCCATATAAAATTCGAGTTCCATTACTGACAAGGAAAGAGCGATTACACCTTGACGGAGCTATGCCTTGCCGTTCCTCCTGGCGACCGCGCGAATTTGAGATGAAGATCGAGGATGTTCAGATTTACCGAGAGATATATCCGTACTTTCCTGCTTACACCGAGATGCTGCTTTAGTGGATGGTCCAATAATGACCGCGGCGCTTGTTCGCCGAACGCGATTGCCATTTTTGGTAAATGGATTCGTGGCTACTTCAGCGTTCGGACTGGGAACGTATATCGGTTGACCCAGCGGTCTATAAACAAGCATACCATGTTGCGCTTGACGACACCTCTCGACTGCCACTCGGAAATACTTGAGATTGAGTTCTGCGCCAAGCACTCGGCGTGATTCTAGGATTGCTGCTGCAGCAGTCGTCCCGGAGCCTAAAAAAGGATCTAAAACTAAGTCTCCTCTGTCGGTTAGGCCCCGAATCAGACGCTGAACCAGCGCTACTGGAAATTGGCAAGGATGATCGGTTTTCTCAATGTGATTGGCCTTGATATTTGGGAGTTCCCAGACATCCCCTGGGTTTTTGCCTAATGGGTTGCAACTGAATTTACCCTTTTTAATGCCCTTGTAGTATCTCTTGCCTGGATACTTCTGGGGAACGCGCATATCGTCCAAATTAAACTTGTAATCGTTACCCTTAGTGTACCAAAGGATTGTTTCGTGACGGCCACTGAACCGATTACTGCCGTGCAGTCCGTGACCAAATGTCCAGATAATCCGATTACGCAGGATTACTTGCGGCCATTGCCTCATTAGGTCGTTTACGAGAAAATCAAGCGGCGTGACAACACCGTTTCTCACATGATACCCCACTTGCCAGCAAATACTGCCGCCGGTCTTCGTAACGCGGATAATTTCTGGCAGGATCCTCAAATGGGCTTCAACGAAGTGGCGAAGATGATCTGTTCGCTCATATTCCTTTCCCATGCAATATGGCGGAGACGTGACGGTCAAATCAACGCTGTTTGAAGGAAGGCGACGCAACAAATCCATGCAGTTGCCAAAATGCAACACCACATCTCGACCAGATTTGTAACGCCGATAGATTTTCACAACAGACCCGATGAGTTAAGATCTGCGAAAATGTGCTTTTGGTCAACAAAATCATTTCACCCGCAAAATCTCCGTCTCACAGCGCACAACATGCGTGGTTTCCCGCTTCTTGCCATTCGGCGTTTTGGCCCACGCTTCCTGCAAGCTGACGTCCACGGTCGTGTGCACCACCGCGCCGCGCTCCACCTGGGCGCACGAGAGGAACACGAACTTGCATTCGTGATAAATGCGCTCGGCTTCAATTTGCGGCACGTCGGCCATGTCGCGTGATCCATTGATCGAATCGGGAAACAGATCAAGCGGAATTTGGGGGTTGGGGTCTGGGGTCTCGGGTCTGGGGGATGGGGGAAAAGAGGATTGAGAACGGGACGCATCCCTCACCCTGTCCCTCTCCCCGCTCAGTCGCGGGGCGAGGGAAACGGTCACGCGCACGCGGAAATGGCGGAGCCAGATTTCAATGATTTCCGAGTCGCATCGTTTTGCCGCGAGCGTGATGTAGGCCAAATCGGCTTCAATTCCCACGCAGCCGCGTTTCAAGCGGAGGGCGGCGATGGCGGTGGTGCCGCCGCCCAGGAACGGGTCTAGCACCAGGTCGCCTTCGTTGGTCGCGGCCAGCAGGCACCGCTCGATCAGCGCCATCGGCTTTTGCGTGGGGTGTTTGCCGTGTGCCTTCTCGTCACTTCCGGGAGCGGACAGCGTCCAGACGCTGCCGGGCGAGGTGGTTTGGAGTTCCGGCTTCAGCCGGTCCGGGTCGTCTGAACCGCCTGAAGGCGGAACTCCGAACTTTCCATCTTCCATCTTTAATCTTCCATCTTCGTCCTGAACGTCTCTCCACACCGTTTTCATCTGTTTCCCTGTCACTTTGCGCATGGCTTGGTAATTGAACACGTGTTTGCTGTTTTCGTTCTTCGCGGCCCAGAGGAGTGTCTCCGTGGAGTGGGTGAAGTAACGGCAGCTCAGGTTCGGCGGCGGATTCGGCTTTTCCCAAGCGATGTCGTTCAGGATTTTGTAGCCGAGTTGTTGCAGGGCGTAGCCGATGCTGAAAATGATGTGATGCGTGCCGCTCACCCAAATGGTGCCGTTGGGCTTGAGCACGCGCTGACAGCGCCGTAGCCATTCGGTGTTGAATTCATGGTTGAGTTCCGGTCCGCGGCTTTTATCCCAGCCGCCCTTGTCCACCTTCACCATGCGGCCGGCGTGGCAGGTGATGCCGCCGTTGGACAGGAAATACGGCGGGTCGGCGAAGATACAATCGAAGCGGCCGGCGTCGCCGTATTTGGCATAGATGGCATCCAGCAATTCCAGGCAATTGCCGTGGTAAAGCCAGAGGCTGCGCGCGGTGTCGGAAAAGACGAGGCGAGGCGGCGTAGCGTCAGGCATCCTGCCTGACGTAGAGGGCGGCATCTTGCCGCCCGGTCCGGCATCCGAATGTTTCGATCGTCCGAGTATTTTGGAATGCGGTGCGCCGGCTGTTGAGTTGAGGGAGGAACGCCCGCCCTCACCCCCAGCCGTCGCTCGGAAGCTATGGCTCGGCAGGCGGCCCTCTCCCCCAGGAGAGGGGGAATCGTCGTCAGTCGGTGTGCGAGGCGATGGTCCCAGGATTTTGGAATGCGGTGCGCCGGCTGTTCCCTCTCCCGCCGGGAGAGGGTCAGGGTGAGGGGCCAGGGATTTGATGGAGCCGTCTTCGCGCAGTTCGAAAGGGGCAGGGGCGATGAAGTGCGGATTGCGGAATTCGCCCGTCGGCGAAGCCGGGGGAACCGAGGACGAGGACGAGGACGACCGAGGGGCGGGGCGGCGGTACAGGGGCTTGGACTGGCGTTTGGACGGTTTCGATTTCTTCGGCACGCCCGGATCAATTGATCAGATCAGCCGATCAGATCAAGCCGAATTGTGACACCCAAGTCCTCGTCTAAAAAATTATTTAAACCGCGAAACATGCGAAATACGCGAAAGAAATCGCTTTTTTCGCGTGGTTTGCGTATTTCGCGGTTCTCGCCATTTTCCATGGCAGAAACGTGAAGTCAGAAACATTTTCCTTTGTGTCCTTCTGTTCCAGTTCCGCTTGATTGCGACAGCGGCCATCAGCCTTTTGCTTGCCACCGGGTGCCCTTTGGCGAATCATCAGGACGATCCAGCCGTTTAACCCGATGCATTTATGGAAGCGACGACCAAACCGGTTTCCAAATCAAGAGTCGTTCTGACCTGGTTGGTGATGATCTGGATGATTCTTGTCATAACGGTGTTTTTCTTCGTGATCTGTGACCGTCATGCTTTTTCCCACCCGCCGGCGGAGGAGCCGGGCCGGCCGCCAAGCACCGTCCTCCATGTCGTTGTCCTGCTGCTGACCGGTGGATTTTTTCTCGCTGTGGGGCTGGTGCCATATCTCGCGGCCGTTTTCACCGGCGGTTTCACTTTCGATTACAGCCACCCGGTCTGGAACGCAGTGAAGACGAAACAGTACATTTTAACTATTTGTGTGATCGTGGGCGTGGGATTGGGCAGCGGGTTCATCCTGGCAGCCTTTTTGCTCCCCATCTTGACCGCGTTGGGGTTGGACAGCAGGATGGCCACCATGTTGCCGCTCATCGCCGCCTTTGTCGGAATCCAGGTACTGCAGATGTGGGTGCAGATTTGGGCGCCGTTGGAAAGGCGGACCATCCTGAACCGGTTGGCGGCCCGTGGGATTACGCCGGCGCAAATCCAAGGCGCAACGCTGGTGGGCCTGTCGGACCCGGCGAGCGGCCTGACCAAACGGGTCGGCGCGATTGAGGAGGATATGGGCGCGTTGTGGGTGACGCCGGATTACCTGATGTTTCGCGGCGACGTGGAGCAGCTCGACATCAGCCGCAGCCAGATAGCGCAAATCGAGCGCAAGGTGGATAGTCGCAGCACCACGGCGCTCGCCGGCATTGCACATGTCATCCTGCACGTCCGCCTTCCGGACAACAGCATCCGCCGAATTCGATTGCACGTGGAAGGACTTTGGACTCTGGGCCGAAAGAAACGCGCGATGGAAGTCCTGGCCAACGCCATCGCCGAATGGCAAGCAGCGTGAAGGGATTGGAGTGGCGGAGTAATGGACTGTTGGAGTGATGGAGTAATGGAGCATTGGAGTATTGGAGTATTGTGTTTTCGCCTCATTTAACCAATCGCCATTCAACGATTTAACCGCCAAGCGTCCCCCCTCACGTGCCACGCATCCCGCCTCACGTTTCACGTTTCACGCATCACGTCACCCCGTCCCTCCTGCCAAAAAATCCGTGTCGGTCTGTGTCATCTTTGGCTACACTGGCAACCGTTAACCGCTGAACCATGCATGCGGCGATTGTACTGGTGGTCTATTGGGCGCTGGCCTTCGTGTCGCTCGCCGTGGCCGTCGTGCTGCTGAACATCTATTGCAGCATCATCAACAACGACCTGGAGTTGCGCGGTGTGGGAGCGGAGGTGGCGATCGCGGGCGTGGCGTCGCTGGTGGAGGCGGCCGGCTTGTGGCTGCTCGTCGAGTTCATCCCGCACGCGATGCTGTCACGCGCCGTGCCGGCGCTGTTTCTGCCCGTCTTCATCGTGGCGGTGATTTACAAGGCGACGCATATGGAGGATTGGAGCCGCCTGGAAATCTTCCTGCTGCTGGCCTTTCAAATGATTCTTGGATTTATCGGCGGGACGCTGGCCCTCGGTCAGTTCGGGACGGCCATCGCCATCGCGGTTTGCTTCGGCGCCATTTTGGCCGTCCTCGCCACCTTCGCCCGCGATTTGTGGGATTGAGCGAACGGGGAAGCGCAACGGGCGCTTCTCAGTTTTTGACCGGGCCGATGCGCCGCTCCCGGCGCCGCTGGCTGAGATGCAGGGAGAATGACGAATACCTAAACCCTAATGACGAAAGAATGTCCCAATGACCGAATCACTAATGGTCATGCCCGCCCCTTTGGCCTTCGGGCTTAGTCATTATTTAGTCATTCGTGCTTAGGCCATTAGTCATTCATCCGGCGCCCGGCCAAAGCCGACTCGTCCCACGCCTGCCGAATACCTCCCAAGAAGTGAGATGCGCCGAAGCGCAACTCGCTATTCAAAAAGCGTTTACATTCCGCCGCCGTTGAGCGAAGCTTACCCGGCATGCTTGCCTGAACCTGCGCCACAACCGCAAATGCAATTACCCCATGAAACGCAAAATCTGCAGACTCTCCCTATTTGGCCTGGCCGTCGCCGGGCTGTTCTTATGCGGCACGGCCCGCGCCCAAATTGCCATCCATGATGGTTCGCTGAGCCGGGCGGTGGCCACCGCCAACGTCTCATCCGTCAGCGCGACCAACTTCACGGTCACCCCCGGCGCCACCGTCTTGGTGGTTTCGCTCTATGACCGCAACCAAACCTCCGGCGGTTCGCCCACCGAGTCGCCTGCCTCACTCTCCTGGGGCGCTCAGACCATCACTCGCGCCGTCGAGCAAAGCAACGAAGACAGCCATTACGCCAACAGCGACATCTTTTATCTCTTCAACCCGAATCCGGGCACGAACACCATTACGGCCACGGACACCAACAGCTCGGTGCCTTCGGCCATGACCATGCAGGTCTATACCCTCAGCGGGGTGGATCCGGGCATTGCGCCGGTGGCTTACCAGGCCGGCGCGGCCAACACCTCCACCAATCCCTGTCTCTCGCTCTATCTCACCAACACCACCCCGGCGGGCGCCTGGGCGGTGGCGAACAATAGTTTCGGTGACAGCGGCGGCGGCAACCTGACCATTATCTCGAGCAGTGGCACGACCAATTGGGTGTTTGTGAACAACAATCAGAGCCAATGCATGGGCGCGGTCAGCAATCTGGCGGCCGGCGCCAGCACCATCGCGGAAACCGACACCGCGCTGGGCAATGCCCAGCAGACGGCCCTCGTGGCCGCCATCTTCGCGCCGCTGCTGAGCGCCGGCACCAATGCCGTCACGCCCCAGTTCTTCAATCTGAGCAGCCACACCATCACCTACGGTTCCACCAGCCTGACCTTGACCGGTACTGTGGGCACCAGCAGCAACTCGCTGCCCAACGGCACGGCGGTCAGCGTGAGCGTGGACGGCGTTACCCAATCGGGGAACGTCTATGACTCGTCGGGGGACTTCAGCATCAGTTACGACACCGTGGGCATCCCCGCCAGCGAGACGCCTTATACCGTCACTTACGTGTCGGGAATCGCCTATGGTTTCAACTCCACCACCAATACCAGCACCACCATGACGGTGTATCCATTGCCGGTGAACTTGGACGGTTTCGTGACGTATAGCCCGACCCTTACCACGACTGTGCCGGCGGCGGACCTGGCGGTGGCGAACGTGGTGGACAGCGACAACCTGACGCTGTCGGGCAGCGTGACCATCGCCAGCACCAACGCGGGCGTGGAGGCCATCACCTCGTTCAGCGGGTTGACCCTGGGCGGCACGGCGGCGGCCGATTACACCCTCACCGGCGCCACCGGCACTGTGACCATCACCACGCTTAGCCCCCAGACAAACTTTGGCATCACCGAAATCCGCACCGCGTCGCCCACCGAGTTGGTGGCCTTTTATGTCTTCACCAACGTCACCGGCCCGGTCTGGGGCACGGTCTATCCGACCAACCTGGTGACCACGAGCAACCCCGGCTCATGGAAGCTCAATGGCACGCCGGTGCAGGCCATCAGCGGTGAATTTGTGACCGAAGCCAACGCCGTGGAATACCACATCTACCTGCAAGTGCCGCAGTTGGTCAATGGCACATCCTACACACTGGTGACGCCTTATTCCACCAACAGCTTTACGTTCCAGGACTCGCAAATTCTGTGCGAATCCATCAAAGTCAATCAGAACGGCTACAGCGCCTTGTCGCAGACGCGCTACGCCAACTTCGCCATCTGGCTGGGCACCGGCGGACCCCAGCCCATCAGCGGCGCGCTGCCCACCTACACCGTGCTCAACGAGTTTACCGGACAAGAAGTCGCCTCCGGGACGCTCACCAACCTGACGCCGAGCAACCCCGACTGGTCCTCCGGCGATTATGTCTATCGCATCAATCTGTCGTCAGTGCCGGCGGGCGGGCCCTACCGGATAGTGGTGAGCGGTTATGGTTGTTCGTATCCGTTTGGTGTGGGTGGGGACTTTTCGCGCCGCCTGGCTTACGTGGCCTTTCGTGCCTTGTATTATCAGCGCTGCGGTTGCCCCATTGTCATGCCCTATGCCCACGCCAACATCCGGCCCTATCCCTGCCACACCAACATTTACGACAACGAATCGCCGGACGATCCCAGCTCAAGTTCGATCAACGTGAGCACCAGCGGCCCGGAATTAAATGTTCACGGCGGCTACCACGACGCCTCGGATTCGCAGAAGAATCCCTACGCGATCGAAACGCCCATCATCCTGATGACCGCCTATGAAGCGTTCCCCGGCGCCTTCACCACCAATCAGTTCAACATACCCGCCACCTTCGACGCCGATTACAACATCACCGGCGGCTACAACGGCATACCCGACATCCTCAACGAGGCGAATTGGGGACTGATGTTATATACCAACTTGCAAAGCACGCCGAACGGCGCGGTTGGCGCGGTGTGCTTCGGCACCGCTTCCGATACCGAACCGCCCTGGGGCATCAACTGGGACCAGGACACGCTGGTTTATTCCACGGAAGCGGCCACCGGCTGGTCGAGCGGCATGGCGGCCGGGGCGTTCATGCATTTTGCCCGGCTTATCCAGCGGTACAACGCCACGCTCAGCGCCGCGTTCCATGCCCATGCGGTAGCCGCTTACACCGCCGCCGGCTCGGGCAGCACCCCGCAGCAACAGCTCTACTACAACATTGAGAAGTTTTTGATGGATGGGGACACGACCTCCAGCAACAACGTCGAATCGCTTTATAGCCGGGCCAGCGGGATTACCGGCACTTGGGACGACGAGGCAGGCGGGTTTGCCACCGACGACGGCAATATTTGGATGGCGCCTTACTTCATGTCGTACATTCTGGCGACCAACCAGGACAAGGACCCCAAGGTGGTGACGTATTTGACGAACATTCTCATGACGGCGGCCAACAATCAAATCGCCTACCTCAGCGGCGATGCCTATCCCAACGGCTGGCCGACCAATGATAATCCCTTGACGCAAAACAACTTTTTCTCCGGGGCCTTCACTTCGCAGGGCGAGTTTGGCTATCCGTGCCTGATGGAGTGGGCGGTGTCGGGGACCCAAAAGTATATTGACACCGTCAGCCAACTCATGGACTACGACCAGGGCCTGAATCCCATCGGCAAGTGTTACATGAGCGGCATTGGGTTCAACCAGGTGCATAATCCGGAGCAGCGGGAATCCATTTACGCCGAGGAGCAGGGCTGGGGCGGGCCGCAGCCCGGCATCACCATTTACGGCCCCGGCGACACCCAAGCCTCCCAAGGCGAAAGCGGCGCGCCGCAGATCCCGAATGCCAACAACCTGCCGCGCGAACGGATTTGGGTGGACGACCTGGGGAACTTCCAATGGAATGAGTTCACCGATTACCAGAACGAGGCGTGGCCGGCGGCGGTTTACCCGGTGCTGGCGCAAAGCGGCGTGTGGAATCCCGCGCGGGAGCCGTTCTTGTATCACGGTGCCTCCATTACTCCCAATGCCAGCGGCGGCTATTCGCTCCAGTTCGGCGGCATCCCCTACCAGGTTTATTACCTGCAAGCCGCCACCTCCATTAATGGCCCCTGGACCACCGTCTCCGGGCCGGTGACCGCCGGCGTCACAGGCATGGTGCAATTTACTCATAACCCGAACTCCGCGCAAACCTTCTACCGCACCTTGGGCCAAACGCAGATCTACTGAAAATTCTTTCGCCGATGTATCTGAACGCTTAGCTTTTCATCGGCATGCTTGAACAAACCGTCCAGATTCTTGCCAATGAGCGCGACACGGATTCCTATTTTCGCCTCGTGCTGCGCGCGCTGGAAATCGCGCCGCTCATCCAGCCCGGACAATTCGCCCACCTCCGCGTGGCGGCGATGAAAGATGCCCTCTTGCGCCGGCCCTTCAGCATTTTTCAAGTGGCGGACGGCACGTTTTCCATCCTTTACAAGACGGTGGGCAAGGGCACCGAGGCGCTGGCGCGGATGCGTGCCGGGGAGGAACTCAGCGTGATTGCGCCCCTGGGCCACGGGTTCACCGTGCCCCGGGCGGGCGGCGAGACGCCCTGGCTGGTGGCCGGCGGCTACGGCATGGCGGCCATGTATTTGCTCGCCCAACGGTCGCCGCAAAAAGGTGTCGTCTTCGTCGGCGGACGGCGCCGCGTGGACATTTTGTGCGAGCGGGAATTTGCCGCGCTCGGCTGGGAGGTGCGGGTAACCACCGAAGACGGCAGCCACGGCCAAAAGGGCATCGTCACAGAACCGTTGCGGGCGGAATTGCAACGGCGGCAGCCCGGCCGCAAGCTGTTCGCCTGCGGTCCCACGGGCATGTTGCAGGCGGTCGCCGGCCTGGCGACGGAGTTCGACGTGCCGGCCGAGCTTTCGATGGACGAACACATGTGTTGCGGCGTGGGGGTCTGCCTTACGTGCGTGATTCCCGTCAAGACCGGCGAGGGCTGGGAATACCAGCGCACTTGTACCGAAGGCCCGGTGTTTGACGCGCGTGACGTGATATGGGCTTGAAATGAAGCTCTCTATTGAAATCGGCGAACTGAAGTTGCCAAACCCGGTGATGGTGGCGTCCGGCACCTTTGGCTACGGCGTGGAATACGCGCGGTTGCTGGATCTGAACCAACTGGGCGCGGTGGTGGTCAAGGGCATCCGGCTGGGACCCGTCCGCGGCAACCCCACCCCGCGCACCGTCGAGGTGGCCAGCGGACTCATCAACGCCATCGGCTTGCAAGGGCCGGGCGTGGACGGCTTCATCAAGAAGTACTGGCCCTTCCTCAAACAACTGAAGGTCCCGACCATCATCAATATCTGGGGCACCACGGTGGAGGAATACGCGGAGGTGGCGCGGCGGTTCGACGCCCTGGGCGGCGTGGGGGCGCTGGAACTGAATGTTTCCTGCCCCAATATCAAGGAAGGCGGCGCGCAATTCGGCACAGACGTGAAGTTGCTGGGGCAGGTGGTGACGGCCTGCCGCCGCGCGACGAAGCTGCCGCTCATCACCAAGATGAGTCCCAACGTGGTGAGCATCGCGCCCTATGCCCAGGCCGCCGCGGACGCCGGCAGCGACGCGCTGTCCATCACCAACAGCTATCCGGCCATGGCGATTGACATAGAGACGCGCCGGCCGAAGCTGGCGAACGTGACCGGCGGCTTGACCGGACCGTGCATCAAGCCCATCGCCGTCAAACTGGTTTGGGACGCGGCCAAGGCGGTGAAAATTCCCATCATCGGCATGGGCGGCATCCAGAATGCCGCGGACGCCATTGAGTTTATGATGGCCGGCGCGACCGCCGTGGCGGTGGGCACGGCCAATTTCTACGAACCGCAGACCGCCCTGCACGTGATTGCCGGCATCCGCGACTTCATGCGGCGCAAAAAAATCGCAGCCGTGGCGGAAATCCGGGGCAGCGTCAAGATTCCGGCCTGACCGGTTTATGTTCGAGCCACCACCGCTTTCAATCCCAGCGCACCGACCCGCACGCCAAATGAAATGGGGTCACGCCAGAATGGCGCTTAATTGACTAAGCGCTATTCTGGTCTGGCCTGTTTGACAATTCCAACGGAATTGAATCCTTCAGCCCGGCGTTGGCGCGCCAGCGGCCACGCCGGGTCAGCGTCCCCAAAATTTCATCAACTCTGAAGGAGTTGAATCCTCGCTCATCCATCTGCGGTTAAATAAGCATTTCCCGTGCTGGGCGAAAATACGGTTGAAAAGATGCACAATCCGCGACCGTCGCGTATTCCTAAACGCCAAACCGTGTTTCAATGGGCTTTATGACACGCAACGGAAAAATCGGGAAGGCGGGCCTGCCCGCCGTAGCCTGTGGGCGAAGGCGGGTTCCCGCCATCCTCCATCCTCTTTCCGGTTTGCGACCCCTCACGCCCGGAGCCCACAGCCCCGCGCCCCGTCCAAATCAAACCAAATCAAACCAAATCAAACCGAAAACCTTGCGCGATCGGCGACGGTCACGGACCACAGGAAGTGCCCGCCACTGGCGTGTCGGAACCGGACCCGGTAACACCGGGTAACACCAGGTAACACCAGGTAACAGCACTTTTTATCGCTCCATGACCACAAAGCATTTCTGCCTTCTGCCTTCTGCCTTTGTTCCAACCCCTCGGAACGCAAGTGAATCTCGTTTGGATTTCTGCATTCTACCTTCTGCCTTCTGCCTTTGTTCTGGGGCTGCATTTGGTCTGGCGTTCCGCCTTCAGGCGGCTTCGGCTAAACGGCCACTAAATTCCGGCGGGGCCGGTTCCGACTTTTTGGGACCCGCCGCAAACATTGATTCTGTTGCGCTTCAACCGCGGCGCGATATGCTGTCATCCATGCGTCTGGCGTTCACCAAATACCACGCCCTCGGCAACGATTACCTCGTCATTGACCCGGCGGACCTGCCGTCCCCGTTGTCGGCGGAGCAGATCCGGGCCATTTGCCACCGGAATTTCGGCGTCGGGTCGGACGGGATTTTGCTTGGGCCGTTGGCGTCCCAAAATGCGAAATGCGCCCTGCGCATTTTCAATCCGGACGGCAGCGAGGCGGAGAAAAGCGGCAATGGCCTGCGGATTTTTTCGCGCTATTTGTGGGACAGAAAAATCGTGGGCGGCGAAGAGTTCGCCATCCAGACGGCCGGCGGCCTGGTGCGGGCAATCGTGCTGGACGGCGGCCGGACCGTGCGCGTGGAGATGGGCAAGGTGAGCTTCTGGAGCGACCAGATACCCGTGGCCGGCCCGCGCCGGGAGGTGCTCAATGAAAAAATTTCCGCCGGCGGACGCGAGTTCACCTTTTGCGCGGCGACCATCGGCAATCCGCACTGCGTGCTGCCGCTGCCGGAAGTGAGCGCCGAATTGGCCCGGCGGTTCGGCCCGCTCCTGGAGACCCACGCGAACTTCCCGAACCGGACCAATGTCCAGTTCCTGAAAGTGCGCGACCGGCGGAACATCCAGATTGAGATTTGGGAGCGCGGCGCGGGTTACACGCTGGCCAGCGGCAGCAGCAGCAGCGCCGCCGCGGCGGTGGCGCACAAGCTCGGCTGGTGCGACCGTGCCCTCTCCGTTCACATGCCCGGCGGAATCATCGCCATTGAAATCGGGGACGATTTTGCCATTCGGATGACCGGGCCGGTAACGAAGGTGGCCGAGGGAACCATGGCCCAGGAAATGTTCAGTTGACATGGCAAAGAAGAAGTTGATTTAAGTGACAGCATATTATAGAGTTTATTGCCGGTTTCGGCGGGCGGAATTATGACTCTGGCCGTCTCCAAAACATCACAGCGCAGCGACAAGGCAGGGGCCGTGGCTTTCACCCTGGTTGAAATGCTGGTGGTGATTGCGGTGATCGCGATCCTGGCGGCGCTGGTCTTGCCGGCGCTCGCCGCAGCCAAGGCCCGCGCGCAAACCGTCATTTGCCTGAACAACACCAAGCAACTGGCGTTGGCCGCCATTACCTACGCCAGCGACCATGACGACTCGCTGCCCTACAATCTGGTCGGGCAGGCGGCCGCCACCAATCTGCAGAACTGGGCCGCCGGCGTGCTGGATTGGGACCTCACCCCCGACAACACCAATGTCGCTCTCCTCATTCAGGCGGCGCTCGGTCCCTATCTCGGCAAGATGGCCGCCGTTTACCATTGCCCGGCCGATTATGTGCTCAGCCAGACTCAGAGCCTCGCGGGCTGGAAATTTCGCGTGCGCAGTTATTCGATGAATGCCTCGGTGGGCGACGCCGGCAGCGTGTCCGAGTCGGGTTACAACATCAACAACCCGGGCTACGTCCAGTTCTTCAAACTGACGACCATTTCCCGGCCATCCGATATCTTTGTATTTCTGGATGAGCATCCGGACAGCATCAGCGACGGTTATTTTGTAAACCAGGTAAACGAGCCGAGCTATGCCACCGCCTACCGGCCGGCGGCGCCCAATTCGTGGTTGCGTTTGCCGGCCTCGTATCACAATGGCGCCGCCAGCTTTTCCTTTGCCGACGGCCATGCGGAAATTCATGAATGGCTCTACGGCAGCACGAAATTACCGCCGGTGGCGGAGGCGGCCAACTTCCCTATCCCCATCCCGGCGAACCAAATCGGCGATTTTGGCTGGCTGGCGCAACGGATGAGCGTTGACCGCTGACATCAGCGGTTGAAACGGCGCGCGGACTTCCCCACACTTCGCGCGTGAAGATTTCGGTCATCATCCCGGCTTTCAACGAGGCCCGCCTGCTGCCGGGAACGCTCGCCGCGGTCAAGGCGGCCGGGGTCGCTTTTGCCCGGCGCGCTTGGGAGTCCGAACTCATCGTCTGCGACAACCATTCCACGGATGCGACGGCGGAAATTGCGCGGGCGGCCGGCGCGCTGGTGGTGTACGAGCCCATCAACCAGATCGCCCGCGCGCGGAATCGTGGCGCCGCCGCCGCCACCGGCGACTGGCTGATTTTTGTGGATGCCGACTCGCAGCCGGGCGCCGAGCTGTTCGCCGACGTGGCCGAACAGATTCAATCCGGCCATTGCTTGGGCGGCGGCGCGACGGTGCGGATGGACGAACGATTTTTGCTGGCCGGCTTTTTCACCTGGCTCTGGAACGCATCCAGCCGCATGGGCCGGTGGCTGGCCGGCTCGTTCATCTTCGTCGAGGCGGCAACGTTCCGGCAAATGGGCGGATTCAACAACGAGCTGTTTGCGGCGGAAGAACTGGACTTGAGCAAGCGGCTGAAGCGGCTCGCCCGCGAGACCGGCAAAAGCGTTGTGATCCTGCACCGGCATCCGCTGGTGACGTCCGCGCGCAAGATGCGGCTCTACACGGCGTGGGACCATCTGAAACTGCTGGCGTGCGTGCTCTGCAACCGCCGCACGCTCACCCGCCGCGAATCCTGCACCCTCTGGTACGATGGCCGGCGGTGAATGAATTGAAGTCAGCCATGCCCGGCGAGATCGAACAATTGCCGCGCTTCATACACCACCGTCCACCACCAGATGAGCAGAATCCCGCCGCGGAGGTAAAACCAGACGGCCAAAAGGCCCATGAGGATCCGGCCCGTGAGCAGCGTGGCAAACAAGACGGGCGGAAGGGGCGCGGGCAGGGATTGCACTCTGATGACGAGCACTGCGGCGCCGAACAACACGGTGAGGCCGGCCGCCACCCACTGGTTTCGCACGAGCCGCATGAGCCACGCGAACGGTGCGAACAGCAGGAGCAAGCGGTTCAGGAACAGGCCAAACAGCACCGACGCCACCCACTGCCGCAGATCGCCGGGATATTCCTCCGGCAAACGGGCCCGGAGCAACGGGTCAATGAAGCGATGGGATATCACCGCCGCGCCGACGGCCAGCAAAGTCGCCGTCAGCACCACCCGCAGTTCCGGCTTGAACACCCAAAGCGGACGACGGGTGTAATATTCGTGCCAGGCAAAAACGAATCCCCAAAGCACCATGCTGCAAAGGAAGGTCATGATTTCCAGGTACCAAACCGGAGCCGATCGGTTCAGCCAAAGCGTGAAACGGGGATAACACGCCAGCGTCGTCACCAGCGCGGCGATGGCGGCTGATTTCAGAACGACAGGTTGGGCCAGCCGGCGCATGTCTTTAAACCAGCATTAACCGCACGGCACGGACAATTCCGAACGCAGGCCGTTGGGTCCGGTGCGTTGCGCCGTGTCCTACCGATTCCGGAGTTCCATGTAGGAGACGACGTAAGGAGTCTCTGACTCGTCTCTCAAAATCCCAAGAAATTTGAGACTCCTTACGTCGTCTCCTACTTTTTCAACAGGCTGCTACCGATTCCGGAGTTCGATGACCGAAATGTCCACCAGCAAATCGGCGGCGATTTTCTCCAAATCCGTTTTCAGCGCCGCCAGGTTGCAGGCCTCCGGCAGTTGCAAGCGGGCACCCGCCCGGAACAGGGTTTCGCCGGACATGGGTGCGCTCACGCATTCACTGGAAAACTCCTCGACGTTCACGCCGGCCTTCGCCAAAACGCCGGTAACTTCGCGAACAATGCCCGGACGGTCGTGCCCGACCAGTTCCAGTTTGGCCTGGCGCCCCGGAGTCGAGGCCGCCGATGCCTCATCCGGCCGGACGACCACCGTGAGGCCGGTGCGTTGGAGTTGTTGCAACGCATTGAGCAAAGCCTGGCGCCGCTCAGCGGGCAACTCGATACGCAGGATTCCGGCAAATTCGCCGCCCAGCCGGCACATGCGGCTTTCGAGCCAGTTCCCGCCGTGATCGGACACCACGCGCGCGACGGATTCGACGAGACCGGTGCGATCCGGGCCGAGGAGCGTCATCACCAAGGGCGCTTGCATACCCATAGGTAAACCTTTGCGGCGCGGCTGGCAAGGCTTCTTCATTTCATCAGCAACCATGAGCTAAATCATTCGGCGAACTAAATTCTTTTCGGACTTTCATAATGTTCTTTCAAATAGTGGCTTTTGTGTTATGTTAGTTTATAAGAGAAGTGACGAAAGGCTTGTTATGATGCTCGAATACGCGTTGGAAAAATTTCCCCTGTCGCTGAAACTCCGTGATGGCACGCCGGTGACGGTGCGCCCGCTCTCCAAGCGTGACGACGCGCGCCTGCATAAATTCTTCCTGGCGGTGCCCGAGGAGGAACGGTTGTTCATCAAACAGCCCATCTTCGACCGGGAGATGTTCAAGGAATGGTGCCGGCACGCGGACTTCGAGCGCAACCTGCCGCTGCTCATGTTGCACGGCGACCGGGTGATCGGCGAAGCGACCCTGCACCAGCGCTTCGGCGGCTGGAAACGGCACGTGGGCCTGGTCAGCGTGCTGACCCATCCCCACTATCGCGGGCGCGACGTGGCGAAAATCCTGGTGGAGGAAGTCGTGGACGTCGCGCGCGTCCTCGGCCTGCGGCGGCTCGAGGCGGAGTTGAACGGCGAACGCAAAGTGGCCATCCGCGCCCTCGCACAAATCGGCTTCGAGGACCTGATGCGCCGGGAGGATTACGTGCTCGACATGAAAGCCGTCACGCACGATTACGTGCTGATGGGCATGGACCTGAAGACGGACGAGGAATACGCCGGCGTGGGTGGCTGAGGCTCAGCAGCCTTTTGAAAAAATTGATTGTTGGTAGGAGACGAGGTAACGAGTCTCAAATTTCCTGGGATTTTGAGAGACAAGTCAGAGACTCCTTACGTCGTCTCCTACTTTTTAAACCGGCTGTCAGGGCTGGCTGGTGATTCTCTGCCAATTGACGCTTTGCGTCGTGGCGTAAAGCGCGAAGGCCTTCTCATTCTGAATCAACACCGCGCGCACCACGCTCGAATCATCCGCCCGTCCCAGTTCCAGCACGTTGTCGGGGATGATGCCCATTTTCCGGTGCGTGTAGAGCAGGGCGAAGACCGCCTGGGCCACTGCCGTGTAGGGCAATTCTTTGTAAGCGCCTTCCACGGAGTCTTCGACCGCGTTGGCCAGGAACTCCAGTTGGTCCACCAGATGCGGGAAATGCGGCGCGCGGATCTGCGTGAATTCGAGCTTCCACTGGGGCAACTGGCGCAACACCTTCTCGGCGACCGCAGGCGTGATGCACGTGGCGGCGCCATTCACGAAGTTCGCAATCTCAGGCATGGCGGTGACAATTTAAGCAAAGCCCCGCACCGGCGAAAGCAAAAATATGGTCCCAATTTTCTTCCCTTTCGCTTCCTTTTTTGATGGGATGCTTTCGGCAGGGAAGCTGCCGGTGCTTGGCCGGTTCAGCCTCGGATATCGAATGACCGTCGAGATGGGATATGCAAAAAGTCAGTGCGACACATTGTTCTTACCCAACGCGGTGCATGGGGTTTGGAGTTCCGCCTTCAGGCGGCGAATCGCAAGTTTTCACCCGAACCGCCTGAAGGCGGAACTCCGAACAAGAATACTGCGTGGATGCACCCCCGGACAGTAAACTGGGTGAATTTGTCTTTGAATTCAGACGCCGTCCCAGCCAATATGCGCGTTCGCTTTAGGTCTTATAGCGGCGGTCTGTGACCGCCGCAAATTTGCAGCGACGCTCACGGAGCGTCGCTACAGAAATATGAAACGCACGCATCATTGCAACGAACTGCGCCCGGCACACATCGGGCAAATGGTCACGCTGGCCGGCTGGGTCCATTCCCGCCGCGACCTCGGCGGGCTCATCTTTATTGACGTCCGTGATCGTGAAGGCCGCACCCAGACGGTTTTCGACCCATCCGATTTGCCAAAGGAATTATTCGAACGCGCCGCCGCCTTGCGCAGCGAATGCGTCATCCGCGTCACCGGCAAGGTCCGCCAGCGGCCCGAAGGCACGAACAATCCCAAAATCCCCACCGGCGAAGTCGAGGTGATGGTGAAAGAACTGGAAGTTCTCAACGTGGCCGACGTCCTGCCGTTCCCGGTGGACGACCCGGAAGTGGCCGGCAAGGTGAACGAGGAGTTGCGCCTGAAATATCGCTACCTCGATTTGCGCCGGCCCGAAATGGCGCGCAACCTCCGGCTCCGCAGCAAGGTCGCCATCGCTACCCGCCAATACATGGATGAGCAGGGCTTTCTCGAAATCGAAACCCCGACGCTCTTCAAGTCCACCCCCGAAGGCGCGCGCGAATTTCTGGTGCCGAGCCGCGTGAACCCCGGCCAGTTTTACGCCCTGCCGCAATCGCCCCAGCAATTCAAGCAAATCCTCATGGTCGGCGGCGTCGAGCGCTATTTCCAGCTCGCCCGCTGCTATCGCGACGAAGACTTGCGCGCCGACCGCCAGCCCGAGTTTACCCAGATTGACCTCGAAATGTCGTTCATCGAGCGCGAGGACATCTACGCGCTGGTCGAAGGCCTGTTGAAGCGCATCTGGCAAGTGGCGCTGAACGTTGAGGTGCCCACGCCGTTCCAGCGCGTTTCCTTCGCCGAAGCGCTGAATCGCTGGGGCATTGACAAGCCGGACACGCGCTACGGCATGGAGTTGGCCGACTTCACGGAGGAATTTCGCGCCAGCAAATTCAAAGTCTTCAGCGGTGCCGTCGCCAACGGCGGCGTGGTCAAGGCGCTCAACGCCAAAGGCATGGCCGGCGCCACCCAGGGCCAGATCGAAACGATGACCGAATACGCCAAGAGCTTCGGCGCCAAGGGACTCGCTTACATCAAAGTGGAAGGCGGCGAATGGAAATCCCCCATCGTGAAATTCTTCAACGACGCCGAGAAGGCCGCGCTGGCGTCAAAACTGAAGATGGAGGAAGGCGATTTGATCCTGTTCGCCGCCGACCAGTGGCTCAATGCCTGCGAAATCCTCGGCGAAATCCGGCGTTACTGCGCCAACCTTTTGAAAGAGCAGGGGAAGCTCGTCATCCCAGCCGGCCGCTTCGACTTCCTGTGGGTCGTGGATTTTCCGCTGCTCAGTTTCGACAAGGAACAAAACCGCTGGTATTCCAGCCATCATCCGTTCACCGCGCCCGTCGCCGAGGACATCCCCATGCTCAAAAGCGACCCCAAGAAAGTGCGCGGCCAGCATTACGACGTGGTCGTCAACGGCGTGGAACTGGGCGGCGGCTCGATTCGTATTCACCAACCGGACGTGCAGAAGACGGTGTTCGAGGACGTGTTACAGATTCCGGCGGAGGAAACCAGGCTCCGTTTCGGCTACCTGCTGGAAGCCTTTCGCTATGGCGCCCCGCCGCATGGGGGCATCGCCCTGGGCTTTGACCGTCTCTGTGCCATTCTCTGCGGCACCCCGAGCATCCGCGACGTCATCGCCTTCCCGAAAACCGCCAAAGGCACCGACCTAATGACCGATTCGCCGGCGGCGGTGTCGGCGCGGCAACTACGGGACCTGCACATCGAAGTAAAAGCCGCGAAGAAGGACACGCCGTAACTATTCCGTAGGACAGGCGTCGCGCCTGTCTCTAACTCCGAAATTTCCGCCTTGAGGCAGTGTTTCTTGATTCCACGCCAAGCCATCCCGTGGCGTTGGATCACGGAACTGGAAAGCCCTCTTTCTTTTTTAAGCATATATTGGGACCATGAACCCCGTAGCGACGCGCTGCCGCGCGTCCGGCTGCCGCTTCTCCCTCTCCCCGCCAAACGGGGAGAGATTTCCCCGAAAACTTCGCGCATTGAACCCCTGAACCCAATGGAGGTCCCGGCTCGTCTTCTCCCTCTCCCCCTTGGGGGAGAGGGATGGGGTGAGGGGGCCGTTCTTGCTTCCCAGGTTCATGGGGAGCGGGTCAGCGAGTGCAGGGGACCAGGGAGCGCTCCAAACCGCTCAATGGAGCCCGAATCGGTGTTTAACCGAAGGCCCCGCCTCCGCGCTGGCAAGCGGTTCTTCGACGTTCGTGGTGCGTAAAATGGTTACAGGCCAAAGGCCTGAACCATCATAGCCGAGGGCAACGCCCTCGGAAAAATCGGAAACCATTTTTTGCCCTGAAAGGGCAATCCAAAATGGCCGGCAGACCATCCATTTTTGGCGCGCCCTTGCAGGGCGTAAATCCAAACGAGTTAGTTCCGAGCGCATTGCCCTCGGATACACGCGGATTGAGACGGAGGACGACGAGTTCCGCATTGCCTCAACGTCGCCGCGCGGACGAATTCTGGTTTGAAATCTCAACGGGCAGTGGCCGTCGGTTCCAGCGTGTTAGGCGACTGGTAAACTGACAAGCCAAATAATCTCAAATATTCAACCAACAAACCGATGGTCAACAATACTGCGACGAGTGCGAAAATCTTGTCTGCTCGTGTGCCACGCCAAAAAGCCTCCGCACTTGCCAAGGAGCAAACGAGAATGAAAACCGGACCGGCAATCAAAGCGGCAAGTCCTACTGGCTCGGCAAGAAAAGTCCCGACGCCAGACTGAACGCGAAGCGGCGGGCAAATGAGCGGAAAAAGCAAAGCCGCAAACACCGCCAGAAGAAACGCAATCCAGCCTCGCAAAGTCGGAAAATAGCTTGTCATAAAATCTGTGGAGCGAAGTCGCCTAACGTTCCAGGCACGCGGGACCAAAAGGCGCGAACCGCGAAGCGGAACTCGACCGGCCATCCCGCGTTGCCTGCAGCGATTTGAGACGACAGAAATACTCTCATCTGTTTGGGGCTGAATTAGTGACAAACTGTCGGGCTGTGACATCAACCGCGACGCTATAATGGTAGCCACCGTCCGTCAAAGCAATGGTGACAATGTTTGATGTGGTGGAGACTTGCGCAGAACAGTGCTGCGAAGCGTATGGCCCAAGACACTGGCGGGCACCAGGAACCGGATGCCCGTGGTCGAAAAGCTCAACATCGTAACAACCGGCTAAATCTGCGGTGACAACCACCGTCATAGAACTCCCTGGAACTGGAACACGCGATACCGTCGGTGTCATGCACGACACGAGCAAGACAACGATGCTGACCACTGAAACCAAAAGTCCAACGCCAATGGAAATGTTCTTGGATGTGGTCATAGCTCGATGTCGTCTAACGATTCAAATATAGGTTATCCGAAGTTGTTCACCGGCTTCATTGATTCGTCAAACCTTTCCAAAATCTGTCATCCTGCATCGCCTTTATGAAGGCATCTCCAAACTCTTTCTGACTAAACGGACGAAGGATGATAACCACTGTGCCCGTATCATCGCCGTTCAACTGGATACCGCCGCCTTTCGATGACAAACGATACTCATGTGTCCTGCCACCGTCTGCCGCAACTATTGGGCCGTACTGCATCTTGCCAGCAAATGCCTGATTCAAAAACGACTCAACGCTTGGATACTTACTACGCGGCATGAATATCTCCACACCGTGGGCGTCCTTTGAATATCGCCAGTGGCTTGTGATGGCAGGAAGGCCGTTGGTGGTAGTGGGACTACCGCCATAACTCACCGACTGCTGCAAAATAAACTGGCCAACATCCCCGTGACCGGCTGTAGCGTGGTCGGATACGCAACCGCACAGAAGCAAAAGCGGGAAAGCGAAAAATGTCGCGACCAATTTCATGACACGATGCTGGCTAACATTATCATTAACCCATGCTCAGCCGGGCTGGATTTTCTGTGTTCACAGTCCGAATCTAGGCACCGTCCATGAACAGGTCAAGGGCATTTTCCAGGGTTTTTAACGATAATCGGCAACCTTCCCACCCCCCGCCCAGCGCGATTTTGGCTTGTATAACAGACCGACAAAAGCCAAAGTCACTTTGGCTTTCGCCAGAGTGTTATACGGGTCAGTTCTGCCAGAATAAGACCAACCGACAGGCGAGCCTGCGGCTGCTGCATCTGTATGCTTTATGGCTGACATATGCGAACGCATACAACTGCATACGTGCGCAGTCGTCAGAGTGGGAAGCTCCTTGGGGACATTGACTAAAACGCGGATTCGCTTGTCATTGTTGACGGTTGCGTAGCTGGGCGAAAAGGGCCGAATTTAATAAACCACTTTGTTCAGTGGATACTCGATAATTCCCTCGGCGCCAGCCGCCTTGAGCCGGGGAATCAACTCGCGCACGACGTGCTCGTCAATAATCGTCTCCACCGCCACCCAGCCTTTTTGACTCAGGTTCGAAATGGTGGGATTGCGCAAGGCCGGCAGGCTTTTCAACAACTGCGCCAGGTTTTTCTGGGCAATGTTCATCTTCAAACCCACCTTGGTCTCCGCCTCCAGCGCGCCCCGCAACAGCAACGCCAGCGTCTCGATCTTCTTCCGCTTCCAGGTGTCCTGCCAGGCCCGGCGATTGGCAATGAGCCGCGGCGTGGAAGCCAGCAGCGTGTCCACAATGCGCAGCTTGTTCGCCCGCAATGAGGCCCCGGTCTCGGTCAATTCCACAATCGCGTCCACCAACTCGTGCGCCTTCATCTCCGTGGCGCCCCACGAAAACTCAACCTCGGCCTTTACCCCGTGTTGCTTGAGGTACTTTTTCGTAAGATTCACCACCTCGGTGGCGATCCGCTTGCCCTTCAAATCCTTCACCGATCGGATGGGCGAATGTTCCGGCACGGCCAGCACCCAGCGCGCCGGTTGCCGCGTGGCTTTGCTGAAAGTGAACTCGGCCACCTCATGCACGTCCGAGCCGTTCTCCACGATCCAGTCGTGCCCGGTTATGCCCGCGTCCAGATAGCCGTGCTCGACGTAGCGGCTGATTTCCTGCGAACGGATGAGCCGTATGTCCAGGTCAACGTCGTCCACGTAAGGCACGTACGAGCGGGTGCTCACCTGCACGTCATAGCCCGCCTTGGCCATCTTCTGGATGGTCGCTTCCTGCAAACTGCCCTTGGGCAGCCCTAATTTTAATTTCTTGCTCATCCGGCTTTTTCCCATTCGGTTCAGGATTTATTTCTTCCAAATCACACGGCGTCCCTGCACGAAAACCTCGCCGCGGGCAATCGCCGCCACGCACTTGGGGTACAACTCGTGTTCCGCCAGGTGAATCCGCGCATGCAGCGTGTCGGCCGTGTCGTCGTCCAGCACCGGCACCGATTGCTGGCCGATGATCGGGCCCGCATCCACGCCCGCATCCACAAAATGCACCGTGCAACCCGTCACCTTCACCCCGTGCTCCAGCGCCTGTTTCCACGCCTCCAGACCGGGGAACGAAGGCAGGAGCGAGGGATGGATATTTACGATGCGCCCCTCAAAGGCGCGCAGTAACCCGCCCTTGAGCACACGCATAAATCCGCCCAGCAGTACCAAATCCACCCGGGCCGCTTGCAGAGCCGCCACAAATGCGCGCTCCGCTTCTTCGTCCAGCTTGGTGCGAAACTTGCCCGGCGCAATGAACTGCGCCGCGAGCTTCCGCGTCCGCGCATGGGTCAAAATGGCGGCGCCCTCGACGTCGCTCAGAACCACGGCCACCTCCGCCGGGATTTTCCCCGCGTCAATCGCGTCGGCAATGGCCACAAAGTTCGTGCCCTTGCCGGAGCCTAATACTCCCAACCGGAATTTCGCGTTGCTGCTCACGCGGCACTGAGATAACAGACCGCCCGCCCAAAACAAAGCGGAAATCACCATAGATGACCGTAGAACGCCGTACCGTAGATCACCGTTCGTGGTGTTTCTTTTGCTTCATTTTTCCTCGACTTTACGCAGCTTTATTGGTTTGCTGTGTAGAACGATAAAGCTGCGGAAACCAACGGGAAGTCTATGAAACACATGATATTTTTGGCGAGTTTGCTGGCGGGGTCTGCCATTTCCACATTTGCTACCACGATCACTCCGGGCGCCAGTCCCATAAACGTGGAGATTGCATCCATTCCCATCGGTGTGCCCGATGCGACGCTGACGGCCATCCTGCTAGGCATCGGACTGATTTGCTTGTGGCTGTTTGGGCGACTTTCACACCGGGCAGCGGTCCGCGCCAGGAAGTCGCAACGGAAATAGCTCGATTTCAAGACTGTGTGGGTCGCTCGCCTTGTTTGTGAGGCTGCATCGTCACCGGCAATTTTTCCCGTTGCGACGGGATATGCGAGCCAGTGAACCCAAAATTTTTACGCATGAGCTGAAAATCAGCGGGTATTTCCCGAAAATGGCAGAATCTCGGGTGAGATCAATTGACCGCCTGAAATTGGCAACCGCGACGTCAGGATGAAGGCCGAACGTGTTAAAAATGCAGGGGAACACCCTAAACCACGGAGGAGGTGTCTTCTCATCCCGGAGAAACTGGGCGGTGGGAGCCAAAAAAGGCATCGAAACACCCCCTACGCTGGAGAAAAACCGAGGGCGTACTGGAAAAAAGGATTTGCAAACCTGTTGCAAGGGAAGAAAATCACGAAAAAGGCCCACGCTGGTCGTGGGCACGAGACCAAATGGGAAATCGCGATTAAAACATTTCCAAAGAATTCAATACAACCACCTGAGGAGAAAACACATGTCAACCGAAGCCAAATGCCCTTTCCACCAAGCTGCCGGAGGCGGCACGTCGAACCGCGACTGGTGGCCGAACCAGTTGAAGCTCGAATTGCTCCACCAGCATTCCTCCAAGTCCAATCCCATGGGCGCGGACTTCAATTACGCAAGAGAGTTCAAGAGCCTCGACCTGGCGGCGGTGAAGAAAGATCTCGCGGCGTTGATGACCGACACGCAGGACTGGTGGCCGGCGGACTTCGGTCACTATGGAGGTCTATTTATTCGCATGGCGTGGCACAGCGCCGGCACCTACCGCACCGGTGACGGCCGCGGCTGCGGCGGCAGGGGCCAGCAGCGCTTCGCGCCGCTCAACAGTTGGCCGGACAACGTGAGCCTGGACAAGGCGCGTCGCCTGCTCTGGCCGATCAAGCAGAAGTATGGCCGGAAGATTTCATGGGCCGACCTGATGATCCTTGCCGGGAATGTCGCCTTGGAAACAATGGGTGTCAAAACGTTCGGTTTTGGAGGCGGGCGTGAGGACGTCTGGGAGCCGGATCAGGACGTATATTGGGGCAAGGAGACCATCTGGCTGGAAGACAAACGCTACTCCGGCGACCGGGATCTCGAAAACCCACTCGCGGCCGTGCAGATGGGGCTGATTTACGTGAACCCTGAAGGCCCGAACGGCAAGCCCGATCCGATTGCGGCGGCACGGGATATCCGCGAGACCTTCGCCCGCATGGCGATGAACGACGAGGAGACGGTGGCGCTGATCGCCGGCGGCCACACCTTTGGCAAGACGCACGGCGCCGGCCCAGCGTCCCATGTGGGGCCTGCTCCGGAAGCAGCCGGCCTGGAAGAGCAGGGCTTGGGCTGGAAGAGCAGCTTCGGCACAGGCAAGGGCGGTGACACGATCACCAGCGGGCTGGAAGTGACTTGGACGCAGACGCCGACGAAGTGGAGCAATTACTTCCTCGAAAACCTATTCAAATACGAATGGGAACTGACCAAAAGTCCGGCTGGCGCACAGCAATGGGTGGCGAAGGGATCTGAGGCGACGGTTCCGGACGCGCACGACCCGTCGAAAAAGCGCCTGCCGACCATGCTGACCACGGACCTCTCGTTGCGCTTCGACCCGGCTTACGAAAAAATTTCGCGGCGCTTCATGGAGAATCCGAATCGGTTCGCCGATGCATTTGCCCGGGCGTGGTTCAAGCTCACGCACCGCGACATGGGCCCGCGCGCTCGTTATCTGGGCCCGGAGGTTCCTGCCGAGGAGCTTATCTGGCAGGACCCCATCCCCGCGGTGAATCACAAATTGATTGGTCCAAAGGAAATCACCCTGCTGAAAGGCAAGATTCTGGCGTCCGGCCTGTCCGTATCGCAACTGGTTTCCACCGCCTGGGCCTCGGCGTCCACGTTCCGTGGCTCCGACAAGCGCGGCGGCGCAAACGGCGCGCGTATTCGCCTGGCGCCGCAGAAGGATTGGGACGTCAACCAGCCGAAACATCTGGCGAAGGTGCTGAAGACACTCGGCGGCATCCAGAGTGCGTTCAACCAGACGGCGAAAGGGGGCAAGAAGGTCTCGCTGGCCGACCTGATCGTTCTGGCCGGTTGCGCCGGTGTCGAGCAAGCAGCAAAAAATGCGGGCCACAAGGTGACGGTTCCCTTCACGCCGGGACGCATGGACGCTTCGCTGGAGCAAACCGATGTGGCCTCCTTCGCCGTGCTCGAGCCCATCGCGGACGGTTTCCGCAATTACCTCAAGGGTCAATACACCCTATCGGCCGAGGCGCTGCTGGTGGACAAGGCGCAATTACTGACCCTGACCGCGCCCGAAATGACGGTGCTCGTGGGAGGCATGCGCGTCCTGAAGACCAACTTCGGAGGGGCGCAGCACGGTATCTTCACCCAGCGACCGGAGGCGCTGACCAACGACTTCTTCGTAAACCTGCTCGACATGGGCACGGAGTGGCAGCCGGTTTCGCCGGAAGCGGACGTGTTTGAAGGCCGCGATCGTAAGACTGGCAAAACTAAATGGACCGGCACGCGGGTTGATCTGGTCTTTGGTTCAAACTCCCAGCTCCGCGCCCTGGCTGAAGTCTATGGAAGCTCGGACGCGCAGAAGAAATTTGTACACGACTTTGTCGCGGCCTGGAATAAGGTGATGAACCTTGACCGCTTCGACTTGGCGTGAGTTTGGAGATGCATATGCAGGAAGCCGGTTATGGCCTGGTTTCAGCCGTTGGCTGGTTGGTTTGAGCGATCGCCGCCGCGGCAGGACTTGAGGGGTCACTCTCTTGCTGGTTTGAATTGGAAAAAACCCGCACGAATTTGATCCCAATCAGCGTGAGCAGGATCAACAAATAAATCCGCAAGGCCCACAGGGCAAACCGGACCGTTGGTGTTGTTTTGATGCGTGCCATAAATCAATCAGCTTGGGAGTCAAACTTGGTGCCTTTCAGGATATCGCGGTTGCGGACGATGCCCAGCAGCCGGTCCTGGGCGTCCACCACCGGCAGCATGTGGAACTGGTATTTGGCGAACAGCGCCACCAAATCTTCGCGCAAACAATCGTGCTCCGCCGTGACCACGGGCGAAATCATCAGTTCGCCGAGGCTGACGTTTTCCGGCGCGACCACCAAATCGCGCAAATCCACGACGCCTTGCAGATTTTTTCCCTCACCGGTCACGATGTAGAGATAGGACATGTTCCGGTTGTCGCCGGCGGAACTGCGGAGCGAATGCAAGACTTCACTTGCCTTGGCTTCCCGGGCGAACGTGAAAAATCTCTCGCTCATCAACGTGGCCGCCGGTACGTCGGCGTTGGACATGATGGCATTGACGCGTGCCGCCCGCGCCAGCGGCAGCAGTTTCGTCAGCTCGGCGGCTTTGGCGTGTGGCAAATCGGAGAAGAAATCGGCGATTTGAAGCACGGACATGATGGCCAGCACGTGACGCGCCTTTTCCTCTGACAAAAAAGCGATGAGCTGGCGCTTGGCGCGCGGTTCGGCGTCGCCGAGCACTTCGGCGGCCTTGACCGGATCGAGCGCGGAAAACATCGCCTGCTGCTCATCGCCGGAAAGCACTTCGAGCGCGTCGGCCAAGTCTTCGCTGGGCAGTTCCAGCGCCTGTTCGCGGGCGACCGAAAGCGTCACGACGTCCGTGGTGTGGTCTTCCACCGAAAGCGGCTGGACGTAGCGCCAGGAGATCAACTGGTCCTTCGCCTTTGCGAAGCGTTCAAAACCCCATTTGCGGAGAAAGCCATTGAAGGAGATGTCCACATGAACCAGGATCATCCGGCCTTTGGAGAAGAGCAGGTGAACGTCGTTGACCACCTCGGTGCGGCGACCGTCGGTATCCAGAATCGTCTGGCCCATCAGGTGTTCATTCAAAAGTATCCAGCCTTTCTGGTCGTTGAACGGCGGATACGGATTGCCGGTTTCGGACGGCGTGATAAAGATGGCTTCGTCTTCAATCCGCGCGACCTTTTCCCACGGAATCAATTCGGTGGGATGGCCTTTGCCGTGTTCGATGTAAATTCCGACCGCTTCGGGATACGGTTCGGAAAGCCGGAAAACCAGGTCGGTGAGACGGCCGTTTTTCGCGTTGGTTTTGTCACGGCGAATCCGGCGATTGAGCAGCCTGGAAAAATACAGGAGTTGAAAATTCTCAAAACCGGGCGGCTTGGAGGTGACGTTGTTGGGGGGATTGTTCATGGCGGATTCTCCTCGTTGCTAATTGCCTGCGCCGAACCATTCGGGAAACAGCACGGAAATGCCATAGGCGGTTGAGATGACGATGACGAAGGCGGCGATGCTCCAGTTGGCGATGTTCTGCCAGCGGGTGTTGACGTAATCGCCCATGAGCGGCTTGTCGTTGAGCAGCAAAATCAAAAACATCAGCGCCGCCGGCAACAGCGTCACTGCCACGACCTGCACAAAAATGGTGATGACATTCTGCAAGTCTATGCTGGCGACGAGCGAGACAACGCCCGCCGACATGAGCATCAGCACATAAGCGACATAAAACCACGGCGCTTCCCGGACGCCGCGATTGAGCGAGTGCGCCCAACCGAAGACTTCACCCAGCGCCCAGCTTGTCGCCAGTGAAATGCACAGCGCGCCCAGCAAACCGGCGTCGAACAGGCCGATGGCAAACAGCACCTTGGCCCACTGTCCCCAGTGTGAACCGGCGGGCATGACGGCGGGCATGGCTGCCGCGGTTTTGGCGGCCGAATCCATGTCCTGCCAACTGTGGAACGTGGGATCAACTTTTGACCAAGGGCCGGTGGTGACATGATTGGCAGCACTGTCCGCCGCCTGGACCGCGTGGCTGGGATTGGACGGGTTGTAGTAGAAGACGCCGGCGGTGGCGATGATGATGAACGCCGCCACCAAACAGGTCATGAACGAGCCGAAGAAGGTGTCAAATTGCCCATATTTGATCTGCTTCACATCCATGCCTTTGTCCACCACGGCGGATTGCTGGAAGAAAATCTGCCACGGCGTGATGGTCGTGCCGATGTTCGCCATGATCAAGGTAAGCAAAGCCACGCCCGACATGCCGAACTTGAAATTGGGGTTGTAAAAGCCTCTGCCCACTGCGCTCCAGCCTTCGTGGACGTTCCCCGTGTGCATCGCCCAGAATGCGGCGGGGATGTAAACCAGGTTGAAGAGACAGAAAAAGAGTGTGATTTTTTCAAACGTCCAATACCGCCCGCTGATGACGATGCCGGTGAGCAGCGCGGTGACGCCAAAGAACGTGACCCACGACGGGATGTTGAACAAGCTCATCGCCTGCGTCATTCCGATGTACTCCGTGACGAGCGTCAACCAGTTGATAACGGCCAAATCGAAAATGGAAAAACAGCCCCAACATTTTCCGAATCCGTCGAAGATGGCTTCGGCGTGCCCGCGTTTGGTGACGGCACCCAAACGCACCGTCATTTCCTGGACATAATACGCCATCGGAATGAGAATGATCATGGCCCAGAGAAGACTGAATCCGGTCTTGGCACCGGTCTGTGCGTAGGTCGAAATGCCGCCGGCGTCGTTGTCGGCAATCATCGTGATGATGCCCGGCCCCAGCGCGGCCAGAAACAGCAGGGTGCGCCGGTTGAGTCGGCGGACCCGGTGAATGCTCTTGCTGATCCAATACATTTCAGCGGCAACTTTATCCGCAAAACGACAAAGCCCTTACTTAAGATTTCTTAAGATTTCCGTCCTTCAATGGCTTTCAACCTGGCGGTAGTGTCCTAATTTGCGGCGGAGCGCGGGCTTTAGCCGAATGGCGCTAAAACAAGGTGCATCTTTCGTAATCGGAGTCATTTGCGTTTTGTGACCCCCGGCACTTTCTTGAGGATTTGCCGGAGGGTCATTTCTTGGATTTTAGCCACGGTTTCC
>JBEKMW010000047.1:0-32017 GCA_049523455.1 Verrucomicrobiota bacterium | reverse complement strand
ACCGGATGCGGCGGGTGCTGGAGCTCGGCTCGCTCGTCAGCTTCACCGGCATTGTGACCTTTAAGAACGGCCAAAACGTGCGCGACACCGTGGCCGCCACGCCGCTCGAGCGCTTCATGCTGGAGACCGATTGTCCGTATCTCGCGCCCGTGCCCTATCGCGGCCAGCGCTGTGAACCCGCTTACGTGAAGGAAATCTCCGAAGTGGCCGCCCGGACGAAAAATTGCGCGTTGGAAGAATTGAGTGCCGCCACCTGCCGGACCGCCCATGAATTTTTCCCGAAAATGGCATGACACGGACTGGTACAGAAAAGTGAACCCGGTCGCGGGTAAAAAAACATCTCTCTTGATGTGAAAATCAGGAGAGATGCCTTTGGCGTGCGGCTAACTATTTGTCAGTTTTGCCGGCAGCCTGTTTGGCGGCTATCGCCGCATGTTTTTGGGCGGCAACGGCTGTGTTGTGGACTTCTTTCTGGTGCAATTTCTTATGATTTGCTTTTGGTGATTTGTCACCCATAATAATTCATCTTTCTCGTTATTTGCCGGCGAAAACAAATCTTTTCGCAGGCAATTTCAGGATGCCCCGGAGGGCCGGATTTGTAAATTCAAAAATTAAGAGCTGGAGACAGGCGGGACGCCTTTCCTACTTGAGGTTTGCCGCCCGACATTCATTTTCAACTGCATCGTTACGGCTGAAGGCCGCGCGCCGGGGCAGGTCGTCAGATACACGCGGCAGTTTCAGCATTGTAAAGTATTTACTGTTCCGGGTAATAAATAGCCCGATGAGTCCCATCTACCAGTTTGACTTCACGGTGCCCGCCGAGGTGGTGGATGGCAACGGGCACGTGAACAACGTGGCCTACATCCAATGGATGCAGGACGCCGCCGTTCGCCATGCAGGCGCCACCGGCTGCATTCGGGCGACCACTGCGCTGGGCGCCACCTGGGTGGTGCGAAGCCATCACATTGAGTATCTCAGTCCGGCGTTTGCCGGCGATGTGCTGAGGCTTTTCACCTGGGTCGCCAACTTCCACAAGGTGCGCTCCCTGCGCAAATACAAGCTCATCCGTCTGACCGACGAGACGATCATCGCGCGGGCCGAGACCGACTGGGTATTCGTGGATGCCAAAAGCGGCCGCCCCGTGGCCATCCCCGGGGAAATCAAAGAGACCCTGCCGGTGGTGAGCAAGGAGATGGAACCGTAGGCTAAAACCGGAACGATGCAGTAGGACAGGCGTCGCGCCTGTCTCTAACTCTTAAATTTCCGCCTTGAGGCGGCGTTTCTTGATTCTATGCCATTAGCACTGTTTGGTGAGTGGGACACAAAAGCCGGAAAACGGATGCGATGCCTGTCCTACTCAGCAAAATCAGAATGCCCTTCCACCTGTCGGTATCCTTGGCGAACCGATGGTGTCTGAAAGTATAAAGAGGCTGACTGCGTTCGTCGAGCTATCGGCCGCAAGCTCGACCTCGGCTTCAAGATCGCCAGTGGCCAACTGCCTCCACACCCAATGTCCTGATTCGAAGGTGGCGGTCTGGCCGTCGCCAAACGGCTGGCGATGGTACGTGGCCTGGGCTTTGGCGTTGGCCAATTGAATGGCCAGAGTGGTGGCCTGCCCGGCGGATAATGATGTTTTCGGCGGCGAACTCGCGCAGCCCACGAGAACAGCTCCCAACGCAATGAGGAATGGCATTTTCATAGACGTTTAACGGCTGTCTATTGATCCCAAAATCGAGCCACTGCGTCAACCTTCGCTTTGCTGCAACGCAACCCGCGGGCGCAAATCAGGTTTATGCACAGAAGATGTCGCGCCTACGGCGCTTGAAGCTTGATGTTGGCCGTCCCACGGTATGTCCGCAAGCCCCGCTCGGGGCGATATATTTGTAGAATATCCCGCATAAACAGGGAAAAAGCCCCGTCGGGGGCGACATCTTCTGACATTGACCCCTCCAACAACTGATTTGCGCCCGTATCCCGCGCGCCGCCGGCTCACGATGGCAATCTGAAATTGTAAATTCATAGTTCAAACCAAAACTCACTTGTGGCGACGCAGCATAGCGACGGCGGAAGGCGCCGCGATGCCATTACGAGCAACCGGCAGCGGCAAACACATCACCTTAATTAGCCAATCAAGAAGCAAGATCTGTAAATTGACAGAGTTCGGGATTTTTGATGGAATGAGATTCTCGTGAACGGCCCAAGCATGACAACCGGCAATGTTCTTCGGCGCGGCCCCAAAGCCAGAAAGGAAATCCCATGAAAACAATACGAACCCTGATTCAAGCCTGTCTCTTGTGTGCCGCAATGCTGCCCGCCGCGGTGAACGCTCAATTCACTTTCACGACCAATAGCGACGGTTCGCTCAACATCTACCAATATACCGGCACCGCCACCACCGTGGTCGTGCCCGGCACGACCAACGGCCTTCCAGTCACCAGCATTGGGGCTAATGCATTCTATCAACATTTTAACTTGTTTAGCGTCCAACTCCCCGACAGTATCACGAGCATTGGGACAAGCGCTTTCCAACAATGCGTCAAGTTGGGGAGCTTCACCTTTGGCACAAATCTCATAAGCATCGGAAACTATGCGTTCGATGGATGCGCCCTGGCTAATGTCACGATCCCCAACAGCGTCACCTCCATCGGAACCAATGCGTTCGAATATTGCGCCAGTCTGAACAGCATTATAATTGGCAATAGCGTGACCAACATCGGGGACTTCGCTTTCGCCGATTGCGCTCTCCAAAGTGCTTGTTTTCTAGGCAATGCCCCCAGCGTTGGCACATTTGTGTTCCTGGCTGATCTTACGACCGTCTATTACTTGCCAGGAACTATCGGGTGGGGCTCAACGTTTGATGGCCAAGCCACGTCACTGTGGGACCCCGGGGTTCCCTGTGCTTACACTACCAATAATGGAGCAATCACCATTACAACGTACTTGGGCTCCGGCGGAACGGCAATTGTCCCCAGCTCGATTAATGGCCTACCCGTCACGTGCATAGGAACTAATGCGTTTCAAAACTGCACCACTCTGACCAACGTCATAATCCCCGACAGTGTCATTAACATTGTGAGTACTGCGTTTTCCGGGTGCAACAATCTGGTTGCCATATCTGTGGAAGGTCCCAATCCCGCCTATAGCAGTGTGAATGGTGTTTTGTTCAACCAGGATCAAACTGCCGTTATCCAATGCCCGGAGGGCCAATCCGGCACCTATCAGATCCCCGGTAGCGTCACCACCATCTATGACCAGGCCTTTCAAAACTGCACCAGCCTGACCAATGTCACAATTCCTAACAGTGTCACGAACATTGGGGCCAATGTGTTCAGTGGTTGCATTGCACTGACCCGCACAACGATTGGAGATGGCATCACCAGTATTGGAAACGGAGATTTCCAAGGTTGCACCAGCCTGGCGAACGCTGCAATTTCCAACACCGTGGTTAACCTCGGGAACAATGTGTTTAGCGGCTGCACTGCTTTGACCGCCATCACGATCCCAAACAGCGTCACCAACATTGGAAGTGGTGATTTCGATGATTGCACGAGCTTGGGCACCGTCACAATCGGCAACAGCGTCATGAGCATCGGAAGCGGCGCATTCCTATCCTGCATCTCGCTGCCCAGCGTCACGCTCCCCAGCAGTGTCACCAGCGTTGGAAGTGCGGCGTTCGAAAGTTGCATCAGCCTGACGAATGTCGTAATCGCGAACGGAGTTCTTAATATTAGCGACTATGCTTTCGATTATTGCCCTCTTTTAACCACATTCATAATCCCAAACAGCGTCACTAACATTGGCATGGATGCTTTCTATTCATGCGCTGATCTGACTAACGTGACAATCGGCGCCAATGTCACCACTATTGGAACTAACGCCTTCGATGGCTGCGGCAGTCTTGCGGCGCTTATAATTCCCAATAGCGTGACGAGCATCCAAAACGGTGCATTCGTGGGTTGCAGCAGCCTCACCAACATCATTATCCCAAACAGCGTCATCAGCCTCGGCCCTGGCGCCTTCCAGAATTGCGCCAGCCTGACCAACGCCACTATCGGCACCAATGTCACAAGCATCGGGGACTCTGCCTTCCAAGGGTGTGTCAGCCTGTTTAACTTCATCATCGGCAACAGTGTCACGAACATAGGGGCAGACGTGTTTTCGGGCTGCCGCAACCTCGTCAGCGTCACAATCCCCAACGGCGTCACCAGCATCGGGGATGAGACGTTCTTCGACTGCACCAACCTGATGAGCCTCACCATTCCCAATAGCGTCACCAACCTTGGGAACTCTGTCTTCTATGACTGCACCGGTCTGACCAACGTCGTCATTGGCAACGGTGTCGCCAACATGGGGCAAGACGTATTTTCAGGCTGCAGAAGCCTGGTTGGCGTCACCCTTGTCAATGGCATGTCCTATATCGGGGACGATGCGTTTGCCGGTTGCCCTAGTTTGGCCAGCATCACGATCCCCGGTAGTGTCACCAGCATCGGATACTCTGCGTTCCAAAGCTGCGTCAACCTAACCAACGCCATCATCGGCAACGGTGTCGCCAATATAGGAGAAAGCGTGTTCGCCGACTGCACCAGCCTATCCAGCATCGTAATCCCCAACAGCGTCACCAACATTGGAGTCGGTGTATTTGATGGCTGCACCAGCCTCACTTGCGTTATCATTGGCAACGGTGTTACCAGCATCAATGGGGATGATTTCTTCGGTTGCACCAGCCTGACTAACATCACCATTCCAAGCAGCGTGACCATCATTTGGCCCTATGCGTTCGCGGATTGTAGTAATCTGGTTCAAGTCTGTTTTACCGGTAATGCGCCCATCCCCGCCAGTACGCCTGTGTTCTCAGGGAACACAAACGTGATTGTCTATTACCTGCCGGGAACCACAGGCTGGGGCTCGACGTGGGCCAGTGTTCCAACAGAGTTGTGGATTCAGTTTACGTACACGACCAACAACAGCACGATTACGCTTACGGGCTACACCGGTTCGGGTGGTGCGGTGACGATTCCCAGCACGATTGGCGGCTTGCCAGTCACGAGCATCGGGAGTGATTTGTTCTATCAGTGCACAAACCTGACCAGCGTCATTATGCCCACCAACGCCACCAGTGTCGGGAGTTTCGCATTTTATGATTGCGCGGGCCTCACCAATATCACGTTTGGCACCAACGTCACGAGCATCGGGGACTACGCGTTCGCGGGTTGCAGCAGCTTGGCAAATGTCAGCCTTCCACAAGACCTTCCGAGCATCGGGAATTATGTGTTCTCCGGCTGCAGCAGTTTGGCCGGCGTCCCGCTGCCGACCAATATCACCAGCATCGGAACCAATGCATTCTACCGATGTAGCAGCCTGACCAACATCACCATCCCCAACAGCGTCACCAATATCGCGTATGACGCATTCTACGGCTGCAGTAGCCTGACCAACGTCACCATTGGCAACAACGTCGCCAGCCTTGGGGACTACGCCTTTGCGCAATGCAGCAGCCTGTTGAGCATCTATTTTCCGGGCAATCCACCAACCGCTGATTCGACCGTATTCTCGGCCGACAACAACGCATCCGTGTATTATGTGCCGGGGATTACGGGCTGGGGTTCGACGTGGGACGGCATCCCGACCGCGCAGTGGGTTCAATTTACTTATACAACCACGAACGACACAGTCACCCTTAATACATACACTGGCTCCCTTGGCGCGGTGACAATTCCCAGCATGGCCTCCGGCCTCCCGGTCACCACCCTGGGAAACAACTTATTCTATAACAACACGAATCTGACCAGCGTTATAATGAGCACTTACGTCACCACTATCGGCGTAAGTGCCTTCCAAGGTTGCATCAACTTAACCAACGTCGTCATGGACACAAACCTCACCAGCATCGAGGGGAGTGCGTTTTGGGGTTGTGCCAGCCTGACAAACATTATGATCTCCGCGGGCGTCACCAATATTGGGGGCACCGCCTTCTATGAGTGCACTCGCCTGAACAGCGTTACGATCCCAAACAATGTTACGACCGTAGGAACCTATGCGTTCGAGGAGTGCACCAGCCTGACCAACGCCATCATCGGCACCAATGTCAACAGCATCGGCGAAGGTGCGTTCACTTTCTGTGGCAGCCTCGCCAATGTCACGATCCCGGCCAGCCTTACCAACATAGGAGTCCAAGCTTTCCTCGAATGTAGCAATTTGATGGCGATAACGGTGGACACCAACAATCCCGCCTACAGCAGCGCGGGTGGGGTGCTGTTTGATTACAGCCAAGCGACGCTGATCCAATATCCGTGTGCCTGGCCAGGCAATTACACCATTCCCAACAGCGTTACAAGCATCGCAATCAACGCATTTTCTTACTCTTCCGGGCTGACCAGCGTCGTTATTCCCAATAGCGTTGCTGGCATCGGGGGATTTGCGTTCAGTTACTGCACCAGCCTGATCAGCGTTACGATCGGGGACGGCGTCACCAACATGGCAAGCGGCGTTTTTGAGGATTGTACGAGCCTGACCAATGTCATCTTTCCCACCAATCTCACCAGCATCGTAATCGGAATGTTTGAGAGCTGCACCAGCTTGAAGAGCATCACGATCCCGAACAGCGTCACCACCATCAGTCAATTTGCGTTCGAAGGCTGCACAAACCTATCCAGCGTCACCATTTCCCCCAACGTTACCAGCATCATGATGGATGCATTCGAGCGTTGCATCAGCCTCAGGAGCGTCACGATCCCAAGCAGCGTCACCAGCATCCAGGAGGATGCGTTCGGGAATTGCACCAGCCTGACAAGTGTATATTTTGAAGGCAACCAGCCCAGCGGCTCTTCGGCTGCGTTCCTAGGCGACAACAATGTGACGGTCTATTACCTTCCGGGGACCACAGGCTGGGGCTCGACGTTGGGTGGCAGGCCGACGAAGCTGTGGAATCCGCAGGCGCAGACCAGCGGGGCTAGCTTCGGTGTGCAGAACAATCAGTTCGGGTTCAATATTGCCGGAACCAGCGGTTTGGTCATTGTGGTGGACACCTGCACGAATCTGGCCAATCCGGTCTGGACCCCGGTGGCCACCAACACCCTCAGCGGCGGCTCATCTTATTTCGGCGATCCCCAGTGGACAAATTATCCCGGTCGTTTCTACCGCCTCGGCTCGCAGTGACGTTGCCGATCTGGGGGAGGATTTGTTGAGCGATTGGCGCACAGGCCAGCACACACAACATTCGATGGTTGCGCTGATGCGGCAGTCCCTCTTCAGCCGGCCGGCAGGGTTTGAAAAAAGGCTAAAAGGCTCAGGAAAGAACTTGTAAACTTGCGGAGCAGGCAGAACATCACGAAAAAGCCCACGCTGGTTGTGGCCAGGAAACCCACTGGCACGATTGGGGCGGGCGCGATTTCGGAATATGAAAACAGCTTGGCAACCCAAAGCGCGATCATGATGGGAACCTTGTTCACCGCCTTCCGGCTGCTGACATTTCGCTCGACTCCGGACGAATTGCGCGCGCTGAAATATCGCGAGCTGGCTTTTGGTCTCGGCTGCACTTGGTTGGTGGGCATGGGACGGTGGTGGGAAGACCCCAAGGCCAGCCTGCTGCAACATCTCGGCCTCGGCTCAGTCGCCTACGTTTTTATCCTGGCTTTTTTCCTCTGGCTGGTGCTTTGGCCGCTCACGCCATTGCATTGGTCGCTCTTGAATGTTCTCATCTTCGTGACGCTAACTTCACCGCCGGCCATTCTATACGCGATTCCCGTGCGCCACGGTCTGGCGCTGCAAACCGCACAAGCGGTTCGGTTATGGTTGCTGGCTGTCGTTGCCGGCTGGCGGGTGGCGCTGCTCGTTTTCTATCTGCGTCGCGGAGCTGGCTTGGCAGGCTTTCGTTGGATATTGGCGGCTCTTTTTCCGCTGCTATTGATTGTTTTCGTCCTTACTGTTTTGAATCTGGAGCGTGTGGTCTTTGATTTCATGGGTGGCATTCGCGCCTCCGGTCGGAGTGTCAATGACACGGCTTACGGCGTGCTGTTTTTGATTGCAATGATCTCCACACTGGCGTTCCTGCCACTGCTGGCTTGCTATCTGGTTTTATCGGTTCATTCCATCATCAGCAAATATGGCCGGCGTTGGGGGCATATCTTTTATGGGCTGGCACTGGCACTGGCCGGGATCGGTGTGGTGTTGAATTTTTACCGCCTGACATTGTTGGGGTGTGTGCTCATGGGTTCGGGATTCGTCATTGCCGTGACGGCGATGATCAAACTCGATAAATCAAGGATTCCTTAAACGCTGGCCTGCTGCCAGTCTCCCGAGTCACCCGTTGCGCCCGCCGATTGTTCCCTCTCCTTTTCCCTCGCCCATTCTGATGGGAGAGGGACAGGGTGAGGGTAGAGACTCTGATGGGAGGGGAGAGGGTCAGGGCCTGTCGGGCCGTAGCCTCTGGGCGAAGGCCGATGAGGTGAGGGTTTTGCTCTTTCATTGGATGTTAAATGTTCGATGTTGGATGTTCCGGTTCATGTAGAGCCTCCTTTCGCTTTTGCGCATGCATTGGGACCATGAACCCCAATCTGCGCAAGTCCTTGATAATCAAGGGAATGGTCTGTCGGTTCATGGAAAGGGAGATGGTCCGGGTGCTGAGTTGCGCCCGGGCAGCAATGGCGAGGGCTGACACTCGCCAGGTTCCCAAAAGGGCAAATTCGCGGCAACCTCCTATCTTCCAGCAACTTGCCTTTCCGGGAATAAGCGCGATCCGATGGTCAAACATTGTGAATACTTTTCCTTGACTGTGAAGGGTTGATGAGGTAAAAGATTTGTGAATTGGTGGTATAAGCAGTGTTAAAATTTCAGGGAGGGGAGTCTCGCATGAACATGGCGGTTCAATCGCGGGTTGGTGGTTCAACGGGTGATCCGTTTCCATGTGCGTTCCTGGTCCTGGCGATGCTGATTCCCGCCGTTGCGCCCGCCCAGTTCACCACCTGGACCGAAAACGGCAGCGTCACGATCACCGGTTACACCGACACCGTCAGCACGGTGACGATCCCGTCCACCATCGGCAACCTGCCCGTCACTGTGATCGCCACACAAGCCTTCTATGACAATACTAATGTGACGAGCATTACCATCCCGGGCAGCGTCTCCAACATCCAGGATTACGCGTTTTATGGCTGCGATAATCTGGCCAGCATCACCTTCACGGGCAACGGCCTTGCGAGCATTGGAAATTATTCGTTTGCCTTCCTGGACAGCCTTTCCAGCTTCACCCTGCCCTCCACCGTGAACAGCATGGGGCAATACACATTTTACAATTCCTACAGCCTGACGGATTTCACGATTCAGGGCGGCGCCACCACACTCGGGCCCTATGCCTTATGCAACTGTTTTGAACTGGAGAACCTTGAAATTCCCAGCACCACGACTGCCATTGGAAACGATGCTTTCCTGGGATGCTATGGCCTGGCCGGCATAATCGTTGATACGGGGAACCCCAACTATACCAGCGTGAATGGCGTCTTATTCAACAAAAACCTCACGACGCTCATTCTATATCCGCCGGCGGGTCTGGCCACCAGCTACAGCATTTCGAACGGCGTCACGGAACTGGCGGACGGGGCGTTCCAGGGAAACGATTCGCTCACCAATATTACGGTCCCCGACACGGTCACCAAGATTGGAAGCTATGCATTTTTCGGCGACATTTTTACGGGAATCTGTCTTCCGGACTGCATCACTTGCATCGGTGACTCGGCGTTTGCCGGATCCGCCATCACCAGAATGCGGCTTCCGCGCGAGCTGATCGAGGTCGGGAACTACGAGTTTTATAACTGCGCGAGCCTGTCCGACGTCGAGATTCCGAGCCGGGTGACAACTATTGGAAGCGACGCGTTCGCATTTTGCCCCAGCCTTGTGGATATTTACATTCCCGGCACTGTCACGAACATCGGGGAACAGGCATTCTATGACAGCGGAGTAGCCTCAGTCACCATCGGCCAGGGGGTCCAAACCATTGGGCTGGAGGCCTTCTATGACTGCTCCGCGCTGAATCATATCGCAATTCCCAGCAGTGTTACCACTCTTGGAAACGATGCCTTTGCCTACTGCCCCGCCCTGACCGCCGTCTATTTCGGCGGCAATGTCCCGGCCGGAACTTCATCCGCATTCGATGATGACACCGCCACCTTTTACTATCTTCCGGGGACCACTGGTTGGGGCTCGTTGAGCGGTTTCCAGACGGAATTGTGGAACGTGAAGATAATACATGATTCAAACTTCGGGTTGCGCGGCGGCGAGTTCGGCTTTGATATCAGCGGCAACAACAACCTGTCATTCAGCGTGGAAGCCAGCACCAGCCTGAGCGCTCCACAATGGCGCCAGGTCTCGACGCTCACTCTCAGCGGCGCTTCAACTTATTTCACCGATCCCGATTGGAAGTTGTATTCCAACCGCTTCTATCGCGTCAACTTCCCTTGAGCAGCCGGTCACACCGCTTCCACAAGTCCGCCGATGGGCACGGGAGAGGCTGGATTTTGCGAGCGTTTCCGCCGTCCCTGCCTGGACGGATGGTCTGGGGTGGGCGTTTCCGCGGACGTTGTCCCCGGCTTTCCCCGGTCGCTCCGCGACTGCTGGTGGTGTCCTAAATTCAGGAGCGCGGCATTTAATGCCGCTTCATCGGCCAAAACATTTCGTGGCCGGAAGCGGGCTGAAAGCCCGCGCTCCGCCGCAAGTTAGGACACCACCCGACTGCTGAAAGGTTTGTCTTGGCAGGGATTTCCTACTATCCTTGGCGATCATGAAAGCCGTTGCCATCAATGGAAGCCCGCGCAAGGGCGGGAACACCGAAATTCTTCTGAAAAAAGTCCTGGCGCCGCTGGCTGCCGCCGGCTGGAAGACTGAATTCGTCCAACTCGGCGGGTCCAACATTCGCGGTTGCCGCGCCTGTTACCAATGCTTCAAAAAGAAGAACCGCCGGTGCGGCCAGAAAGACGACTTTTTCAACCCGTGTTTTGAGAAAATGGCCGCGGCGGACGCCATCATCCTGGGGTCACCCACCTATTTCACCGACGTGAGCACCGAGATGAAGGCGTTGCTGGACCGCGCCGGCCTGGTAGCCCTGGCCAACGGCGGATTGTTTCGCGGAAAAATCGGCGCGTCCGTGGTGGCCGTCCGGCGTGGCGGCGGCACCCACGCCTTTGACACCATGAATCACATGTTCCTCATGTCCGGCGCCATTGTGCCGGGGTCCACCTATTGGAATCTGGGATACGGTTTGGAGAAAGGCGACGTGGCCAAGGACGACGAGGCCGCGCGCAATATGAATGACCTGGGCCAAACCATCGCCTGGCTGGGTGAAGCGCTCCAGCACGCCGCCAAGCGCCCCGTAGCGGACGTCCGCGAATAGATCGTGGCCATTTTGGTTTGGAGTTCCGCGTTCACGCGGTCCGCTGAACGCAGAACTCCAAATATTCTGCAACGAAGATGGAAGATTGAAGGTGTGTCCACCTGTTGGGTCAAGTCAGCGAAATCAACCATCCCGACCCCAGACGTCAAAACCCAAACTGTCACTTTTCTACTAGCCGAAGGCCGGTCCCACCCCGGCCAACATCGCCGAGGCCGCGGGAAACATATTGGATTCTCCCCGTATTTAACCGATCACCATTTAACGATTTAACCGTCACGTTTCACGTCTCACGCCCTCAACTCCCATTTGTCACGGCTTGTCACGGCTTTGTCACGGCTTTGTCACGGGTACAAACTCACGAAAGGGCCGTCTTTATTGACTTGTCACGGCGTCACGGCTCCAAGGGGGTAAATACACCCCCACCCTCTTGCCGAGCCGCAGCTCTTGGGCGAAGGCCGGCCTGTCGGATCGTAGCTCTGAGCGAAGCCCGGTCCCACCGCAGCCACTTTGCCTCGTTCGCTTCATAAACCCTTGATTTCCGCCTTCTTCCAGCCTGATCCGGCATATTCCTTACTCGGGCAGCGCCTTCAATTGATCGCTCGTCAGCGGTTGCGGATGGGCAGCGACAGCCGCGCGGGCGGCTTTCACGTCTGCCGCCGTCACCGGGCCGCCTTGGTTGCCCCAGGCGCTGCGGATGTAGCTTATCACCGCGGCGAGGTCGGGGTCGGAAAGCGCCGCGCCCATGGCCGGCATGGAGAGGTTCCAAGTGGCGCCCTTCACGGTGAGCGGGCCGTTGAGGCCCACCAACGGCACGCGCAGCGAGCGATCCGCGCTCTTGGTGTTAACCCACTCGGACAGTGCCAGCGGCGGGGCCTGGTTGGGTTTGCCCATGCCATCCACGCCGTGGCAGATGCCGCAAATCGTGTCATAAACCTGTTTGCCGCGCGCCAGCGTCGCCGCCGCACCGGACTTGGGCTGATAGGCGTCAAGTTGAGCCGCCGATGCGTACGGCGTGTAAACATTCGGGTTGAACCACCCGCTGCGGTAATCGAAATAAACCCAACTTAAAAACAACAATACCAGCGTCAACACGAGAATCCACATGGGCACGACCGAGCGCGTCGCGTTCGGTTCGCCACTGGATGCATTAGGAATTGATTGGATTTCGTTGTTCATGCTGTGTTAGGGGAGCGCAGCCGCCCCGAGGCCGCCTGAAGGCGGAACTCCGAGCCAGATCCGCCTAAAGGCGGGACTCCAAACTGGCTCCGCCGGAAGGCGGAACTCCGAACTGGCATGGCGTTGGTGGATCATGGCTTCGCAAGCGGAGGCGTGAACGGCGCTTCATAAAGCGGCACATCCGCCCGCAGACTCAAAAGATACGCGGCCAGTTCTTTGGCCTGCGGTTTGGGCACAACTTCGTAACCCGCCGGCGGTTCAAAACCTTTGGAAAATTGCAAGGCGTCGGGCGACATGGCGCCGCCGATTTTGCGGACTTCGAACAGGTAACGGAACGGCGGCATGGCCGAGCCTTTCACCAGGCTTTGCGGCGCGTAGAGATGAACCAATTGCCAGTTCAGGTCGGGGTCGCGAATGGCAATGTTCGACAAATCGGGCCCGGCGCGCAGGCTCCCCGGCTGCACCGGGTCGTCGTAAAGAAAATCAGCCGCGACGCTCCGGCGGAAACCCCAGCCGCGCGCGATGTCCACACCGGTGGCAATGACGTGCGTCTCGCTTTTGCCGCCGGCGGCGCTGATCTGGTCGGCTGCGGCGTCGGCGTCGTCCTTGGTGAGATCGGAGAGATTGAGCGCCGAGACGAGGTTGCTCACCGCCACCGGGTTACTGCCGGGACTGGTCAACACGACGTCGCACGCCATGCCGTCCTGCTGGACCTGTTCGGTGTGGCAGGCGGCGCAGCCGTTGGCGCGATAGACTTGCAAGCCCTGATTGGCCTCGCCGGGCCGGCCCAGCGGGTAAAGAGCGGATGAATTGAGGACCATGGCCTGCTTTTGCGCGCCGAGCTGCAGCACCGGCGCCAGCACAAAGCCGCACCACGAAAGCCCGAGCGCCGCCAACGCCGCAAGGATGACTTGGAAGCCGTTTTTCATGCCTTCACCTCCCCGGTGTCGCTTCGCGCTGGAGCCGACTCCGCTTCGAGCGGCTCCTTAATGGCGGCGATCCCCGCTTTTAACAGCGCCATTTTCCATTTGAACGTCACCGCGAAAACGTTCAGGGCGAACAGCAACGCGCCCAGCAGTATGAGCATCAGGCCGGTTGTGCCCACGCGCAAAGCCATCAAGGCCGCCGCCGTGGAGTCGGCAAAGGCGGACGACGGATCACTGAGCTTGATCCCCTGCTCCACGCCGCCGACGGCCAAGGCACCGGCCCACAGCAACACGCCGAGCATAAACAGCCAATGCTGGGCGCGGACGAATTTGGGAAACGGGAGTGCAAAACCCATTATCCGCGGCAGCAATTCGTAAATCGCGCCGCACATGACGATGGTGAAGAAACCGAGGATTTGCAGTTGGACCTGGGCAGGCCCAAACCAGGTAAATCCTATGATGCGGCTGAAGTGCGGGCAGGCCGAAGTGATGAACATGAAGCCCGACACGAGGAACGCCGCCGTGCCGAATTTCACGTAACACAGCGGGCCGCCCCGGCAAACCGCAGTTGAGCCGTAAACGGTATTCCGGGCAATGATGGCAACCACCAGCAGCGGCACCAGCGTGAGCACGGCGGCCACCGAACTGGCCGTGGGCAGCCACGCCGGCACCGGTGCGCCCTGGGGAATGCCGCACCAACTTCCGAAAACGATGAACATCCAAAAGGCGAACTGAGCGAGGTAATGACTTTGCAAGGGGCGCCCGGAAAGTTTCGGCAACAGGTAAAACGCGGCGCCGATGCCGACCAGCGCAAGCCAGACGAAGAGCAGATTGTTCGAAAACCACCAGTCAATCACGGCTTGCGCCATACCGCGCACGGGCCAGGCCACGAGCAAGAGATTGGCCGTCGAATAAATCCACGGGAACCAGAGCAAAGCCGCCAGAAGAAACCAATGCGACGGGTAAAGCTCCCGTTCCTTTCTGGCGCCGAACGTGGCCACGGCGGACATGGCGATGAGCAGATAGCCGGCAAAAAGCAGCACCGAACCGCCGCGGGGAAATTCCAGCCACGCGAAGCCGGTGCTATCGCCGATCAATATGGCCACCACTCCGACCAGCACGCCGAGATGCCAGAGATTGGCGCCGGCGATGGGCACCAGGGGCAGAACCAGTTCCGTTTGACCCAGGCGCACCAAAATCCAAAGCACCACGCCGAGCGCGGCCGGAACACAAAAGCCGTAGAGCAACGCGTCGTTGGCGGCGGGCTGGACGCGCCCATAGGTCAGCAGCGGACAATCGGCAAACAGGTCCGGCTGGTGAAAGGTCATGATGGCCGCAAGCGACAAGAGGAGCCCGGCCACGAGCCAGAAGGCTGCGCCGCCAAACAGCGCGAGCAAGGGCACGCGGCACGAGGCGTCAAGCGCGGTGTCTGGGGCCTTGGCTCCGGGGTCTGGGGTGGTCATTTGGTTATTCAAAGGCATTTAGTTCGAACTGCGGTCGCGACCAGTCGGGACAACATTCGTTCGACGCGACACGTCGCGCCGTTCCAAAGCGCGGACATGTCCGCGCACTCCAAACAATTTGGCCGGTTTTCATTATTTAGCGGGATTGGGTTGCGCCAAGGCCGCCGGCAAGGGCGCGGCGGCTTTTTCGGCGCGTTCGACCAGATTAGAGCGCGCGGCCCCGGGATTCTGCCAATCGCGCGCAACCATTTGCATCGCGGTCGCAATCGGCAACCGCACGATGCCGCGTTGCTGATCAATCCAGCCTGTCGTATCCAGTTCGGCCGCTTCGTTCGTGCGAATTTGAAAGAGCGCCTGCGAAATCGTCGCGGCCCGGTCGGCGTCAATGGCCGGCGGTCTGGCGGAAAATTTCACCACGGCGACCAGCGCGATGAACAACACGCTGGCGGCCAGAAAACCGACGGCAGCGCCGGACGCGCGATTGACCTTGGGCGTCTCGGAATTCATTGGTCACCTCCGGCGGGCATGGACGCGTCGGCACATTCGTCCGGCGCCACGTTGATGCCCATGGCCTCGTGCAGGCGCGGGTCGCGTTTTGGAAACGGCGCGTGCGCATTGAATTTCTTCAGGAAGACCTGGCCGAGGAACCCGGCCATGAAGGCAAAACAACCAAATTGCAGCCAGAGCCATTGGAACGGATAGCCGCCCTGATTCAGGGGCGCCGCGGGCAAAATGTTGAAGCTCAAATCCACGAAGTGCATCAGCCACGCCCAGGCGCAAACCGGCAGGATGACTTTGAAACTGGTCTTGGCCTTCACGGACAGCAGCAGGAAAAACGGCACGAAGAAATGGCCAAAAATCAGCAGAATGCTCAGGCACCACCACGAGCCATGTTCGCGGATGAGATACCAGAAGGTCTCGTCGGGGACGTTTCCATTCCAGACCACGAAATATTGCGCAAACTCGTTGTAAGCCGAAAAAATGGTGAAGGCGAAGAATAGCAGGCCCAGGTAAAAGAACTGGTTGTCGTGCAACACGCTGTCGAGAATGCGCTGGCGCTGGAGCAGCGCGGTGATGGCATAGACGGTCGCCAGCGTGACCCAGGCGCAAATGGCGAAGAAATAAACGCCATAGACCGCTGAGAACCATTGAAACTGAAGGGCTTTCATCCAGAGCGCGGCGGAAAACGTGAGCGTCAGCGCCAGCGCGACGATTCCCCACCCGGAATGGAAGCGCATTTTGTAGGTGCAGAGCGGCGCGCCGGTTTCGTCCTGTCGCAGCGACCAGTAACTCAGGCGCGACGACAGCAGCCACCAGATGGCAAAGAAAATGGCCGAAGTGATGTAGAAGCCGGGCATGGTGAACACGGGCCATTTTGCGGCCACGGAAGTGTTGCTGGCCGGATCAACGTTCATCCACAGGTAGATGTACCTGGCCAGGAGCGCCACCGGCAGGAAGAGAATGGCCAGCCAGGGAAAAAGCAGCGACCCGAGGTGTTCGCACACGCGGCGCGTGGCCACCGACCAGCCGGCGTCCGTGAGATGATGAGCCATCACCAGGAACAGCGCGCCGATGCCGATGGTGAGGAAGAACATGAACGACAGCAGCCACGAATAGCCGAACTCTTCCGGACTCGCAACCAAGCCGAAAAGTGACAGCACGAGGCCAATCACCATCAGGGCAACCGGGAGCTTGCGCCAGCGGGTCAAGTCCAGCGGCGGCGGCAGAGGTGTGGTTTCATGAGTCATATCATTTCAAGGCAGCTTGTTGATCCGCCGGCAGGTCGTTCGTGGAGCCCAGCCAGCTCAATTGCAGGGCGCGCAAGTAAGCGACGATGGCCCAGCGGTCCCGCACCGGCACCAGCGGCCCGTAAGCGCTCATCGTGTTCTTCCCGTGGGTGATGGTGTTGAAAATATCGCCGTCGAGCAGCTCCACGATGCGTTGGTCGTGCAGATTAGCCACGGCGGGCAGGTCGCCGATTTTTTTGGTTATGCCATTGCCGTCGCCCAGCCGGCCATGGCAGGGAGTGCAATAGATATCAAACCGCTCCCGTCCGCGCTGCAGCAAGGCTTCGTTCACCGGCAACGGATTGGTGGGAATAAAATTCGTCGTGCCGGCCACCCGCCCGGTGTTGACCGGTGAATCTTCAAACGTATAAACCGGCCCTTTGATAGTTTGAATCGGTTCGCTGCGCGCAATGGTGCCAGGCGGCGGCAATTGGGAACTGACGCCGTTCGGGAAGAAGGTGTCGGCCTCCTGCGGCCGCAGTTTCAACTGCCGGTTCATGTCGGGGAAGATTTCGATGGGCGGCTGGCGCGACCGGCCGCCGCGAAAGCCGGCGATGCCGACGATAGCCGCGCCGACGGCCAGTCCAATCAATGCCATGGAGATGAGAAAACGCATCAGTCGTCGTCCTCCACCAATTCGATATGTGAGCCACCGATTTGCTCCAAGAGCCGCCGGGTATCCGCCTCGGAGAATTTGGGATCGTTCGCGCCGATGACCAGGAAGAACTTGTCGCGCGAGACGAGCGCGAAGCGCGGTTTTTTGAACAACGGATGATGCAGGCGCGGCAGTTGGTTCAAGGCGATCATGCCGACGAACGCCCCGATGGCGGCGCCGAGTACGAGCAGGATATAGGAGGGCACGAACGACATGGGCGGGCTGAACATGGGCTTGCCACCGACCAGCAGCGGGTAATCGAAGGCGTTGCAATACCAGATCATGCCCATGGTGGCCGCAAAGGCGCCGCCGCCGAACACGAGCGCGAACCAGCCGACCAGCGAATTTTTGTAACCCATCACGCGGTCGAGGCCGTGGATGGCAAAGGGCGTGAAGACGTCCCAGCGCCGGTAGCCGGCGTCGCGCACTTGTTCCGCCGCGCGCAGAATGGCGGCGGGCGAGTCAAATTCAGCGATGAGGCCGTAGGGTTTTGGTGTCTCACTCATCATTTCAATTCAGACGCCCCGCCGAGCGGGTGGTGCGGATTGCCTTCGGGCAGGACGGATTTGACTTCCGCCACGGGAATCATCGGCAGGAACCGGATGAACAGCAGGTACATCATGAAGAACGCGCCGAGCGTGCCCAGATAGGTGCCGATGTCCACCCAGGTTTGGCGGTAATAGCCCCAGTTGGCCGGCAGAAAGTCCTGGTAGAGCGAGCCCACGATAATGACGAACCGCTCGAACCACATGCCGACGTTGATGAGCAGACCGATGATGAAGACGATTTTCAAATTGTGGCGGATGCGCTTGAACCAGAGCAGTTGCGCCATGCCCACGTTGACCAGCAGCATGATCCAGCCGCCATACCAGTACGTGTGGCCGAGCAGGCGATGGCCAAACACCCAGCGTTCATAGGGATCGCCGCTGTACCACGCGATGTAATACTCCATCAAATAAATGTAGCCGATGGCCAGGCTGCCCAATAACGTGAGCTTGCAAATGCGGTCCATGTGCCGCTGCGTGATGACGTCTTCGAGATGGCAGAGTTTGCGCAGCGGGATGAGCAGCACCAACACCATGCCGAAGCCGCAATACACCGCGCCCACGACGAAATAGAGCGGAAAAATCGTGGCGTGCCAGCCGGCCAGTTGCGCGGTGGCAAAATCCAGGCCCACGATGGAACTCACCGTGAACACCAGCAGCGTGCAGAGTCCGGCCAGGACGACGTAGGCCTTTTCAAAATTGTGCCAGTGCCGCGCCGAGCCGGTCCAGCCCAGCGCGAACAGGCCGTAACAGAACTTCCGCACCCGCGTCTTGGACCGGTCGCGCAACAGGGCGATGTCCGGAATCAAGCCCATATACCAAAACAAAATCGAAACGATGAGGTAGGTGTTGACGGCGAACACGTCCCACATCAGCGGCGAACGGAATTGCGGCCACATCCCTTCGTAGGTCGGCACCGGGAACATGAACCAGTCGAACCAGGCGCGTCCGACGTGGATGGCCGGGTAGAGGCCGGCCATCATGACGGAGAAAACGGTCATGGCTTCCGTCATGCGGCCAATGGTGGTGCGCCACTGTTGCCGGGTGAGAAAGAGAATCGCGGAAATCAACGTGCCGGCGTGCGCCACGCCGACCCACCAGACGAAGTTGATGATGTCCCAGCCCCACATGACCGGTTTGTTGTTGCCCCACACGCCGACCCCGACGGAAATCTGGTAAGTAAGCATGGCCGGCAACACCACGCCGGCGAAGAACGCCGCCGGCAAGAACAGGACCCACCACCAGAGCGGCGTTTTGCCTTCGGTAAAGGCCGTGAGCTTGTCGGTGAGCCAGCCCAGCCCGCGGCAGTTCTCCACGACCGGCGGCCGGCGCAATTCCGGCGGCGGCGCGAGCAGTTCCAGATTGGTGGCGGTTTCAGGCATGGGCTAATTTGTTGATGCGTTAAATCCTGGGATTTTTGTGGGCGTCGTATTCCTCCGTGCTGAAGGGCGCGTGATAATCGGGCATCCGCGGGTTCGGATTGCGGATGCGCGCCAGGTAACTCGTGCGTGGTTTCACCAGCAAATCGGCCAGCAAGCCGTAGTTGCGCCGTTGCCCTTTCAACTTGGAAACCGTGCTGTTCGCGTCGCTGATGTCGCCGAAGACGATCGCTCCCGCGGGACACGCCTGCTGGCAGGCCGTCTTGGGAACCGTCCCCGCCGCCTCGGACAACCGCACGTCGCCGCCTTCACCGGCCTTGACCTTTTGCGCGATCTTGGCCTGCTCAATACGTTGGATACAATAAGTGCATTTCTCCATCACGCCGCGCATGCGCACCGAGACGTCGGGGTTCTTCGACATCTTGATCAAATCCCATTCGTCGGCCTCGCGCATGCCGCTCAGGTCGGGATGCTTCCACCAGGTGGCCAAATCCCATTTGCCGTCCGTCTTGTGGGTCAGCGGCGTCGAATAGATCGGTCCCTTAAGTTCCGAGAGCGGACGCTTGTTGTAATCCAGGAAATTGAAATGCCGGACCTTGTACGGGCAGTTGTTGGAACAATACCGCGTGCCGATGCAACGGTTGTAGGCCATTACGTTGAGGCCTTCCTGGTCGTGGACGGTGGCGTTGACCGGACAAACGTTCTCGCACGGCGCGGCTTCGCACATCTGGCACATGACCGGCTGGTTCACGGCCTGTACGTCGTCAATCCATTCGGAAAATTGCTGCTCGTCGTCTTTGACGAACGCGTCCGTAAACTTTTCCGCCTTCGGGTCGGCGGTGTAATACCGGTCAATGCGAATCCAGTGCATTTCCCGTCCCCGCAGCACCTGGTCCTTGCCGACAATGGGAATGTTGTTTTCGCTCTGGCAGGCCACGACGCACGTGTTGCAGCCGACGCACGCCGTCAAATCCACCACCATCCCCCACTGATGCAGCGCGGTCTGCTTGGCGGCATCCAGCGGATTTGGATACAGCGGTCGGATGAGGGGCGGCTCGGTATCGTGCATTTCAGGGGCGAAGCCGGGTTGCTTGGCAAACTCATCCAGATTCCCCTCGCGCACGGCTGGCCGGCCTTCCATGGACCAATGATTCTGCGTGCAAGCCAAGGTGTATGTCTCGCCGGTCTTTTTGATCGTCGCCCCGGTCTCAATGTATTTGCCAGAGAAGATTTTGTAGGCATTGAAGCCCACGCCCGTGCCCACGCGTCCGGCTTTTTCGCGTCCGTAGCCTAGTGCGAGTCCCAGCGAGTAATCCGCCATGCCCGGCTGTGTCCAAATGGGACCCTTGACGCTGCGCCCCTTCAGCGTGATTTCCACCACATCTCCATTCTGCACTCCAAGTTCGCGCGCCGTCTTGCGGCTGATGAGCACCGCGTTGTCCCAAGTCATCTTGGTGATGGGATCGGGCAGTTCCTGCATCCAGCCGTTGTTGGCATGACGCCCGTCGTCCACCTTGGCATCGCGGTAGAAAATGACTTCAAGATTGCCGGCGGACAGCGCGGGAACCGGCGGTGGCTTCGGGGCAACCGCCACAGATTGCAGGTGGGACACATCCGGGCTGGACGTGGGGCCTCCGAAGAAACCATTGAACAGGAACCTATTCCAGTTTTCTGGCGAGGAAAGTCTGCTGTGAGTCATGCGAACTGCCATGGAAGAACCGACAGACGGTTCGCCGAAAACCCGCCAGAGAAAGTCCACTTCCGTCAATCCGCCGAACAGCGGTTGAATCAGGGGCTGAATGGGAAGAAGCGTCCCATCAGCCGCCAGCGCATCGCCCCACGATTCGAGGTAGTGTGCCATCGGGAAATGCCAATCGCTGACGTCGAACGTCTCGTCCTCATAATAGCCCAGCCGGACCACGGTTTTCGGCTTCTGCGACCAATTCAAATGATAGGCGGGATTGCCACCGAGAATGACCAGCGTCTCGGCCGCCTGGCTGTCGAACCGTTTCAGGTCCGCGCCAGCCACCATTTCTGCGTCCGAATGCAAAGTCAGCGTGTTGCCAACCGCCGCCAGCGCCAAATTGATGGCGTGAGCGAGCAAATGAACTTCCATGGGCTGACGCTGGCCGGCAATCACCAAAGCCGCTTTTCCCACTGCCGCCAAATCCCCGGCGCACTCGGAAACCCATTTGGCGTCGAACCCCGCCGGCAGCGAAACCGCCGAACCGCCAATCTTAGCTAAAACCGCCGCCGCGATCTGCGCGACCCAACTCGCCGGAACCCGCAGCCGATGGTCCGCATTCGCGCCCGTCAGCGTAAACAGCGATTCCACCGCATAGAGCCGGCTCATCCCCCTGCCCGGCCTCCGACCGGCTACAAACCGGCGGATGTGATTGTGCGAGTCGTCCTCGCTGCCCAGAAAATCGCAATCCAACGACAATATAACTTTTGCCTTGTCGAAATGGAAAACCGGGCGGACGGGCTGGCCGAAGGCCTGCGTGGCCGCGCGTTGGTGAATGGCCGAATCAATGGCGTCGTAGGTGAACCACTGCGACTTTGGAAATTTTCGAGCGATATTGTTTTGCAACCGCGCGCGCGTTGGCGACGTGCTGCTCTCCGCCAGGAACGCCAGTCCTTCACCCTGGTTCGCGGCGAATTTCTTCGAGAGTTGATCGAGGAAAGCCAGCGCCTCCTCGCGCGAAACCGTTTCCATGCCTCCCGAACCGTTTCTCCGCGCGAAGCGCCGGGCGCGGTCCGGGTCGTAAAGGTCCAGAAGCGATGCCTGCGCGTAGCGGTCGGTGCCGCCGTTGCCGCCGGGGAATTGGGCATTGCCTTCGATTTTTATCGGCCGGCCATCACAGGATTTGACCACGAGCGGAATGGCGCCGGTCCGCGTAGGCATGGCGGTGGCGAAATACTGCGGCTCGCCGAAGACGTAATTTTCCGGTTGCTGTCCAAATGGCTCAAGCTTCTCTTCCGGCCGCCGGCAACCCGAAGCCATCACCCCCAGCCCCGCCAGGGCAAACGACGCGGACATGATTTTCAAGAAATGCCGCCGCGAGACTTCGTCGGTGAATTCGCTCGCGCCTTTGGGAAATTCGCGCTGCAGCCACTCCTTGAACTCCGGCGTATCGGCCAATTCGTCCAGGCTGCGCCAATAGCGACGGCCGGTGAAGGAGGTTGAGGCGGGAGATGGGTGATTCGATTTCATCTGGCCAAGGCAAGCGAAGGCGGCATGACAAAATGACGAATGACGAATGACGAATGGTGGATCGCACGAGCTGTTGCGCGACGCCCAAATTCAAACGCCATTCGTAATTCGTCATTCGTCATTCGCAATTTCATCGGTGGCAGGCGGAACAACTCTCCAACGATTCCACGTGCATGTATTTGACCAGGGCCGCGCCATTGACGTCCTGCATCTGGGCGGCCACGGCGGCGTTGGTGCTCCATTGCCAGCCCAGGTCCGTGACTTTATCCGGCGGACGGATGAACGCCGCGGGGTCGCGATGGCAATTGAGGCAGAAACTCATGCTCAACGGTTTGTCATGGTGGACCTCGTCCATTTGATCAATGCGCCCGTGGCAATCCACACAACTGATGCCGCGGCGGACGTGGACTTCGTGATTGAAATAGACATAGTCGGGGACCCGGTGGATTTGCACCCACGGGATGGGGGTGTTATTGGTGGCGCTGTCGCGGACGATGGCCAGCCGCGGGTCGTCCTTGAGCACCACGCTGTGGCAGTTCATGCACGTGGACGCGCCGGGAAGATTGGCGAACCATGATTTCTCCACGCCGTTGTGGCAGTAGCGGCAGTCCAGGCCGAGCTGCCCGGCGTGAAGGCGGTGCGAAAACGGCACGGGCTGGACGGGCTCGTAGCCAACGCGCGTGTACTTGGGCGTGAAATAATAAGTCACGCCCGCTGTCACGCCGCCGCCGATCAGCACCGCGCCGACCATCACCCCCAGCGGCAACCAGTTGGTCCACCTCGGAAAAATTCCAGCCATTGCAAACGACCACCCACTCCCTCAGTTAAGAATTACAGTCCCCACTATCGTGATTTAGAATCACGAATGACTCTCAGTGTAAGCGGGCAGCGCCCCCACCGCAAGAAAGTTTGTGAAAAATTTCACGTTTTCGGCGCACCGGATAAAAAGACCGTGGGTTTGCCGAAATGCATTTGTCAACGCCGTCGCATCCCGTTAGGCTGGTGGCAGTTCTATGTTGCCTACCCAGCAATTGGCTGCGTTGAAGGCGGCAAATTGCGATGTCGCCGTTGATAATCTCACGCGGCAACTGTACGCCACGGACGCCTCGGTCTATCAAGTTGAACCGCTGGCCGTGGCCTTTCCCCGAAACGCCCATCAGGCCAGCAGCATCATCCGGGCGGCGGCGCATGCGGGCGTGGCGGTGATTCCGCGGGGTGCCGGCACCGGACTTTCCGGCGGCGCCATCGGCGACGGCCTGGTCGTTGACTTCGCGCGCCACAACCGGCAGATCTGGGACTTCAACAAGGAACGCCTCACCATCCGCGTCGGCGCCGGCGTGGTGCTGGACCAACTGAACCAATTCCTGCAGCCCTTCGGCCTTTGCTTTGGACCGGACGTGGCCACGAGCTCGCGCGCAACGCTGGGCGGGATGATCGCGAACGATTCCTCCGGCGCCCATGCGCCGGTCTATGGCACGACCGGACTGCACGTGACGGAACTGGAGATCGTGCTGGCCGACGGACAGGTCGTGGACGTGAGTCCCGGCGGCGAGGCCCTGCCGCGGCAACACAATCTGGTGGAGGGCATGCTGGCGCTCAATTCCCTGTCCATTACCGAGCGTTTTCCGCCCGGTCTGGTGAAACGCTGGCCGGGCTACGGCTTGGCGCGGGTGGCGCGCGAACCCGCCAATCTGCTGCATCTGTTGTGCGGCAGCGAAGGCACGCTGGCGGCCATCCTGTCCGCTGAAATCAAAGTCGTCCCCTTGCCGGCCCAGCGCGGCGTTGGCCTGTTCTTCTTCGCCTCCGTGGCCGAAGCCATGCAAGCCACCCAGGAACTGCTCGACTTGAAACCCGCCGCGATCGAGCACATTGACCGCCCGCTTTTCGACCAGACGCACGGCCAGCGGGAATTTCAGGCCGTGCGCGATCTGCTGGAGCTTGATGCCAAGCCCTGCGCGGCCATTTTAATTGTCGAATTTTTTGAAGACGTGGCGGACCGGTTGGCGGAGCTGAACCGGCGCAAACTCGGCTTGCGCCGGCTCATCCTGCAAACGCAAGCCGAGGCGAACCTGGTCTGGTCCATGCGCAAAGCGGGCCTGTCGCTGCTGACCGGTTGCCGTGGCGACGCCAAACCGGTGGCGTTCGTGGAGGACTCAGCCGTGCGACCGCGAGATTTGCCGGCTTACTTTGCCGCCTTGCAGAAAATAATGGGCCGCCTGCGATTGAAAGCCTCCTATTACGGCCATGCGGCGTCGGGACTGCTCCACGTGCGGCCGGTGCTGGATTTGCATCGGGCCGGCGATTTGAAGAAGTTTCGCCAGGTGGCCGACGAAGTGGCGGCGCTCGTGCGCCAATTCAACGGGACGTTGTCGGGCGAACACGGCGTGGGCATGGCGCGCACCGAATACCTCCGCGGACAGGTGGGCGACGAGATTTACCAGCTCATGCGGGAGATCAAGCACAGCTTCGACCCGCATAATCTGTTCAATCCCGGCAAAATCATTTATGACGGGCGTTACCAGATTGACCGCAACCTGCGCCTGGGTCCGGGTCACGTTCTGAAACTGCCGTTTGAGCCGATGCTGGCGTTTTCAGCCAAGGACGGCTCGTTCATCGCGAACCTCGAGCAATGCAACGGCTGCGGCGGCTGTCTGAAGGCCACGCCGACGATGTGCCCCACCTACCCGGCCACGGGCGACGAGCTCATGTCGCCCCGCGGGCGGGCCAACACGATTCGCGCGGTGCTGGAGTTGCGCGGCATCCCCAACGGCCAGGCGCCGCTGCTTTCGACCGAGCTGGAGGCGGCGCTGAGCAATTGCCTCTCCTGCAAGGCGTGCGCCGTGGAATGCCCGTCCAATGTGGACGTGGCCCTGCTCAAGGCGGAAATGATGCAGGCGCGTATCCGCCAGCATGGAGCCCCCCTGCGCGCCCGGCTCATCAGCGCCGTGGACCAGCTGGGCCGGATCGGTTGCAAGCTGCCGCGCCTGACGAACTTCTTCCTCGGTTTCACACCCCTCGGTTACCTGGGCCGCCGGGCCTTGGGCATTACGACCAGGCGGCAGTTTCCGCACTTTGCCCACGAACGGTTTGACCGTTGGTTTGCCCGGCGCAAAACCCATGCCGGCAAATACCGCGGCCAGGTCATCCTGTGGGACGACACCTTTGTGCGCTATTCCGAGACCCAGATTGGCCAGGCGGCCGTGAGGGTGTTGGAAACGGCCGGTTATCAAGTCAGTTTGCTGGCGCAACGCGAGTGCTGCGGGCGGCCGGCCTTCAGCCAGGGCCGCCTCGAGCGCGCCGCCCAACTGGGCCGGCATAACCTGGCGCTGCTGACCGGTGGCCCCAGCAACGTCCCCATTATTTTCCTCGAACCGTCCTGCTATTCGATGTTTGTGGAAGATTACCGCGAACTGAAGTTGCCCGAGGCAGAGGCCGTCGCCCAGCGCTGTTTTCTGTTTGAGGATTTCATCGAGAACCTGCTGGAGCACGAACCCAACGCGCTCCAATTCAATGACGAAGCCGGGTGGGTCGTGATTCATCCGCATTGCCACAGCCGGGTGCTGGCCGACCCCGGTCGCATGCGCGCCCTGGCGCAACGGTTGCCGGCGCGGGAAGTCTCGCTGCTCGACACCGGCTGCTGCGGCATGGCCGGCGCGTTTGGCATGTTGGAGTCGAAATACGAGCTCTCCGTGAAAATGGCCGAGCCGCTCATCCGGCAGATCATGAACCAGCCCTTTGGCACCACCGTGGTGGCCTCGGGCGCCAGTTGCCGCCAGCAAATCTCGCACCTCGCCAACGTCAAATTGCGCCACATGGCCGAGGTGATCGCCGACGCCTTGATCTAAAGCCCGCGCAGCCGGAGGGAAGCGTACTTGTCCCGCGTGCTGTGCTGGTTTTCGCCGAACAATGCTCCGCGCTCCGGCGGTCAGGTGACCGACGGCGCGATCAATTCGAGGCGAAAGGCCTTTATCGCGTTGAGCATGAATTGGACGGCCACGGCGGCCAGCAACAGACCCATAATACGAATGGCAATGCTCATGGCGATGGGGTTGAGCCAACGCGCGCTACGGACGGCGAGGCGAAAAACCAGATAACTTACGGCTGCCACTGCCACGATGCACGCATAGAGGGCGATGTGTTGCGCAACCGTTTTTGCCTCGTTCTGGAGCAGAATGGTAGTGGAAATGGCGCCCGGCCCGGCCAGCATGGGAATCGCCAGCGGCGTAATGGCGATATCATCCTTTTCGATGCCAGCCCGGGTTTCCTCGTGCGTCTCCTGCACGCGCGAACGCTGCACGCGCAGCATATCGAGCGCGATGATGAGCAGCACGATGCTCGCGGCGATTTGAAACGCCGGCATGGTGATGCCGAAGATTTTAAAAATAAGGTTACCCGCCGCGGAAAAGGCCAGCAGCACCACTGCCAGCGTGCCGCACGCCAGGCGCGCCATGCGCAAACGCCGTTCAGGGGTATCGTTCGGCGTCATCGCCAGAAACGCCGGCGCGGCCGCCAGCGGATCCACAATGACAAACAAGGAACTGGCCGCCAGCAGGATGTATTCAGACAGACTCACTGCCCTGAATTAGGCCCAGCGGGAAACGGATGTCAAATGCGGAGATTCAGCCGGAAGGCAGCCGTGGCGAGCCGACGCGGAATTATTTGGCGGCCTTGGCCGCCAACGCGCTTTTCACCGCAGTCGCCAAATTCGGCCCCAATGCCCCGACGTCGGTGGCAATAATCGTGCCGGTATCGCCATCCACCAACACCGGGCACGGAATTGCCCGAACCCCGTACTTCACCGCGATGGCCGCCTTCCAGTATTGGCCGTCGTAAATTTGCGGCCACGTCATGTTATGGTCCTTGACGAATTGCAGCAGCGCCGGGCCCTGCATCGGTTGATCGAGGCTGACGCTCACGATTTCAAAACCTTTGTCATGGAGTTGATTGTAGGTGGCGGCGACATTGGGCAATTCGGCCCGGCACGGCGGACACCAGGTTGCCCAAAAATCCAGCATAACCACCTTGCCTTTGTAATCATCCGGAAAGTTGATCGTTTTGCCGTCAACGGTTTTTGCCTGAAATGCCGGCGCCTTCTGCCCGACTGAAACGGATGAGCGCGCCTGCGGATCGCCGCCCAGTACGGTCATGCCCACCAATGTCAATAGGAATGCCAGCCCGACACAATTTCTCAAACTTGTAGTCTTCATGTCTCAATACTAACTTCTAATGGTTCAGCGAGCAACCAAAAACTGGGTAGTGTCCTAATTGGGGGCGCGACTCAATACTGCCACCGGAGCGCGGGTCTGTGACCCGCAGCCGTGTGGACGAAGCGAAGCGGGAACGAATGGGATCGAAAGACCGTGAAACGGTGGCCCTGCTGCGGCTCACAGAGCCGCGCTCCTGAATTTAGGACATGACCAAAAACTGTTATCGAAAGATTCGGCAGGGGCGGTGCGCTGCGTCGTCTGCCTCGCAATGCGGCAATTCGTTACGGAAACGACACCGAATCGTTGCTTGCGAACCACCGGGTCCGTGGCCAGCCTTCATGCAATCCTTGGCGTATGAAATTGCCGACACGATGCTTGCGCGGGCTTTCCCTCATGCTTGTTGCCGCTCTGGCCGTGGCAGCGGGAAGCAATTCCGGTCGTGTGATCCCTGACTGGGGAGAAGTCATCGAGCCGGACGGCGACTGCCTCATCACCAATGGGGAGGGAAACGTGACGATCACCGTGCCGGGCACCACGCACGACTTGAGTAGTTACCATAGCATTTACAAAAAGCGCAATGCCCCGCGCATTCTTCAGGACGTGGACGGCGACTTCACGGCCCAGGTCAAGGTATCCGGAACCTTTGAGCCGGGGCCGGCCGGGACCGTGCCGGGCGCTCATCCGTTTAACGGCGCCGGCCTGCTGCTGTGGGACAACAATGAGAATTATGTACGCCTCGAACGCAACGTCTGGACCGAATCCGAGGGCGAACACGCCAGCTACCTGCCGTTGTTCGAGTATTGGAAGAACGACAAAGACCTGACGCTGGGCGCGCACTCGTCCACACCCCTCTTCACGGGGCCATGCACCTACCTGCGGATAACCCGGCGCGGCAATCAGCTCAGCGCTGCTTTCAGCAACGATGGGGTCGAGTGGACCGAGGCCAATTCCATTGCCGTCGAGTTCCCGCAGAAGATCAAAGTGGGTGTGGACGCCATCAACACCTCCAAGCGACCGCTGACCGTTGAATTCTCCGAACTAAAATTGACGGCCAACAAACCGGCCACCAAGTGAGCTTCTGCGGAGGACAGCACGGCGGAACCCTCACCTCACCCTGGCCCTCTCCCCTCCCATCCGAGTTAATACCCTCACCCTGTCCCTCTCCCATCAGAATGGGCGAGGGAATAGCAGGCGGGCATCCCGCTTTGTTGGAGGCGGTATTGGCATCGGCAGGTTCAGCGGAGGCCCATCAAATTGAATGGAGGCAGGCAATCTATCTGGCCTCCCTCGCGAAGCGTTTGGACTGCGGTGGCAAGCGCAGCGCGACACCGCTTTCCGAACAGCCATTAAGCCACCGGACACGCCTTGCCATGCCCAAGCGCCGTCGCCGCTCCGCTCTGCCAGCGCACTCCAAACGCTTCGCGCGGTACCGCGATGCCTGGCAAACTTAATTAACCGTTGACTCTTGCCCCTTGAACCCTCAACTCTCAACCAACCGATGAGCTTTCCCGTCAGCCCGGAAAAGGCAGCGCAACTGGCGCGGCGAATGACCGCGCTTGGCGTGCGCGAAGCGGACATTGAGGAGACCTTTGTCCGCTCCGGCGGCCACGGCGGCCAGAACGTCAACAAGGCTTCCACGTGCGTGATGCTGCTGCATCGTCCCACCGGCTTGCAGGTGAAATGCCAGACGACGCGGCAGCAGGGACTCAACCGCTTCCTGGCCCGGCGGCTGTTGCTCGACAAGATTGAGGAACGGCAAAGAGGCTATGTGGCCGCGCGCCGCGATGAGATTGAGCGCATCCGGCGCCAGAAACGCAAACGCTCCCGCCGTGCCAAGGAGCGGATGCTGGCGGGCAAAGCGCATCAGGCCGAGAAGAAAGCTTTGCGCACGAACTTGGATTGGTAGGTGGTCTCACACCGTGCGCATTTGCACGGCATCCACGATTTGATCACCCACCAGGATGGAGCCAATGATGACTACCGTGCTGCCCACGCGCAGCCGGCCCTGCCCGACCAGAATTTTCAGAGAGCTTTCGATGGTGTTCTCCGGATTGATGAGATCGAAGGGCACGACGAACGGCACCACGCCCCAACTCAGGGTCAGGCCGCCCGCGGCACTTTCGTTGGGGCAAAGCGCGTAAATGGGCGAATAATGCGGGCGCATCCAGGCAGCGTAGCGCGCCATATTGCCGCTGCGCGTAATCACCAGAATCGCCGCGGCCTTTAATTCGTTGGCCATCACGACGGCGCTCTTGACGAGTTTCTGCCGGGCGGTGCCCAGTTCCGCCAGGTCGTGATATTGCGCGCTGCCGCTGCGCTCGATGCGGGCGGCGATGCGGTCAAATACTTCCACGCATTTGAGCGGATACTTGCCCACGGTGGTTTCCCCACTGAGCATGATGGCGTCGGCCTCTTCAAAGACGGCATTGGCCACGTCGGTCACTTCGGCGCGGGTCGGCATGGGCGATTCAATCATGCTTTCCAGCATGTGGGTGGCGACGATGACGGGTTTGCCGTGGCGCAGGCAGGTTTTGACGATGCGGCGCTGAACGATGGGAAGTTCCTCGTAAGGAATCTCAATGCCCAAATCGCCGCGCGCCACCATCACGCCATCAGTTTCCCGAACGATGGCTTCCAGGTTCTTGACGGCTTCCTGGTCCTCAATTTTGGCGATGACCAAGGGCGGCCATCCGTCGGGGTCGAACAATTCCTTTAGTCGGAGCAAATCGCCCGCCTCGCGAACGAACGAGAGCGCAATGAAGTCCACTCCCAACTCGAGGCCCAAGCGCACGTCTTTGATATCCTTGGGCGTGAGAGGGGGCAGGCTTACCTTGACGCCCGGCAGGTTGATGTGGCGGCGGCTGCCGAGCGTGCCCTGCGTGAGCACCTGGCACTCGACCCGGTTGCCGTCTTTGGCGAGCACCTTCATCTGGATGGTGCCGTTGTCAATGAGCACCACGTCACCCACGCTGATGTCGTTGACGAAATTCGCGTAATTCACGTCCACGGAGTGTTCCTCCAGATCGCGTTCGCCGCGGACGGTGAGGGTGAATTTCTGCCCCGGCTCCAAATTGAGCGGCGAAGCGATATCGCCGGTGCGGATGGCCGGACCCTGGGTGTCGAGCATGATGCCGATGAATCGTTGGCGGGCGGCGGCGGTGGCGCGGATGTCCCGGAATACGCGACGCACCCAATCGTGCGGCGCGTGCGACATATTGAGCCGGAACAGATTCACGCCGGCGTCCGCCAATTGCGCGATCATTTCCGCCGAATCGGTGGCCGGACCCAGGGTGGCGATGATTTTGGTTCTGCGAATGGCGCCTGGCATGAACAGAGCATAAAGGCACGGCGAAAAAGGTCAAATGAGGCTTGCCATCAACGGGGGCGGTGTCCATATTGGGCGGACATTTTATGGCAGACGCTGCAAACAGATATCCGGAAAACGTGCCCGGCAAGTATTACGTGGACAACCAGTGCATTGATTGCGACCTGTGCCGGGAGACGGCGCCGGACAATTTCAAGCGGAATGACGACGGCGGCTATTCGATGGTTTATAAACAACCCGCCTCGCCCGACGAAGAAGCGCGCTGCAAAGAAGCCAAGGAGGGCTGCCCCGTGGAAGCCATTGGCGACAACGGCGTTTAGCGTGGTGTCACAGAAATAGCTTTCCTACCAACCTCGCCTGTCGGGCCGAAGCTTCTGAGCGAAGGCCGATTCTTCTCCTCGTTCTCGTCCTCGAAAATACCGATTTTACGATTACGAGGACGCATCATTCCGGCTGAAGGCGGAACTCCAAGCCGGAGCAAAGGCAGAAGGTAGAATGCAGAAATGCTTTGTGGTCATGGGGCGAAAAAAAGTGGTGTTACCTGGTGTTACCTGGTGTTACCTGGTGTTACCCGGTGTTACCGGGTCCGATTCCGACAGGCCAGTGGCGGGCACTTCCGGCGGTGTTTGACCGTCGCCAACCGCGCAAGGTTTTTGGTTTGATTCGGTTTGATTCGGTTTTATTTGGTTTGATTTAAGCGAGGTTTGGGGCTGTGGGCTCGGGGGGCTGGGTTGTTTAGCCGATGCCGCCTGAGGGTGGGACTCCGAACCAGAAGCTCCCGCCTTCGCCGAGGGGCTACGACGCGGCAGGTCGGTCCGGCGGGCCGGCCTACGCGCAGGAGCTACGGCCCGGCGGGCAGCGGCTACGTCAGCGGAGTCCCGGCTCGCGGGTACGCTCGCCGAGTTGGGGCAGTGCGGCAGCGCTGCCCTACCAGGAACGTGAGCGGAATCGCGGGTCGCG
>JBEKMW010000046.1:0-32573 GCA_049523455.1 Verrucomicrobiota bacterium | reverse complement strand
TCAAAAACGGGCGAAAACTCGAAGCATTACTTTATAAAATGGGAGTGGCCATGGTGAAGGAACATCGCCGTGTCCGCAAAACCCTCCCAAAATTACACCTCAAATCCTAGTGGCATTGGGTTTCCAACCTGCCGTATCGCCGACTTCCAGTCGGCAGCCCGCCGGCAAAACCGAAGTCGTTTGGAATGGGCGAGCCTTGCGGGTTGGAAACCCACGATATCCCGACGCGTCGGGAGAAGTCTGCGCTACGACGCTGGCGGGACCGGACTAAGAAATGAAATATTCGCGCTGGCCGCCCATCCCCGCTCCTTTTATCCGGGTAACCCGCGTCATCCGCGGTTTCCCTTGAAATGTCCTGCTACGCCGGCTGGATGTTGCCGCGCTCCCCTTCAAGCTCTACTTTCGTAATGCTGTCGAACGGCATGCCCATCTTCGTGAACCACGTTGCGACGGCGGCCTCGCTGGGAGCTTCCATCACGCAGACGGCCTTGCCTTCCGCCAGGTTTGCAAAGCTGCGGTAGCCTTTGACCGTCGGATCCTGTTGCGCCGCCCGGGCGAATTGGCGGAGTTGGTCGGTGGAGAACTTACCCGGCGGGATGGTGTGTGTGCACATGAACTTTGCCATAATGTTTTGTATTCCTTTTTTGGTCGTTTCCATTTCGGTCTCGTCCCCGACGGACGAAATCTGCGCGCCCCCTTTAACCATAAATCCGCCGCTCTCTAGCGGTCTGACATTATCGGTTTGATTTGAATATCGAACGGCTTTTTGCTTTGTCAATCTCGGGAAGTCCAGCCGTTCCCGTCCGCGTCTCCATCGGCGCACGGCGCAGCCAGCCTCCTCAATCAAAGAGCTGTTGCCAGCCCTGCCAATGCAACGGCTGGGAGGGGTTGAAGCCCTCGCTGCGCTTGCGGCCAAAGTCAAATTGAACCAGCAAACCCACGCTGTCGGCGCCGCGCCCGTGCGAGCGGATGGCGTCCACGCCGTAGCCGTAATTCATCATCACCTTCCACCGGTTGGCCGGCGAGTGCCACAGGATGCCCCCGCCCAAGCCGTTGAGCCAGTTGCCGGGCTGTTCCTCGCCCGGCAGGTAATCCACAAATGCGCTCGAGACGTTCAACGCCAGCGCCCACCGCTTGGCCGGGTCCAGCGGCAGCAGGTAATTCCCGTTGAGCAGCACGAATTGCCGCGCGCTGATTTCCTGGTAAAAGTAGCCCGGCAACGACAGCGGAAACTCGGAGCTGAGCGGCAGGAACCCGCCCAGCCGATACGCGCTGAAGCGGTCGGCATCCACGCTGGTGCCGGACGTGAGCCGCACGTAAAAATTCTGCTGGCTGTTGGTCAACGTGTACGACAACGCCGCTTCCAGCCAGAACAAGTGCGATTGCTCGTTGAACGCGCGGTCGAATACACCGTTGGTCGCATAGCCATAGCCGCCGGCGTTGCTGCGCAGATGGCCCTCATACCAGATGGACAATTCCATCGCCAGCGGCGGAAACAATGTCGGTTCCACGCCCCCCAGGCGCAGCCCGGTGCGGATGCTGTAATCGCCGTGGTCGGCCGGCACTTGAAAGTTGGACGCCGTCGTGTCGTCGCGCTCATAGACGGTGTAATGGCCGGTGGCGCGCACCACCAGGTTCAATGGAATCAGGTCTTGCGGATTGAACAGATGATAGACGCTCAACGACATTTCGCCGTCATCGCCGTCAAACGACTCGCTTGGATAGAATTTGCCCCCGCGCACCTCGTTGTAACTGTCGGCATAACCGCCGCCGGCCAGGCCCACGCCCAGGTCCGTATGCGGCCCCAGCGCGCCGACGAAACCGATCTGGGAATCCAGATAGACCGGTGCCAGCGCGTACCGCAGCGTGACGTTGGTATGCAGAAAATCCGGCTCGTTGTGGTAGTAATAGGCGTAGCCAGCCAGCGGTTGATGTCCCTCGAACGCCTGATTGTAGCCCAATTGAACCAGGTCACGCTGGACGGGATCAATTTGGGCAAAAGCAAGCAGGGGCCCAAAGCACGTCATCCCTATGAGTATCCGCCCCGCTCGTTTCATCGGCTTGTAACTATCGCACATTCCTGTTTTCAGCAAGCAGGAACCCGGCCAGGTGGTGTCCTAATTTGCAGCGGAGCGAGGGCTTTCAGCCCGGTTCACGCCACGAAATGCTTTGGCCGATGAAGCGGCATAAATGCCGCGCTCCTGAAGTTAGGACACCCCCAACCGCTTTTGCCCCTTGAACTTTGCGCTCGTTTCCCGCTTACTGTCGCCCCGATGCCGCTCGATGCTGAACTATTGGCCAAAGCCAAAGGACTGGGATTTTCCGACCGCCAAATCGCCCATTTGACCGGTCGCAGCGAGGATGAAATCCGCGCCCGGCGCAAAAAACTCGGTCTGGTTCCGAGCTACCGCCTCGTGGACACCTGCGCCGCCGAATTCGAGGCTTACACGCCCTATTATTATTCCACCTACGACCGCGGCGACGACGAGGTCAAAAAGACCTCCAAGAAAAAGGTGATGATTCTCGGCGGCGGCCCCAACCGCATCGGACAGGGTATCGAGTTCGATTATTGTTGCGTCCACGCTGCCTTCGCACTCAAAGCGCTGGGCTTCGAGACCATCATGGTCAACTCCAACCCCGAGACCGTTTCCACCGACTACGACACGAGCGACCAGCTTTTCTTCGAGCCGCTCACGCTGGAGGACGTGCTGCACATTTACGAGCGCCAGCAATGCTGGGGCGCCATCGCCCAGTTTGGCGGCCAGACGCCCCTGAACCTCGCGCTGGGCCTCCAGAAAAACGGCGTCAATATCATCGGCACCTCGCCCCAAAGCATCGAAATCGCCGAAGACCGCAAGCTCTTCGCCGCGATGCTCGACCGGCTGAAAATCCCGCAACCGCCCAACGGCATCGCCACCAACGAAGCCGAAGCGCTCAAGGCCGCCAAAAAACTCAGCTACCCCATCCTCGTGCGGCCCTCCTTCGTGCTGGGCGGGCGCGCCATGCAAATCGTTTATTCCGACGCCGAATTGCAGCATTACATGCGGTTCGCCGTCGAAGCCTCGCCCGAACGCCCCGTGCTCGTGGACAAGTTTTTGGAGGACGCCACCGAAGTGGATGTGGATTGCATCGCCGACGTCGGCCAATTTATGGGTAGGGCGGGCAGTCCCCTGCCCGCCGCCCGCACCAACGCCAATGGCGGCGCGCACGGAGTGACGCGCCCTACCGAGGGAACCATTGTCATCGGCGGAATGCTGGAGCACATCGAGTTTGCCGGCGTCCATTCCGGCGACGCGGCCATGGTGTTGCCACCACATTCGCTCTCCAAAAAGGTCGTTGAAACCATCCGCGAGTACACCTGCGCCATGGCGCGCGAGTTGAAAGTGATCGGTCTGATGAACGTGCAATACGCCGTAAAAGGCGACAAAGTCTATGTGCTCGAAGTCAATCCGCGCGCCTCGCGCACCGTGCCGTTCGTGAGCAAGGCCATCGGCGTACCGCTGGCCAAACTCGCCGCGCAGGTCATGGCTGGAAAATCCTTGAAGCAACTCGGCTTCACCCGGGAAATCCGGCCCAAGTATTGGGCCGTCAAGGAATCGGTCTTCCCCTTCAACCGCTTTCACGGGCAGGACATTCTGCTTTCGCCGGAAATGCGCTCGACCGGCGAGGTCATGGGGCTGGATGCCGACCTCGGCGTGGCCTACGCGAAATCGCAGATGGCGGCGGGGGCTTCCCTGCCGTTGAGTGGCAAGGTGTTCATCAGCGTGAGCGACACGCACAAAAAACAGGCGACCGTCGTGGCCAAACAGTTCGCTGCCCTCGGGTTCGAACTGGTGGCCACTTCCGGCACCGCCGCGGTATTGGAAAAGGCGGGGCTAAAAGTGCAGCGGGTTTTCAAATTGCAGGAAGGCCGGCCCAACGCGATTGACCTGTTGAAAAACAAGGAAATCCAGTTCGTCATCAACACCCCCAGCGGCGCCACCCCGCGCGCCGATGAAATCAAGATTCGCACCACCGCCGTTTATACCGGCACGCCCATCATGACCACGTTGAGCGGCGCGCAGGCCGCCGCCCTGGGCATCGCCGCCCTCCAGCAACGCGGCTACGGCGTCAAGACCTTGCAGGAGTATTACTGAGTCGCTCCGGCGCGCGGCATTTATGCCGCTTCAGTGTCCGAGGGAGAATCAACAAACGATTGCGCTCTGGGCCCTCTTTGCGTTCTTTGCGTTCTTTGCGGTTAAATTCCTCACCTTTCTTCATTCTGCATTCTGCATTCTGCATTTTCACTCACACCCTCCCGTAAATTTCCCGAATCCGCTGCGCCTTCTCCTCCTCTGTCAATTCCACATCGCCCAGTGCCTTTTCCGTTTCGTCCGCCGGCGCCGCTTTTTCCTCCAAGACCGACACCCGCCGTTCCTCCAAGGCCAGCTTCTGCCCATCCACCCCGGCGTTGTTCTGCGTTGCGAACGCCCCCAGCACCGTCTTGGTGAATTTGTCCGCCATCGTCAGCAGCTCCGGGTCCGCCGCCGCGTGCCGGGTCAGTTGGAACGTCAGCACGCGATGCAGCTTGATGAGCGTCTCGACCGCCGGCGCGGGATTTTTGGCAAACGCCTGCTCGACCTCCCGGCACTGCTCCGCAGCCGACGATATGCTCGTGAGCACTTTCGATTGCAACTCCAGCGCCCGCCTGGCCTCCAAAAACACCGACATCGCGCTGCTTGACGTTTGCAACCCATCGTCGAGCAGCCATTTCACCGTTTGCTCCAGCGAATGGTTGCTGGAGTATTCAACGATTGCCACCTGCCGGGACTCCGGCAGCGTCCTCAACTTGCCGTCTGAACGTGGTTTTTTCATTTAATTTCAGTTTTAAGCTCATATCTCTTGGATTCTCCATTTCCGCTTTCCACTTCCCCGCTTTCCGCTTTTGCCTTCATCCGTGTTCATCTGTGTGAATCCGTGGTTAATTTTCGTTTTCATAATTTCAGCTTTTTGCTTTGAGTTTGCGGCGGCGCGGGAACCGCTGAACAAAACAGGCGCGCCAACGCCTGCCGGAGTCGGCCGCCCGGCTGCCGGAATTGTTTCTTGATACTGGCTTTTCGCGGTCATCTGCCGCGAGTAAATCACACCTCAGCCATCCCGAATACGCGACCGTCGCGCATTCGTACGGTTTGTGGAAAAACCACGGCGGAATCAGCCGCAAAAAGGCGCAAAAGGTGCAAAAAAGAGCTTTTACCACGGATGAAACACGGAAAAGCAGAAATTCGGAAAGCAGTGTTCGTTTCGCTGTGGCTTCGCCACACGGCGTCTTTTCGCGGCTATACTTTTATTTGATCTGCTCTACGATCCCCCCATGCCCGGCACCGCACCCGACCTGCTTCCACTGCTGAAACGGTATTTCGGCTTCACTACCTTCCGCCCGTTGCAGGCGGAAATCATGCGCGATTCGCTGGCGGGCCGCGATGTGTTCGCGCTCCTGCCGACCGGCGGCGGCAAATCGTTGTGCTTCCAGCTTCCGGCGCTGGTGCGGCCCGGCCTCACCGTGGTCGTGTCGCCACTCATTGCGCTCATGAAAGACCAGGTGGACGCGCTTCAAGCCGCGGGCGTGCCGGCGACCTTTTTGAACTCCTCGCTCGCCGCCGACGAATCCCGGAAACGTCTGCGCGCCTTGCATAACGGCGAATTTCGCCTGCTCTACCTCGCGCCGGAGCGGCTCATGCTCTCGGGCTTTCTCAGCGACCTGCAACGCTGGCAGGTCGGCCTGCTCGCGGTGGACGAGGCGCATTGCATCAGCGAATGGGGCCACGATTTCCGGCCCGAATACCGCCAGCTCGCCCAACTCCGTGAGCTGTTCCCGCGCGTGCCGTTCATGGCCCTCACCGCCACCGCCACCGACCGCGTCCGCACCGACATCATCACGCATCTAAAGCTCCGCGACCCGCGCTGCTATATCGCCAGTTTCAACCGGCCCAACTTGACTTACCGGGTGCTCGCCAAAAACAAACCCTACGCGCAGGTACTGGCCTTCGTCCGCGCCCGGCCGCGCGAGAGCGGCATCGTCTATTGCCAGTCCCGCAAAGGCGCCGAAAACCTCGCGGCGCGGTTGAGTGACGACGGCGTGAAGGCCCGGCCCTATCACGCCGGCCTCACGCCCAGGCAGCGCTCCGACCATCAGGAACTCTTTCTCCGCGACGACGTCCGCGTCATTTGCGCCACGATCGCCTTCGGCATGGGCATCAACAAACCCAACGTCCGTTTCGTCATCCATTATGACCTGCCGAAAAACATCGAAGGTTATTATCAGGAAACCGGGCGCGCCGGGCGGGACGGCTTGCCGGCCGAATGCATTTTGCTCTTCAGCGCCGGCGACGTGGTGAAGCAGAAGCAGTTCATTGACGAAAAACCGGACCCGCAGGAGCAGCAAATTGCCCGCGCCCAACTGCAACAGATGGTCCACTACGCCGAATGCGCCGGCTGCCGGCGGCGGCAACTGCTGGCGTACTTCGGCGAGACGTATGCCACCGACACAGCGAACTGCAACGCGTGCGATAATTGCCTCTCCCCGCGCGCCACTTTCGATGGCACGATTTCAGCGCAAAAATTTCTCTCCTGTGTCTATCGCATCCGCGAGCACACCCGGTTTGGTGTGGGGCTAAACCACGTCGTCGAAGTGCTGACCGGGGCGGATACGGAGAAAATCCGCAAATGGGGCCACGAACGGCTTTCCACCTACGGCATCGGCGCCGAACACGGCCGCCCCGAATGGGCCGCCATCGGACGCGAACTCGTGCGGCTGGGATTGCTGCGACAGACGGCGGAGAAATTCAGCGTGCTCGAACTCACCGCCGAAGGCCGCACCGCGCTCAAGGAACGGAGGAAAATCACCCTCACCCGGCCAGTCACGGCGTCCGAACCCGCGCAGCACCGCATCGGCGAAATCGCCTGCGACGAAGCGCTGTTCGAGCGTCTTCGCCAGTTGCGCAAGCGGCTGGCGGACGAGCGCAATGTGCCCGCTTACATCGTCTTCTCGGACGTCTCCTTGCGGTTGATGGCGCGCGAATACCCCGCCAGCGAACGGGAATTTGGCCGCATCAGCGGCGTCGGCGAAAAAAAGCTGCGCGAATTCGGCGCCCCCTTCCTGGCCGAAATCGCCCAGCACTTGCAGGCCCATCCGCGCCAGATTTTTGCCGACGATTCGTTTGTGGCGCCGGCCCAGGCGGATGCTTCCGATTTGAATGATTCCGCCACCATCACATCGCGCCTTTTTCGTGGCGGCCAATCGGTCGAGCAGATTGCGCAAAACCGAAAGTTGGTTGCCAGCACCATCTATGGGCATCTGGCGGAAGCCGCCGGCCACGGAGAGCCCATTGATCTCCGCCGCTTTTTCACGCCCGAAGAGCAGGCGCGCGTAGCCGCCGCCTTTGCCAAAATGGGTTTTGGCAGTTTGGGACCGGTTTTTGAATCACTCGGCGGCGCTTTCGATTATGGCCGCCTCCGGATCTATCGCGCCGTGGCGGCCCCGCGTAGGACAGGCGTCGCGCCTGTCTCCATTTGAACTATTTTTCCTTTCCTCCCTCCGGCGGCGCATTGGTCGCCGCCCCAGCCTTCTCAAAATCCAACGCCGCGGAATTGATGCAGTAGCGCAGGCCGGTCGGCGCCGGGCCGTCGTCAAACACATGGCCCAGATGGCTGCCGCAATTTGCACAGATCACTTCCGTCCGGTGCATCCCAAAACTGTCGTCCTCCCGCAAAATCACCGCCTTGGACGACGCCAGATCCGAAAAACTCGGCCAGCCGCAGCCGGAATCGAACTTGTTGGTGGAAGTGAACAGGACTGCGCCGCATGCCGCGCAGCGGTAAACCCCCGGTTCCTTCGTGTTCCAATAAATTCCCGTGAAGGGCCGCTCGGTGTCCGCCTGCCGCAGCACACGATATTGTTCGGGCGTCAATTCCTTGCGCCATTCCGCATCGGTTTTGGTGACTGGAAAACTCATGGTCTGGTTCGTAGTCAAGGTGGGAGCGGCTGGCGCGGCCTCATTGTTCGTCGGCGCGCCGTGGCAACCCGCGGCCAACGCAATCAATGCAGCCATTGCCGCCGCTGTCAACATGGTTTGTCTCCTCATATTTCATTCTGCCTTTAACACCCGATACTGGTGCGTCCACGGATCAATCCGGCACACCGCCGCGTAATCACAATACTCGCACGCCGTTCCCGCACCCTTACGATACGGGTCCACCCGCGCCCGACCGGAAAAAATCGCCCGGCCCATGTCGCGCAATTGAATCTCGACGCGGTCGAGCAATTTTTCAAATTCCGCGTGCGGCATGGCGTCCGCCGGCCCTTTGCGCAATGTGCCGTCCTGGTTCAGCCGATAGTTAAACTGGTCCGCCCGCCCCAAGCGGTCCAGCCCCGGCAATATGCCCGCATCGAAGCGCCCGCTATGGCGGTAGGCGCGTTTGCGCGCCGCTCCGGCATCCTCCAGCGCTTCAGTCCGCGTGCCGCCGCTCTCGTATTGGCCGCGCAAGTTCACGTAAAAAACCCCCGCCGGCGCCAACTGAGCCACGCCCAGCACCGCACGCGGGTCCGCCCAATGCCGCAACACGTTCAAATACGCCAGCAACTGCAACTGCACTCCGTGCGCCACCAGCACCGCGTCCAGCTTTTTGTTGCCGGACTTGTAATCCAACACCAGCGCCGCCGCGGGCCCGCCGCCCGGCTTGCGCCACAGGTCCACGCGGTCTATCCGTCCCAGCAACGCCAGTTTCCACCCGCCACCCAAATCAAGTTCCCACGCCGGCGCCGGCGCCCCCTCGCTGCCAAAGTCCAGTTCCGCCGCCACCGGATCAAATTCGTTCTGCTCCCGCAACCACGACACCACTACCTCCACGAAGTCCTGCAATGACTCGCCGAGCATCCGCGCTTCAAATTCCGTCCGGGCCGTGTCGCGCAGCAAACCGCCCCGGAACTGTTCCGCCAATTCGACAGCGATGGCCCGTATTTGTTCACGCGCCTGAGCCGGCGTCAAATCGCGCCACTGTTTGCCGGCCGCCGCCAATCGTTCGTGAAATGTTTTCAGCACGTCGTGCTGGAAACTGCCGCGCTCCCGCGCGTCCAACTCGAAAACCTTCCGCTCGCCCGCGCGCAATCCGCTGCGGACGAAAAACCGGAAGGGACATTGGGCAAACTCCTCCAGCCGGCTCACCGAAGTTCTGAGCACCGGGCCAAATAATTTTTCGGCCAGCGCCGCCGACAGATTTTCCTCCGGGTCCGCCTCGCGCAACTGGGCCAGACCTCTGGCCAGCGAATCCATCGCCGGCAGCATAAGCAACGAAGGCCATCCCGTGTCGCCCGCCTCACGATGCCCCCCGGTAGGGCCGACCTGCCGGTCGGCCTCGGACGCGCGTTGAACCCCTGAACCTGCCGATGTCACACGACCTTCCGAATATGAATGCTGCCCGCTTGCGTTCCCCTCTCCGCTCCCATTCTGATGGGAGGGGAGAGGGTCAGGGTGAGGTGAGGGCTCTTTGCTTTCGTTGGATGTTCGATGTTGAATGTTGAATGTTGAATGCCTGCCCCGACATCCGATGTCGGGGTTCATGTTCCCACTTTCACGGCAATGGCCCATTATCTTCACTATCGCTCCAGCCAACTCGCTCGCATGTTCCGCCTCCGGCCAGTCCGGCATCGCCGGCCATTCTTGAATTTCCAGCTCGGGAAAAATCCGCCGCAGTTGGGTGATGAACGGCGACGGCCCCAGCGGTTTGCCGCCCGCATCGTGCCGGGCAAACGTCACCGCCAACTGTTCGCTGGCCCGCGTGCAGGCGATGTAACCATAGTAACGCTCGCGCGCCAGCCGCTCCCGCAAATCCGCGCCCAGCCGGATGCCGCCCGGTGCCATCGCGTCGCGGTCCGCATCCGTCAAAATCTGCGGCGCGGCCGGCACGGTCGGAAAAACCGATTCGTTCACGCCCAGCACCAGCGCAAACTTCAAATCCGGATTGCGCGCGCGGTCAATGGCGCCTATGAGCACCTCGTCCAGCACCGGCGGGATCACGCCCACCGTCAAAGTGCCCAGGCCGGCCTCCAGGATCGGCAGCCATTCACGCAGCGGCAACGGCTCGCCGGGAAACGCCAGCGCCACGTTGTCGAGCCACGCATTCATCTGCTCCCACACCGTCAGATGAATTGATGATTGCCGATTGCCGATTGCAGATTGGTCCCCCTCCGGCAAACTCCATTGCTCCAGAACTTCTTCCGCGCGAAGTTCGTCCCACAAAAAACGCAAGGTTTCGGCGAGTTGCGGACCGGTGGGCGAATTCTTGAATTGCGCCAGGCGCGCGGCCAAACCGGCAAACGGCGGCAGGATCTTTTGGCGGAGCCGTTCAAAATCCGCGTCCGGCAACGGCGCGTGCCATTTCCTTCCCCGCCAGCCAAATTCGAGCGCCGCGTTTTCCAGCCGGTCAATTTCAGTTTCGCTGGCCGGGCAAAACCCGGCCTTCAGCGCGGCGAACCAGTCTTCGTGCGGCCAATCGCCCGCCACCGTGCGCAGCGCGCCGCGAGTCAACTCGGCCAGCGGGTGATGCGCCACCGACTCGCGCCGGTCCAGAAAAAACGGCACACCGTAACGCCGGAACACGCTCGCCAGCGGCTGGTGATACCCTTCCAGCTCGCGCACCATTACGCCGCACTCGCGAAAACGGTTCCCCGCGCGCACAAATTTCAAAATCGCGCGCGCCGCAAACACCGCCTCCGCTTCGGGATTCGCGCATAACGAGATCGAAACTGACGTGGGGGAAACCGATGGCGTGTCGCGCAGTGCGTTTTGGGTGAACTGCCGGAACAAATGCCTTTCCACCGCCGCCAATTCGGAGTTGCCGGCGAAGCGGGTCTGTTTCGGATCGTGCGGAAGCAATTCGGTTTCGATTTCGCAATCCCGCAAACCTTCCAGCCGCTGTCGGCACTGCTGAAATGTTTTGCCCACCGCGGACCAAAGTGAAAGCCACGAATCCTTTGCCTCGCCAATCCGGGAGCCGGATTCATCGAGACAAAAAGCCAGCGTGGCCCGTTCGCAAAATGGAATGACGCCTGCCAGCAAGTCCAGTTCCTGCGGCGTCATCTCCGCAAAGCCATCCAGCCAAAGGCCGGAAATTCGCAGTTCGCAATTCGTAATTCGAGATTCGGCTCTCAGCGCTTCCGTGGCGGCATCCAGCAACCGGTCGGCGTCCTGCAATTCGTGTTTGCCCAGCCAGCCCGTGTAAGCGTCGAGCAGCAGGGCCAGGTCATGCAACTTGTCACGCAGTTCGCGCGCGAGCGCCGGACGGGCCGCGATTTTGCGCAACTGGTCAACTGTGATTTGATGCCGTTGCAACTCGCTGAGCGACTGGCTGAGTTGGCAGGCGAACGCCGGCCGGCGCGCGCTCGCACGGAACAATTTCAGTTCCCCCGCGTGCCGCATCAGCAGCGCGCGCAATACCATGATGCGGCCTTCCTCGGCGAGCAGGTCCGGCGGCGCCACTTTAAGTTTGTCCAAAACAAACCGCGCCAGCCGCTCAAAGGAAAAAATCTGCAACCGCGTGTAACCCGGAAGTGGCCGGCGGCGGTCCTCCCCATGAACCCCGGTAGGGCCGACCTGCCGGTCGGCCTCGGACGCGCGGCAGCGCGTCCCTACCGGGTTCAGCGGTTCAATGCGCGAAGTTTTCGGGGAACTCTCTCCCCGGACCTCAGGTGCCAGCAACTGCCGTTCGACCTGGAACGTGGCTTGTTTGGGTGCCAGCAGAATCAAGGGCGGGCCGTCCGCCCCGGCCTGCAACGCGGCGCGGATTTCCGCCAGACAGCGGAAAGTCTTGCCGCTGCCGGCCGGGCCCAGGAGAAATCGCGCCTGCACGCCGAATTTTTCGTCCAAACCCGCCCGCCCGCAAAGCAATTTATCCGAAAAAAAGGTGACGCCTTAAGACAAAAGGCCGTCGTCAATCTCGTTAAAGGCAGCCTCGCAAGATCATTCCGTGCATCAATCAGCCTCCGCCGCTCCCGCGCATGACGCCGGGTTTTCTTGCTGTGCGCGTGCCCATTCCATGACGTTTGCGGGCGGGCGGGCACTGGAAAGTTCCCGCGCCATGAAACGCATGTGCGGATCAATATGCCCGAAGAAAAGCTTGTAACCGGCGCACAGGTAATTCAAGCCGGGTTCGCCCTCAGGCGTACGCAAAAAGCGATGCTTGGGACATTCGCCGTTGCAGGCGAACCGCACTGCGCACTCGCGGCATTGGCGAGGCAGCCGGTCGCGCTTGTCCTGCCCGAACTGCCATTGCCGGGTGGAATTCGCCAGCGCGGCCAGCGGCTCTTGCATCAGATTTCCCAGCCGGTGTCCAGGATACACGTAATGGTCGCAGGCATAAACATCGCCGTTGTGCTCCAGCACCATCGCCTCGCCGCAAGTTTCCCGGAAAACGCACAGTCCCTGGGGCAGGCCCAACCAGCTTTCCAACGCCACGTCAAAGGTCTGGATAAAATACCGGCCCACATCCTCGCGCACCCATTCATCAAAAATCGCGCACAGAAATTTGCCGTATTGCCGCGGCTCCACTGACCAGGGCGCCACTTTCGCTTCGTCGCCGGCCTCGGGACCGGCCAGCGCCATACCCTCGCCGTTGGAATCGCCGGCCAGGCGTTCCACCAAGGGGATGAATTGCATGTAGCCGCTGCCGGCTTCCTTGAGAAAACGATAAACCTCCAAAGGGTAATCGGCGTTGTGCCGGTGAACTACGGTCAGAGTGTTGAACTCCACCCGGTGCTGCTTCAGGCATTCCAAGCCGTGCCGGACGCGGTCAAACGTCGGTTGTCCGCCTTTTGAGACTCGGTAGCGGTCGTGGAGTTCGCGCGGCCCGTCAATGGAAAGGCCCACCAAAAACTGGTTCTGCGCCAAAAATTCGCCCCAGCGATCGTCCAGCAGCAAACCGTTGGTTTGCAGCGCATTGGTGATTTGTTTGCCGCCGGCATAGCGCTTTTGCAACTGCACTGCCTTGTAAAAAAATTCCACCCCCAACAGCGTCGGTTCCCCGCCCTGCCAGCCGAAACAGACCGTCGGCACTGGCTGCGCTTCGATGTATTGCCGGATGTAGCTCTCCAGCACCGCATCCGGCATGGCCCACGTAGTCTGGCCCGCGTAGAGTTTTTCCTTTTCCAGATAAAAACAATACTGGCAGTCCAGATTGCAAACCGGCCCCGTGGGCTTGGCCATTGCCTGAAAAGCTTTCCACGGGCGTTCGGGAAAGGAAGGTGCCCGCCGGTCGGTCGCCGTTGCCATGGTTTTGACCTCAAGTAGTGGCATCGGTCGTGTTGTCGCCGGTTTCTTTCCGCAACTCCGCCATCCGATCTAACAACTGCTGCGTCAGCGTCGTGTAGCCGGCCTGCCCATGGAGGTTGTGCCGTTCGCCGGGGTCTTTCTGCAAATCGTACAGCTCAAACTCTTCCGGCAACTCCGGATAATCCGCCAGCTTGTGATAATGAATCAGCTTGTAACGGTCGGTGCGAATGCCCCGGTGGGGGCGCACATGCTCCAATTCAGGATATTCAAAGTATTCGTAGAGCCAATCCTTCCGCCAATCCTCGGTTTTTTCACCTTTCAAACAGGAAACCAGGCTTCGCCCCTGCATCGTCGCCGGCACTGGAATGCCCGCCAGCTCCAGCAGCGTCGGTGCCAGGTCCAAATTCAACGCCATCTGCTCGCACACCGAGCGGGCTTTGACCATTTTGGGGTAGCGCACCATCAGCGGCACCCGGATGGATGGCTCGTGCATAAAGCGTTTGTCATACATGCGCCACTCGCCCAGGAAAAAGCCGTGGTCGGAACTCAGCACAATGGCCGTCTCGTCCAACTGGCCGGACCGCTCCAACACCTCCAGGACCCGTCCCACGTTGTCATCGTTGTCCACTACCCCGGCATAATGGTCCTTTACTACTTCCTCCAAGCTTCGCGTGTCGTCGAAGCCCACCAAGGAAGTTCCGATTTTATTGTCCGCTTGAACGAAAGCGCTGGGTTTTCCCGGATAGCCCTTCAAGTCGTCGTCAAAGGTCTCCGGCTTGGGGATCTCCACGCCATTGTACAAGTCCAACAACCGCCGCGGCCGGTAAAATGGCGAATGGGGCGCGTAGAACCAAAGGAACAGGCAGAATGGCTTTTCATGTTTTTGTTCCAGCCAATTCAAAGCCCGGTCGGTCATCACGTCATCCACGTAACCTTCATGCTTTTGGGGCGCCGAAAATTTGCCGGCCCATCCTTCCGTGAAAACCGGGTGAAAATAATCAACCTGCATGGCGCCCGTTCCTTGCGCCACGTCCAAACCAAAATAATAGTCCCAATACCGGTCTTTAAGGTCCCCTTTGACGTGCGGCTTGCCAATAAATGCCACCTCGTAGCCTCCCTCCCGCAGGAGCTCGGAAACAAGCCGGACGTTTTCAGGAATCGGCCGGTTGCGGTTGTCCACCGCACCGGTGGTGTGGGCATACATCCCGGTCAATATGCTGGCCCGCGACGGCAGACACAGCGCGGTGGTCACAAAGGCATTCCGAAACCTCATGCCTTCGCGCGCCAGGCGGTCCATGTTCGGCGTCTCGATGATCGGGTTGCCCATGCAACTGAATTCGTCATACCGCACGCCCTCACCGAGGAACACCACGAAATTCGGCTTGCCGCCCGTCACACTTCCGCTGCTTTCTGCCGCCAGCGTCTTGACCGAACTGCCCGAACCCAGCCCCAACGCCAGCCCGCCCAGCGCGCCGGTGCCCGTCCGGAGAAAGGAACGCCGGGATTGTTTGCTCTGTTCTGGGTCTTCCATTTTTGCGGTGGTCATATTCATGGTTTTTAACTGGGCTTTCCCAATGGGACTCTTTCCGCCAGACAGCGGAAGGTCTTGCCGCTGCCGGCCAAGCCCAGGAGAAATCGCGCCTGCACGCCGAATTTTTCGTCCAAACCCGCCCGCCCGCAAACCAATTTATCCAAAAAATTGCCAAATGGCTCCCTCTCCCCGCCAAACGGGGAGAGATTTCCCCGAAAACTTCGCGCATTGAACCCCTGAACCCGATGGAGGTTCCGGCTCGGTGGCAAACCGGAGAGAGGATGGAGGATAGATGATGGAGGATGGCGGGAACCCCCAAAATGCTTCGGCGAAGGTGTCCCATTGCACAGCGACCCAAATGGGGGCGCGCTGGGCGTCGGCGGCATGTTTCCGTTGCCAGTCATGAAGCCCATTAAAACAAGGTTTGGGGTTTATGAATAAGCGACGGTCGCTCTTTAGGTACGATTTTGACCGTATTCTCGCCCGTTACGGGAAATGCCTATTTAACCGGGACCCCGACATCGGATGTCGGGGCGGGTGGACGCAGTTGGACGCAAATCGAAGGGTTGAATGGGCTTCACCTGCCAACGCGGAAGATTGTCCCCCGCGCCGGCAGGCACGGCACAATCGAACATTATTGCGCCAGGTACATGAAGTACTGTTGCGGCGCGGCGCTGGTGATGGGCGCCAGATTGGTGATCGTTCCACCCGTCCCGGCCGTGACACTGTTCGTCGTCCATACCACCGGCGGATTCAAACTGGTCGTGGACAACAAATAGTAAGTGTGCCCGTTTACGGTCACCACGCGCACTACCAGGTTCGTGCCGGTGCTGTCCAGGCTGGCCGGCAGAATGGCCGGCGTTAGTGGTGGCGGATTGACCGTCAAAGTGGTGGTCGTGTCCGTTCCGCCCGGAAAACTGCCGGCGGCGGCGCACGAATAGGTGACCGGATATACATTGTACGTCAGGCCGGCAGTGTTGTAATTGATGCTAAAATCCCCCGTCGCATCGGAAGTGGTGGCGGTTTGCACATTCCCATTGATGGTCACGGTGATCACCGTGCCGCTGGGTGGATAGGTGCTATTGAAAGGTGCATAGGTGCTGTTACTGCTCACGGTGCCTGTCAACACCACATTGGTCGTGCCATAAGTAATGCTGGGGCTGGTCAAACCCGAGAAAAAGTCTGGGACATAGGTCATATTTTCAAGCAGAATCGGCTCGATTCCGATGGTAACCGTTGATCCACTTATGCTGTACAAGTTGCCCGCCAGGTCGCGGTACTGGACGTAGCCATTGGGAACCGTGAACGTCGAAGGGGAGCCTCGGGTGGTATTCCACACCGCCAACGCTTGATAGCCGCCTGGCCGGGTGAAACCGCAGGTGTAAACCGAACCATTGGACGAAACCAGTTGGCTCATCCTGGCGCCGACCATCCAGTTGTATAATTGCTGGTACGCAACTCCCGCGGCATTGAGGCCGCCATTGTTCGGGTCCCACATCTCCCCAAATTGCCAATAGCCGTTATTATTCTCCCAGTCATACCAGGCATAGCTCGATACTCCCAACGACCACAGTTCCATGTACTGCCGCGCCATGAAAGCCACCGCATCATTCGTCGTGGGCTGATTTGCATTGGTCCCTTCAGTTCCCCAGTCTCCTTCGGTGGCAAAGATGGGTTTCGAGCCCTGACCGTAGGCCTTCATCGCGGACTTCAGATTCGCGACGATGCCAAACATTTCTTCCGGATAACAAATATTATTGGCGCCAGACACGCCGGTCAAGCTGTTATAGGCGTGAAAAGCGACACCGTCGCAATTCGTGCCTCCGGCGGCAAAATAACCGTCGAAAAAATTCAAAACGACCGTCGCGCCGCCGGTCGCATCCGGCGTCAGCACCGTGACGGTCGGATCAATGGATTTCGTTATCGTATAAAGATCGTGTTCCATCTGCACGAGCATCGCGGTGGTCCCCGTATAAAAACCCTCTCCGGACGCGGCTTCATTCCAGGTCTCCAGATATTTTATTTTCGTATGGTAACGGGTTACAAAGTTGGTTATGAAGAGATCCCAATCCGCGATGTTGGTCGGCGCATTGCCGCCCGCCCAACTTGGACCCGCCCCGAAACAGTGGAGATATTTGACATTTAAATTGGTGACCGCATTCACTGTCGCATCCATGGCTGTCCAGGTAAAAGTTCCCCTTGACGGCTCAAGATTTTGCCAGTTGACGTTGCCATATCCCCAGTGGTCCCAATCTCTTATTAAGCCCCAGGGCTGGTATGGAACTGGATACGGAGAGCTCCCATAGCCCATGGCATGCAACCCGAAAAACATCGGCGGAATGACGGTATTAGTGCCATCATTCTGGACCACCGGGACGGCGCCTACATAGCCCGAATTGGGGCCTGTGCCGTAGCTGTTCACGGCATTCACCTCATAGTAATACGTCGTCCCGTTGACCAGGCCGGTGTCCGTGTACGCGGCCGCAGCCGGACTGGCGACGGTGATAAAGCCAGTGGGGCTGCCGGTCGCGCGCAGGACGTTATAGCCGGTCGCGCCGTTCTGGACGTTCCAAATCAACCCCACTTCCGTGTTGAGCGGTGTCGCCGTCAAACCCGTCGGGGCCGGCTCCAAACCACCCGCCGCGAAGGCGCTGACCTGTGCCGAATAGGGGCTGATGCCGATGGGACCCACGGCTTCCACCACGTAATAATAGGTCAAATAGTTGACCACGCTGGTGTCCGTGAAATTGGTCGAGGCGTTGGCGGTATTGGTGGCAATCGCGGTGTAGCCGCTGCCGCTCGTCGTCGAGCGCAGGACGATATAGTTCGTCGCGGTGCCCCCCGAGTTATCCTGCCAGGACAACGCCACCTGGTTCAGCCCACGAGTCGCCACCACGTTTATCGGAGCCGCCGTGCTCGCACCCGGCGTGAAAACCAGCGCCCCCACCTCCAATGACTCGCCGCCCGTCGCGTCAATTCCCGTGATGGTGCTGCTGCCGGCTGCAAGACCGGCTATCCCGCCCATCACTGCATCATTACCGTTGTAGCCGGGCACACTCGTGTTGTCTGCCTGGCCATAACTCGGCGTGCCGCTGGTCGAAGTTACGCTCATCGTGGTGGCATCGCTGCCTTGTTCACAGTCCAACACCGCCCAGGCCCCGGCCGCAGTGGCGGACGACAAAATGACGTTTACGCTGTAGGCGGGCGTGCCCCCGTCAACGTAGTTGCCATTGACGCTGTAATAAGCGGGAGCGTAAGCCGCGTTTACGCCATTAAGCGTGTAAGCCTGCATGGCCATCGCGGTGGGAGTATTCCCTGACGTATCCGTGGCCGTAATGGTGTGCGTGCCCGGGGTCGGGTTGAACAGGTACCACATGTCCTCGCATGATGTAGGGGTCCGACTGATGTATTGCCCGCCACCCTTGGTGAGCGCCTGAGTACCCCACGATAGGTTTGCTATCCCTGAGTCGGCCCCTGTGTTATTTTGGTCATACAGTGAGACCACCAGTACGCTGGCTCCCGCGGTAACCGTAAAACTCTCGCTGATGGAAGTGGCGCCCGTGTCATCAAGATCAGTGAGACTGGTCAGCGAACCATCTTGCAGCATAATTTGGGCGCGGGCAGTGCCGCACCATAAAAGAAGCCCCACGAGGGGCAAGCCAAACGTCAGTTTTCGGAGCCAAGAGTTAACGGGGTATCTTTTCATCTGATTATTCTTTAATTGAGATTTCATATATATGGTTCTTGCCCATGACCGGCATGGGCTTCTTTGCGATATTAATCGGAAGTTCCCCATTTGACTTAATGTTCATGGGGTCAAATTGAGCTTTGCTTCAAATTGAGCTCTGCCTGTCGTTTCTACAATCATCCCCCACCAGCGCACGGAACGTCAAGCCTTTTCGGAGCCCCAAAACGCCGTTTTTCGGTAAAACTGCCCTGTTCGACACCGATTTTCGCTCCCCAACCAGCCCCTTGAACCGGGAGCAAAGACACTGCACCCGTGTTGATTGATGTTTTCATGCGCTTTTCATTCCTCCGCCTGCTCCTGTGGGCAGTCTCAGGCGCTCGATAGCAACAGTGTTTGGTCCGCAATCGCGAGTAAATCACACGTCAGCCGTTCGGAATTGGCGACGGTCGCGCATTAATTCCATTTGTACGATTCCATTTCGACCGTATTCTCGCCCGTTACGGGAAATTCTGTGATAAGCGCTTCGTACCCCCTGGAGCCGTACCGCCGTTCCAAGCCAATAAAGACGGGCCTTTTCTCATTTTCGAGCCGTACCAAAGCCGTACCAGAGCCGTACCGACCCGTACCAGAGGCGCCGCCTCAATTTCTCCCTCATTCAGCAGCGGTGTCGCGCATCTCGCTGAGACTGACGGTTGGTCACGGATTCATCGTGCGCCATTCATACGCATATTGTGCATCCAAAATAGGTGTTGACTTTATTCACAATTATTCACATATTGTTCACAGCACGAGGGACAAAAGTCGGCTCCATGCCGTGTGAATGAGTCACCTTGGTGATTCGCTCCTATATCCCTCGGCTTCTTTCAAAGCCGCTGAAGTCAGCGGCTTTTGTTTTGTGTAATAGGCTCCATAGCCCTTCGCGCGGGTGTCGTCCGCGTCTATCACCAGACTGCATTGCGGCCAAAGGAGCTGAAGGAACCGGTCCTCGCGCTTTTCAAAAGTTCGTTGAAGCGCCCACAAAAAATAGTCAACGGCCTGCAAGCCGGCCTCGCGCACGGGTGAGGTTGGCACAACTTCTATTTGCGGGTTGACGCTGATGCCCCGCTCGGCAGCGAACCGCCGGCGTGCGGTTTCCAAAGCCAGGGTCAATGCTTCCGTGCGGTCCGAATTACCGCGCCGGGCGAAACAGATTTGATACGAGCCATGCGTGTGCAGACGTTGTTTGAAAAGGCGGCGCACCATGTAGTCGTAAAGCTCGTTTGGATTGTAGCGATAATCCAGATCGGTTTCGTTGCGTCTCCGGACATAGGTCAGCACGCGGAGTTTGTCGCGCACAATGGCGGAGAACTGGATTTTATGTTGCTGCAAAACATTGAACACTTCGCGGCGCACTTCGGGCAGGTCGTCTTTGGCATGAAACAAGAGAGCGGTCTTTTTTCCTTCCGGCTGCATCGAGGGAACATCCTTGAAATATGGGTCGGCCAACAATCGGGCGCGCAATGCCGTCAAGTGCTCCGAAAGCTTTTCCGCACCTTCAACGTCTGCGAATCCCAACGCGAAAAAACGCGAACACCCCTCGTTTCCAACCAGCACCTTGCCGCGCGAACCGAAAAGCGTGTGATCGCCCGCTTCGTCAACGAAGTAGTGCTTTGCCGAGGCTGCCGGCTCTTGCGGTTCGTCGCTCATGATTCCCGTATTCGTCAATCTCCTCCTGCGTGGCGAAGGCGGGAGCGCTGAAAAAATGTGGACCAGCGTCCCGGCCCGGGGCCTGGAGATTGGGTCGCCCTTTCAGGGCTGGGTTGGTCGGTGATTCCTGATTCCCAGGGCGTTGCCCTGGGCTGTGGCTGAACCGCGCCGATGGCGCTGGGAAAAGCCGGGCTTCGAATTCGAGCGCGGCGCCATTGCAAAACAATGCTAAAGGCCGATGGCTAAGAACTGAGGCGAATTCAGGCATTCGCATTGGGCCTAAAAGGAGGCTGGAAGCGCGAGCCTTCCGACCGTCCCGCCGGGACGGGGCGGTTTTGGTTGGATATCCGGGGACGTTGTCCCCGGCTAATTTCCAGGGTCGCTCCGCGACGTCATTGTCATTGATTTGCGGCATGTATCGGCTTCGGTTGACATTAGTTTCTGATCCCGAATCAATTTCCCCGAACAAGCTGAATCATCCGCATCGTATGCCGATCCCTGGTTTGGGCAAAGGAAAAATTGGCCCAAGTAGCGTGAGGCGGATGCAGGACAAAGCAGAAATTGGGGAAGCAGAAAGCAGAAATGGGAAATCCATCCCCCAATTTCGCGAATTTCGCGAATTTGTCATCCTCCCGGAAAATTCGCGTCACTTGGCGTAATTCGCGGATGAAGCCCTCTGTTTTCCAGTTGTTTCCGCTTTCCCGCTTTCCGCTTTTCCGTCTGTCCATCTTCCATTCGCTATCTTCCATTTTCTTTGGTTGCGGCTATTTTCGGGACGCGGCGACTCACGGAAGAATGAGCTGGCCGGCACTTGAGGAACTGAAGCATGCCCTGAAAAAGGCTCTGCTTTCGCTATAGCATTATCCATTTCAAAAGCCCCCGCTGCCCCTATCACTTCACGGCGAGCGGACACCGTAGAAACGCTGCGGACAATTCGGTGTCTCCAGGTCGGTAAACTCGAACTGGCCGGGACAAACCTCCGTGACGCTGCCCAGCACCGTCCAACTGCTCATCGGCAGCGCCAAATTCGTCGTGCCCAGCGCGGTGAAACCCACGCCAGGGGTATTGGCAAAGGTGAATTGAGTGCCGCCATTGGCCAGCAGGGTGGGATTGCCCAGAACCAGCGGGCCAACGTAAACGACGTGGGCACTGCTGGGAATGCCGTTGACGAACACGGTGGCCAGCGCATAGCCGGCGGGGAAATTGGTCACCAGGGCGGAGGTCAACGAATTGGCGGACCAGTCGGTGGTGAGCAGGAACAGGGTCTGGTCGTTGTCCAAACGATGCAACTGCACCAGCGGAAAATCCGCCGGCGAGTCTTGACAACCATTTCCGCCGGAACCTTCTGCGATGCCCCGGAACTGGGAGCCGGTGAGCGTGAGGCAGCCATTGGGGACGAGGGCCGAGGCGACGGTGGCAATTTGCGGCTGCCAGGAGGCATTGAAGCCAAGGCCGACATTGTACAGCTCGGCGTTGGTCAGAGAGCCGCTGTTGCCCCAGCCCCCTGCAACCAGCACCTGGCCATCGGGCAGCAACGTGGCCGTGTGATTAAAGCGTGCGGTGTTCAGCGAGCTGGTCGCTGTCCAAGTTCCGCTGGCCGGGTTGTAAACCTCAGCGTTGGTGAGGGGGCTACTGTTGCCCCAGCCCCCGGTGACCAGCACCTGGCCTTTGGGCAGCAGCGCCGCCGCATGATACTCACGTGCGGTGTTCAGTGAGCCGGTCACCATCCATGTCCCGGTGGCCGGATTATAAACCTCCGCGTTGGTCAGATAGCCGCTGTAGCCCCAGCCCCCAGCGACCAGCACTTGGCCATCGGGCAGCAGCGTCGCCGTGTGAGAATAGCGAGCGGTGTTGAGCCAGCCGGTTACCGTCCACGTCGCAGTGGCTGGGTTATAAACCTCCGCGCTGTTACCTAAGGGATCGCCCCCCGCGACGAGCACCTGGCCGTTGGGCAGCAGCGTCGCCGTGTGTTCCGCGCGGGCGATGTTGAGCGAGCCGGTCACCGTCCACGTCCCGCTGGCTGGGTTGTACAGCTCGGCGCTGTTGGTTGGGTAGCGGCTGGTGCCATTGCCCCCCGCGACGAGCACCTGGCCATTGGGCAGCAGCGTCGCCGTGTGACTATCGCGAGCGGTGTTCAGCGAGCCGGTCACCGTCCAAGTGCCACCGGCTGGGTTATAAACCTCGGCGTTGGTCAGTTCGCCGCCGTAACCATAGCCCCCCGCGACCAACACCATGCCATTGGGCAGCAACGTGGCCGTGTGCGAAGAGCGAGGGGTGTTCAGCGAGCCGGTTACCGTCCACAACCGATTCGTTGGGTTATAAACCTCCGCGTTGGTCAGATTGATGCTGCCGCTCCAGCCTCCCGCGACCAGCACTTGGCCACTGGGCAGCAGCGTCGCCGTGTGATACTCGCGGGCGGTGTTTAGCGAATTCGTCGTGGCCCATGTTCCGCTGGCGGGGTTATAGAGCTCGACGCTGTGGGCTATGTTGCCGTTGTCGTTGACCAAACCGCCAGCGACGAGGACTTGGCCATTGGGCAGTAACGTTGCCGTGTGCTCACACCGGGGGGTGTTCAGCGAGCTGGTCACCGTCCACGTCCCGCCGGTATAAACTTCCGCATTGGTCAGAGGACTGCTGCCGTTCCAGCCTCCAGCGACCAACACCTGGCCGCTGGGCAGCAAGGTCGCCGTGTGAACATAGCGTGCAGCATTCAGCGAGCCGGTGCACGTCCACGTCTGGGTAACCGGGTTATAAATCTCGGCGCTTTGGGCTGCGTCGCCGTTGTCGTTGACCGAACCGCCGGCGACAAGCACCTGACTGTTGGCCAGCAACGTGGCCGTGTGCTCACAGCGGGCGGCATTCAGCGAACCGGTCACCGTCCACGTCCCGGTGGCCGGGTTATAAACCTCCGCGTTGGTCAGATAGCCGCTGCCGCCATAGCCTCCGGCGACCAGTACCTGGCCATTGGTCAGCAAAGTCGCGGTATGCTGCTCGCGGGCGGTGTTCAACGAGCCGGTCACCGTCCACGTCCCGCTGGCCGGGTTATAGGCCTCCGCGTTGGTCAGATAGCCGCCGGCGGGCTTTGTGGTGCCCCCGACGACCAGCACCTGGCCATTGGGCAGCAATGTCGCCGTGTGAAAGGCGCGGGCGACGTTCAGCGAGCCGGTCACGGTCCACGTCCCGGTGGCCGGGTTATACAGCTCAGCGGTGGCCAGATAGACCTCGTTGGTATAGCCGCCGACGACCAGCACTTGGCCATTGGGCAGCAACGTCGCCGTGCAATCGTCGTGGCCGGTGTTCAGCGAGCCGGTGTAGGCCCAATTAGTGACTTGAGCCATTGCGGTTTGACACAAGGATAAGCTGAACGCCAAGAGCGCCAGCGCTGGCAGGATTCGAGGTTTGGGTTTCACAATTCAGACGTTTCAAGGCTGCGTCAGGCGGAAAAACAAATTCCCCGTGGCCGGCGTGACCGTGATGCTGTTCGTGCCGTTGCACGTGGTGACGGTGCAGCCGCTCGTGCACCAAGTGCCGGCCGTCAGATCGGAACATTGCTGCAAGGTGCAACCGCCGGTATCCGGCCACGAGATGATGGCTGCATTTCCCGAAAGGCTGATGGTCAAACAGGGCGAGATCGTTTGGATTGTGGCCTGCGCAGTCCAAATCTCCCCGCTGTAAGCCACGGCCGCCAGGTGGGTGCCGTCCGACGAGGAGGTGATGGACGACCACCATTCGTCCGGCGTGCTGGACTGGGTCCAAGTCACTCCGGCATTGGTCGAGGTGTAAATTGCGCCGGGGATATAATTCCCGTCGGGAGAAGATCCATCAACCACCGCCGCCAGATGGGTGCCATCCGACGAGGAGGCAATGGACAACCAGGCTTGATTCGTTGGCGCGCTGGTTTGGGTCCAAGTCAGGCCGGCATTGGTCGACGTATAAAGCCCACCATAAGTCACCACCGCCGCCAGTTTGGTTCCATCCGATGAGGAGGCGATCGACCACCAACTTTCGTCCGGCCCGCTGGTCTGGGTCCAACTCGCCCCGGCATTGGTCGAGGTGTAAATCCCACCTGCATACCCGCTCTCCCCGCCAACCACTCCCACCAGTTTGGTTCCATCCGATGAGGAGGCGATGGACCACCAAGGCAAATTCGTTGGCGCGCTGGTCCGGGTCCAAGTCACGCCAGCATTGGTCGAGATGTAAATCCCGCAGGGGTAATAGGTCTCCTGCCAATATGCAGAAGCCGCCGCCGCCAGTTTGGTTCCATCCGATGAGGAGGCGATGGACCACCAAGGCAAATTCGTTGGCGCGCTGGTCTGGGTCCAAGTCACGCCAGTGTTGGTCGAGGTGTAAATCACGCTTCCCTCAATCGGCTCTGTGTCAGCCACCGCCGTCAGTTTGGTTCCATCCGACGAGGAGGCGATCGACCACCATGCTAAATTCGTTGGCGCGCTGGTCTGGGTCCAAGTCACGCCAGCATTGGTCGAGGTGTAAATGCCGCCCGGATTCCCCTCAAACGCCATCGCCACCGCCGCCAGCTTGGTTCCATCCGACGAGCCGGCGATGGAGCTCCAATCATTGGTCGGCGCGCTGGTCTGAACCCAATTGGTGACCAGGTCGTTCCAATTGGTGTAGCTCACGCCTTGGGCGAACAGGGTTGCAAGTTGCAGGTTGAAGGTTAAGAGCAGCGCCAGCAGGGCCAGCCAGCCGGAGATTGGATGACTGGATTTATGGATGGTTGGATGTTTGGTTTTCATGACTTGTCATGGCCGGATTTATGGGTTCAACCGGCCTGGCAGAGTTGGATGGGAAACGGAGAAAGACCCCGCCAGCAAAGGCAGCACGAGAGGGTTGTGGAACACGCGTGGTGGAACTGGACGCAGCTTCCGAGTGAGCTGGGCCGATGTTTCGGGGAACATAATAACCAAATGCCTGAACTTATCAGACCACGAAAATGTGTCAATTCACCTTATTTGTTCTGCTGACGGCAAAATAGTTCTGGCACTGTTCGCGTGAATTCGCAATTCGCGGATAAAAGCAGAAGTAACGGCCACCTCACCCCGGCCCTCTCCCCCGGAGGCGGAGAGGGAGAAAACATGAGGGGAATGATGTCAGAGACTCGTTACCTCGTCTCCTACGGGTTTCAAAGGGCACTGTGGCCCAACGCCGGTTGCGCAGTTGCGTCTGGTTTCACGCATCACGCATCACGTTTCACGCCCTCGCATTCTGCATTCTTCCTTCTGCCTTCTGCCTTTCCTCACAGCAGCCTTCTGGCTTCGTTCGGTATCATCACCCGGGTCGCGTTGACGTATTTGATGTCCACCGTCATGTCGCACTTGATGTCACGGTCGTTGCCATCCACAGTCACGGTGCCGGCCACCTTGAATTCGAATTTGGTGAGGGCTCCGGACGTGATCCAGAAGGTCACCGAACCGGAAAGATTGGTCGCCGTGGTGGCGTTGCCCGCGCCACCGCCTCGCAAACTGATCAGCGTCTTGGCGGCGTCTTCGCCCAGGACACCGGTGTAAGCCCCATTGTCTTCTGCAAAATCCGTGGCGGCGGCAGCCAATTTGACGGCCTGTACGTCCGGATTTTGGAAATTCCGCACCATCGCCATGGCGAGACGGTTCGGTCCCTGGTTGGTGTCCAGATTACCAAGGGCTTGCCAGTTGCCGCTGGGATCGGTGATTGCGATGGTCCCGCCCTTCCTGGCGAACTCGACGGTATTGGTGCCAAACGACAACTGGACGTAAGTGATGCCGCCCTTTTCGGTCTCGCCGTCGGCCGATCCGGAATTGAACTGTGAATCTCCGGCGCCGGTGACCGTGGCGTGCCAACTGTAATCGCCGATGTCGTTGAGTTTTTGGACGGCGCTGGTCACGTCATCCTTGAGGCCGGCACCCGCCGCGAGCAACGGGCCTGCGAGCAGCGCCATGGCGCTGGCGCAGAACAGCTTGTTTTTCTTCATCAAAATGCCTTGGTTTTTGTGGTCGGGTGCGACTGTTTTCGGAACCAGTGGAACCTACCGTGAAACCCATTTCCCCGCAAACAGATTCGGGCCAGTTCCCGCCCAAGGGCGCATCTCACTTCTTGGGAGGTCTTCGGCTGGCGTGGGATGAGTCTGCTTTGGCCGGGTGCCGGAGGAATGACTAATGGCCTAAGCACGAATGACTAAAGAATGACCAAGCCCGAAGACCAAAGCGCCGGGCATGATCATTGGTGATTCGGTCATTGGGACATTCTTTAGTCATTAGGATTTAGGTAACTCCCCCATTTTGAAGCGATTCCGCTTCTGTAAATGGCTGCCGACAGTCCCAATCGCTGGAACCTGCTGCGAATGTTGTCCCGCTGTGCCTACCGCTGGGCGCAGGCGGCGAACAAGGTTTTCGGCACGACGCCGATTCCGGCCAACACTACCGTAACGCCCACGTCCATCCTCGAAGGAAACTGTTGCCTTTATGAGCCGCATGGTCTGCAACTCCAGCCGGTGAGTTTGCCTGTTTCAAAAGAGCCGCTTGCCCTGGGCACCTGGTCCGTGGTATTGTTTTAGGGATGAGTGCGAATGACCTTTTGCAGCAGGTGAAAGCGTTGCCGCCTCGGGAGCGTCGGAAATTCTTTGAGTGTGTTCAGGAACTGGAAACGGCGGTTGAAGTGGAACCAGCGGCCCGGCGCGCTCACCGGATTCGGCGGCCGGACGCGGTTGCCCGGCGGCGGCGAATTTTTGGCGACAAGGTCCTGCCCAATCTGATTCTGCTGGCGCGGGAAGAGGATCGCTATTAAGGCCGCATGAGCCTTTATGCGGACACCAGTCTGCATACATTGACTTTCCCGACGACCCGGAAAATTGGCAGGGGGCAATGGCCGCAAGGATACGCTCACTGGAAATTACGGTCGGAGAATACGTACAACTCCGCAACGCGAGGCCATCGGCAGATGGCACCCAATTTGCCGATTACAACAAATTCGCGGGACGCTCGCGGATGAACATGCCGGTAATGCTTTATTCGCTGCTGGTTTATCACTCGGCCCACACGCTGATTTTGCCGAACGTGGAGAGCTTCAGTTACCGGACGCGGGAATTGAGCGAGCGGTTCGGGGAGCGCAAGGACTTCCTGTTCAACCTGCAAAACGTGCTGCACGACCTCGAGGGCGGCGAAGGGGTATGGAGCCCTCTGGGTGAATGAGGGGCAATGGCACCGCAAGACGTTCTACGGCGTGACCATCGGGGACCAGGACTGGGACGCGCGGGACATCCAGAGCGGCATTGCGGAGGAACAGCAGTTCGACGCGCGCTATTTCATTCCGGCCAATCTGCCTCGGCTGGACTTTTATTACGGGAGCGAGCGAATCTTCACGGTCACGCAGCAAGGAATCCATGACCTGGACTTTGAGGAAGGCAGCGTGACGAGCGTGCCGGGGGGCGGCTTTGGCATCCTGAGCAACGGGACGCTGGTGGCGGCGGCGGTGCAGGGCAGTCTGACGGCCAGCCAATACCTGGTGAACGGATGAATGGAAGGCTAAAGGCTGAAGGCTGAAGGCTGAACGAACCTGGAAACATCGAACATTCAACAGCCAATGAAAGGGAGAAGGGAGAAGGGAGAATGAAGAAAGATGCCACCTCACCCCGGCCCTCTCCCCCAGAGGCGGAGAGGGAGAAGCCGAGGACGAGGACGACCACAGATACGACCCTCACCCGCCTGCGGCACCCTCTCCCATCAGAATGGGCGAGAGACAAATGAGGACGAGAATTGATTTCATCGCCGACGCCCGGATGCCGGATGTGCGGGAGACGATCGGGTCGGACGTGGAGCTGGTGTGGACTGGATTTGTGGTGCCCGCCGGGCAGACGCCCGCGCCGGATTTGGTGGACGGGCTGCCGCCGGGAACGCCGACGCCGAAGCGGGAGAAGGTCAAGGCGTTTTTATACTTCGTGAGCGCGACGACGCAAGTCCGCCAGTTCGCCGAAATCCGGGCCGGCGATTGCATTGCGGCCTTTGCGCCGGAACTCGATTTGAAAAACCGCAATTCCCTGAGATTTCTCATCAAGGGCGAGGAGTGGTCCAGCCGTCCGGTAAGCGAGGAGCTGTCGCGCTACTGGTGTATGGCCGCGAATCTGACGCTGTATCAGGTAGTTTTGCTCAGGAAGGGAACGTGACCGTATCGTTGCCGAAATTCGCTCCGGCACTTTTCACACAGCCTCGGACTTGTTGGGCGGAGCCTTCTCATCCCGCCCGCGCCGCCGCAAGCGCCGCCAACCAGCCTCCGCTCAGAGAAGCTACGGCTCGGCAGGCCGGGTTGCTGCCTTGTCGCTTTCTGGCGCTAGTGGGTGATGGCGGTGGATTGGGGGACGGTCGTTTCCAGCGCGCGTGATGCTGAAAGACCGGATGGTTTGAATCGGCGCTAGGTGGTTACCATAAAAATGCGGTTGAAAGGTGGCGCGGACAGCCATTGTCCCACTCCCTTTGCCAGAGAAAAACGGGGGCGGATTGGAATAAGGTTCGAACAAAAGACTTGCAACCTTATGAGGCAGGAAGAAAATCACGAAAAAGGCTCACGCCGGGCCGCAGTTTCAAAAAGCATCGGCTCGACAAAAATAAAATGCCCTTTAGATTCATGAAAATTATCCGCGCAATTATTGCATGTGCTTGTTTGATTGTTTTGTGTTCCTGTGCAACGCGGGATGCCATCCGTCCAAGTCTCCCGGCTGACACATTTTTCAACAAAGAGGCCGGCCGCAGCCAATGGATTTACTTGACGTTGCATTTGGCAAACGGAAAAGAATTGCTGTTCATTGTGGACACCGGGGCGCCTGGCACAGTGTTGGACAAATCCCTGGAGCCGATTTTGGGGAAATGTTTGGGAAAAAGGAATATTTACTACCCATTCTTCGGAAAGGTGACCGTAAACATGTATGACGCCCCCAAACTTTACTTGGGCGGCACCCAATTGCTGATGGGCAACCGGATTTACACCGATGATTTGGGCCGATTGCCATCTGACCGTCCGCTCATGGGGATCTTAGGCATGGACTGTCTCCGGCACTATTGCATCCAATTGGATTTTGCCGCCAACAGAATGTGCTTCCTCGACCCGGACCATCCCGGAAATGAAAATTCATGTGAAATATTTCCACTTGCTTTTTCTGATGGCCGTCCTTGGATTTATACAAACTTTTTCGGTCACTCAAATTCGTATTATGGCGTTGATACTGGCTGCCCGATTGATGTTGCTCTGAAGCCGAAACGGTTCGAGCAGGAACTGCGGACGTTGCGGGAACAAACGTCGGACCAAGCCAATTTTTCCGTCCAAATGGAAATGTCCGCCGGTCTGCTGGTAAACGTGGTCCTTTTCCCCGAAATTGTTTTGAAAGGCGAGGCTTACACCAATTTCATGTTGGGCGATTGCCCGGACCAAAATCTTCTTGGATTACGATTTTTGTCGCGGCATCAGGCCACGCTTAATTTTCCCAAACGAACAATGTATCTCCAGCGCAGCAATGGCAAACCTTTCGCCGCATTTAAGGTGGAAGTAGATGAACTTTCATCTCATGTCGCGGGTTATGCTTTTACAAAGGAAGCAGAACAATTCCTTTCAAATTTAAAAGAGCTAGGGAAATTGCCCGGCTGGTTAAAAGACGAACGCGGGCAGGTTTCCGATTGGACACCGATCGAAGAGAATCCTGAAGTTTATCCAATTTCCAGAACTTTCATTGCCACAAAGAAAAATGAGGCTTTCAAATATCATTATACTGTTGTGAAAGCCTCCAAAGATGGCGTGTGGCAGTTGCAAAGAGCTTGGTGCACAGACTCAAACGGACACATACTTAACGAATATCCTGTGATTTCTTTTATCCTGGGCAAATAACATAACAGGTGAGGGATTCGATTTCTTCGGCTTTGCTCATAAAGGAATGCGCGAATTTAATTCGCACCGTCGAGCTGGGCCTGGTATTCGGCGAGGTGAGCCTTTGCCTCGTTTTGATCCAACAATTATTCTCACGTTGATCCGCCCCCGACAGCCAAATCTCAAGGGGCAGTGGCCGTCGGCTCCGGCGTGTTTGTTAGGCCGAGTCATCACGGAATCAAGCTGGCTTGTGGAACAATCCAGAGCAAAGTGCCCAAATCGTGAATACGCAAAACCCGACAAACAAACAGTAAAGTGCAAAGAGAAACCAAAATCCAAACGGACTCTTTTCGCGCTCAAGCCAACAAATCGGAGAACCCCAGCGGCCAGCGCCGTATGGGATACGGCCTCGCTTAAGTGCTCCGAAAAGTATCCAAACCTCTATACAAATAATGACCGCGAAAATTAGCGAACCAGAGACTGCTCCGGAGTCAAAATCTCCATCAGCTGTTTTTAGAAGCGTAGCAATCATACTCGGCCTAACGACCCAGCTCAGCGACCGCCGCCGGAACCGCCCGGTCGGCTGCAATAATCGCTGACAAATTACCCGAACGCCCGACTGCCCGGCGGGGCGGCGGTTCCGGCGTGTGCATACCGGCCTAACGTTTCAGCTGAACCACGGCCATCCGTCTTCGCTCCGAAGCTACGACGGGACAGGCCGGCGGCCAGGCGCCAAATGCAATTATGACATCCAATTTTCATCGCTCAACCCAAATCTCAAGGGGCAGTGGCTGTCGGTTCCGGCGAGTTGTTCGGCTTGATGTGTGTGGTCATTTGGCATCAGCGGCTCACTTTTCTTCAAGCTCATGGTTCACCACCTGCGGGAGGTCGGGAGGATTCACTGCGACAATCTTTCCTTGCCGGCTGATGACATACACCGTCGGAATGGCGCCAATGTGATAGGCCCGTATCGCGGAGAGTTTGACCCAAACGTTGTGAGTTTGGTCCCATCCCTTCGTCTTCAAGTGTTGGGCGACTACCTCAGCGCTATCGTCGATGCTGGCAGCGATTAACACCACGTTGCCTTTCCAAGCCGGATATTCGCCCGGATAGCTCTGAAGCTTGGCCATCTTGGTCTGACAGGGACCGCACCAGGTTGCCCAGAATTCCAAAATGATGATTTTCCCGGCGTAGTTTGACAGCCGCTCGCCGGCCTTGTTTGCAACCTCAACCATCTCGATATCCGGCGCCTTTGTTCCGGTGGCCAGCAATAAGCCGTCTCCCCAAGGCAGCTCAACTTCGCCCCGCACAAAGCTCAGCACCCGGGCATCGTCTTCTCCAGCGGGAATGATCGTCAAACGCACCGTGGTGCCCTTTGGACCTCGTATCGAACGGGCCGCTTGCATGATGCTTTGAACCTGAACGGCGGGCTCTTGGCCCTGCGCCACGGCAACGATGCGGTCGCCAACATGGAGGTCGTTTTGAGCAGCCGCCGGCGTGTCCGGGAGTATGCGGTTTACCACAATGTTCTGTCCTTCCGCGCGCAATTGCACGCCAATGCCGGCGAAATCACGAGCGCTTGCGAACTCATACTGAAGCAGGAGCGCGTTGTAAGCACTGGCATACCGGTCCGCCAGATCGCTAGGAAACGAAGTGGGTGAAACCACGTCGCTCGTGCCAGCGATAATCTTGACACCGTTAGATTTGTCATAACCGCCGTAGTAATTCGTAACACCAGGAACTACCAAGGCATATCCCATGTAGCCAACGAACCGGACGTCATTCGTCGCGATCGCTAGCTTGAAATCGTTCGTGGGATTGGCAGTAACCGCAATCTTGATGTAGTCGGACGCCGCCACACGACCACCGGCGAATGCGACAAACAGAATGATGATAAAAGTTCTCATGGTCGAAGCCGTCTAACGTTGAGCCCGCGGCCACCGGCGGCCACGCTTCGAATGCAATTATGACATCCAATCTTCGTCGCTCAATCCAAATCTCACCTGTCCGCCATAGCCTTGGCGAAGGCGGAAGAGGCAGCGCTTTGGCCGCTGAAAGTCCCGATGCTTTTTATCGGGGTCGGCTCCGGCGCGTTGATACTGCCAAACTGTCACAAATTCTCAAGAACCGTGCCAGAACCAATTACTTTGCCCTGTCCAATCTCTCTGATCGAGAACACCGCCCCCACCCCAAGCCACATCAGAATAAACTCTGGACGCAAAAACTGAATCGGAACTTGTGCTGTCGAGCCGGGTGACAAGCTACCAATACCACGCATATCCATGCGCATCTCCCAATACTCGCCACCACCACCAACTGAGCAACCAAAAAAATCAGGCGGCGTTGGTTGCTCGCGGCCACCTTCGGCAGTCTTCAGTAGCCGAACCTCAGCAAGGATATGTGGCGTAAATGTCACGGTGCCTTTGGCGGCCTAACATTATTATTAACCCAAGCTCAGCCGGGCTGGATTTTCGGTGTTCACGGTACCAGTTTAGACCCCGTCCATGAGCGAGTCAATCTCATTTGT
>JBEKMW010000045.1:0-32747 GCA_049523455.1 Verrucomicrobiota bacterium | reverse complement strand
GGGGAAGCGGATGCGGCATGGCAGCGCGACGGCGCGGGGGTCAAGCATCTGCTGGCGGCGGCGCGGGTGGCGTGGCGGGCGGTGGTCGCGTCCATCAGCGCCGACACGTGCGGCGAGGCGGTGCCGTTGTCCAGCCTGTCGGCGGATTGGCTGGCGGCAATTCCCATGCCTAGCGAGTCACGGGCGGAGCGGTTGGCGCGGTTGCAAGTCGAGCGCATGGCGGCGCGCCGTGCGGGATTGCTGGTTCGGCGGATTGCGGCCATCAAAGCCAGCGGCAAGGGGTTGCGGGGCTTGGCCGACAAGATAGGCCAAGCGGCGGCGCTGCTGCTGGCGGGCGAGCCATTGGACGCGGCGGCGGCGGCGGCGGGTTTCAAGGCCAGCGCCAAGCGTGGCGGGCGTGGCGGCGGCACGTCGGCGGGGGACAGACTTTGCCAAGCGTTGCGGCGGGTGGGCGTTCGGGTTGTCGGGTCACAACGGGTGGCGGCCAGTTTCCGGCGCGACGTGGGCAGCAAGGGCGTTGCGCCAACGGTCACTTGGTAGCGCCATCGTAGCGCCATGCGGCGCGGCGGGTGATTGCCTGCCGCGCCTTTTTCGTCTCCCTCGCCGGGCGCTGCCAGGACTGCGCCACTTGACTAAAGAATCTTCACCATTGGAGATAGAGGTTGAGGCGGGCGGCGAGAGCGGTCAGGGTCAAAGTCGTCTCCGAAGCGCCGGCTATGACTTGAAGAATTCCAGATCCAGCTTAAGACCGGCCAAAAAAAGTAGCTCCCGGTCCAGACCGAGCTTTGCCAGGGTTGCAAATTGTCCTGAGATGAGGGTTCGAATCCCGTGGGCGGCCAATTCCGGGAGGGCGGATCGGGGATACGCCGTCAAGAGCAGTTTCAAGTTGAGCTTCCTGGAATCGGTGCTGGACGTTTGCGCCAAGCGCCAAACTCAAAGCGCCGAATACGGCTGACGAGAAATTTGAGGACGTGGTGAAATCGGCACAGGACGCGGCGGTGCTGGTGCTGGTTTATTGATTTCGGGCGCAGCGACACGATGCGGTCTGAAAGCACCGTCAAATCCGTGTACTCTGCTCGAAGTTTTGCGATTGCCTAAAATCCGGCGCGGCTTATGATGCTGTCGAATCTGCATGGGTATGGAAATCAGTTCGCAGAAATCCGTCGTCAATGATGGACGCTCTCAAGAAACCATCACCGTGAGCCATCTCGAATCTCACCTCTGGGAATCGGCGAACATCTTGCGCGGGCCGGTGGATGCGGCGGATTTCAAGACCTACGTTTTTCCGCTCCTCTTCTTTAAGCGCATCTCCGACGTGCACGACGAGGAATACCAGGCTGCCCTCATGGAGTCCGGCGGTGACGAGGAATACGCCAAGTTCCCGCAAAATTATCGTTTCCAGATCCCGGAGGATTGCCATTGGGAAGACGTGCGCACGGTGGCGAGCAATGTCGGCCAGGGGTTGCAACGGGCCATGCGCGGGATTGAAAAGGCCAACCCCGAAACCCTCTACGGCATCTTCGGAGACGCGCAATGGACCAACAAAGACCGGCTGCCGGATGCGTTGCTTCGTGACCTCATCGAGCATTTCTCCCGCATCAACCTTGGCAATCAGGCGGCGCAAGCGGACATTCTCGGCCAATCCTACGAATACCTCATCAAGAAATTTGCCGACGCCACGAACAAAAAGGCCGGAGAGTTTTATACGCCGCGCCCTGTGGTGCGGTTGATGGTCAACATCCTCGACCCCAGGGAGGGCGAATCCATTTACGACCCAACTTGTGGCACCGGCGGTATGTTGTTGGAAGCTGTTCACCATGTTAAGGAGAACCACGGCGATGACCGCACGCTCTGGGGCAAATTGTTCGGGCAGGAGAAGAATCTGACCACGTCCGCCATCGCCCGCATGAATCTGTTCCTGCATGGCGCATCGGATTTTCAGGTGGTGCGTGGCGACACGCTTCGCAATCCTGCCTTTTTTGCGGGCGACAACCTTGCCACGTTCGACTGCGTGATCGCCAATCCTCCATTCTCGCTGGAGAAGTGGGGCGAAGAAGTTTGGACCAGCGACCCCTTTGGGCGGAATTTTGCCGGAATGCCGCCGGGCAAAAGCGGTGACTACGCCTGGGTGCAGCACATGATCAAGAGCATGGCCCCAAAAAGCGGACGTATGGCCGTGGTGCTGCCGCATGGCGCGCTCTTTCGCATGGGCAAGGAAGGTGAGATACGGGAAAAGATTCTCGGCATGGACCTGCTCGAAGCCGTCATCGGCCTCGGCCCGAATCTGTTTTACGGCACCGGCCTCGCCGCGTGCATCCTCATTTTCCGCCAGCGGAAGGCAAAAGACCGGAAAAACAAGGTGCTCATCGTGGACGCCTCGAAAGAGTTCAAAACCGGCCGGGCGCAGAACGAACTGCTGCCCGAACACGTCGCCCACATCCACCAGTGGTATCGGAAATATCAGGACGTGACCGGTATCGCCCGTGTCGTCACGTTGCAGGAAATCGCCGCCAACGACCACAACCTGAACATCCCGCGCTACATCGAACCGAAGAATGACCAAGTCGAGCTGACGGTGGAAGCGGCGATGAAGCAGTTGCGGGCGAGTGCCACGGCGGCATTTACTGCCGAAGAGAAACTCGTCAGAATTCTCAAGCGGGAGGAATTGTTGAAATGAAAGATGCCCAAAAACCAGATCACATCAGCCTTATCACGCTGATCGGGCGGCTCAAGGAAGGTCGTTACGTCATTCCAGATTTCCAGCGCGAGTTCGAATGGAAGCCTTGGGACGTCAGTGAGCTGATGCGATCCATATTCCTCGACTACTATATCGGCAGCCTCTTGCTGTGGAAGGGGAAGCCCGAGAGTTTCTCTGCACTCTCGTGTGAGGCGATCTACGGGTACGTGGGAAATGGCAAGCAGGAAAGCATTGTGCTGGATGGTCAGCAGCGGCTGACGGCCATGTACTATGCCTTCCTTGCACCAGACTTGCCCTTGCCAAATCGCTCCAATCGCTACTTTTACTTTGTCCGTGTTGATCGGTTCATGGACGAAAAGTACGACGAGGCGTTCGAGTACGATTGGAGCCGTGGCTGGGCGAACGTCATTAACAACCCGAAAGCGCAGTACGAAGGTCACATCTTCCCGTTGTCTATCATCGGCCAGAGTGGCTGGGCGTTACCGAACTGGGTCCAGGGCTACGAGCGACACTGGAAAGAGAAGGCAGCAGCCGCGGCGGCGGCCGATGATCAACCTGCGCTCAAGCAGGCTGAAAAATGTGTCGATAACGCAGTTGCCTTCGGAGAACACCTCAAGGGAATCACTGAACAGTACCAGATCGCCTTCATCGAACTCGACCAAGAGCTGGAAGTTGACAAGGTCTGCGACATTTTCACGCAAGTAAACAGCAAGGGAGTCCGGCTGGACGTATTCGACCTCGTCAACGCACTGCTAAAACCCAAGGGGTTGCAGCTAAAACTTATGTGGCGAGACGCAGCCCAGCGTCTTGACTTCGTCGAGACGGACAAGATGAACGTCTATATCCTCCAGGTGATGTCGATCCTGCGGCAGGGTTACTGCTCACCCAAATACCTCTATTTTCTTTTGCCTGCGCAGGAAAAGTCCGTCCGCGACCCCGATGGGACGCGACGGAAAGAAGTGCTCATACCTGATACTGCCGATTTTGAAGCCCGATGGAATTCCGCTGTAGAGGCACTGGAAGGCGCAATCAATGTTCTGAAACACCCACAGGAATATGGAGCGGTCAGCTCATCCTTCCTTCCTTATGTTTCTATTCTCCCAGGCTTTGCCGCGTTACGCGCCCATAGCAAGACTCTTCCCGCAGCCCGCCAACTCGACGCCAGGCGCAAACTTCGCCACTGGTATTGGGCCTCCGTCTTCAACAACCGGTATTCCGGCTCCGTCGAGTCAACCACCTCTCGCGACTTTTTAGACATGAAAGCATGGTTTGATGATGATGCCGCCGAGCCATCCCTCATTGCTGAATTCGCACAGCGCTTTCGCAATCTCGACCTGAGGAAGGAAACAAAGCGTGGCACGTCCGTTTACAACGGTATCTTCAATCTGCTCGTTTTGCAGGGCGCCCGAGATTGGATGACGGGCGACGTGCCACAGCACGGTGACCTCGACGATCATCACATCGTTACTGATGCGTGGTGCAAAAAGAACATTAAGGGCGGTCTCGGCAATTCGATTTTGAACCGCACGCCGCTGACTGCCGACACTAATCGTCACGTCATCAAGGCGCGTCTGCCGAACGAATACCTGCCGGAGTTGATCGCACAAAGTGGTGAAGCTACGGTGCGTGGCATTCTTGAGTCTCACTTCATATCAGCGGTCGCATTTGACATCCTCCTTCGTAACCCATTCGGCCCGGACGATTTCGAAGCCTTCGTCGCGGAGCGCCAGCGCACCCTGCAAGATGCGATCGAAAACCTGCTGATCAAAGAACGGCTAGACCTGCCACCCCAACTTCGGGATTTGGACGCCGCCACGGAGCAAGTCGAGCTGGGCGTGCGTAAAGCCCTGGAAACGACGCTTGGCGGTGACGTATCTCAAATCCCGCCGCATGTGTTACTAAAGGTGGACGAACGTATTGCCCGGGCGACCAAGAAAAATGCCTCTCTGGATGCCGAGCGCTTCCAGACGCTGTCAGGCAAGCTGGAGTACTTCGACCTGCGGGAATTGCAGGACACGATTACAGGCAAGGCTCCATGGCCGAAATTTGAATCTCGTTTCGGAACGAAGGAAGCACTTGCGGCCAAGTTCGACCAATTGGCCGAACTCCGTAACGGCATCCGCCACAGTCGTGCGGTCGGCGAGGTCGTTCGAATGGAGGGAGAGGCTGCAATTCTGTGGTTCAAACAGGTGCTCAACAAATGACTCGCATCACCCAACAACAACTCGAATCCTATCTCTGGGGCGCGGCCACGCTCTTGCGCGGGACGATTGATGCCGGCGACTACAAGCAATTCATCTTCCCGCTTCTGTTTTACAAGCGCCTGTGTGACGTGTTCGACGAAGAAACGCAGATGGCGCTGGCGGAGTCGGGTGGCGACAAACGCTACGCGTCCGGCAAGGAGCAGCATCGTTTCCAGATTCCGCCCAAAGCCCACTGGCGCGAGGTGCGGCAGGCCGCGAAGAATGTCGGCGCCGCGTTGCAATCCGCCATGCGCGCCATTGAGACCGCCAATCCAGACAAGCTCTACGGCATCTTCGGCGACGCCCAATGGACCAACAAAGACCGGCTCTCGGACGCCATGTTGCGCGACATGGTCGAGCATTTTAGCACGCTGGAATTGACCGTCGCCAATCTGCCCGAGGACGAGCTCGGCCAAGGCTACGAATACCTGATCAAGAAATTCGCCGACGACGCTGGCCACACCGCCGCTGAATTTTACACCAACCGCACCGTTGTCCATTTGATGACCGAAATGCTCGACGTGCAGCCGGGCGAATCCGTTTATGACCCCACCTGTGGTTCGGGTGGCATGTTGCTCTCGTGCATCACGCATTTACGCCGGCTGAAAAAGGAATGGCGCAACGTCCGCCTCTACGGGCAGGAGCGCAATCTGATGACTTCGTCCATTGCCCGGATGAATTGTTTCCTCCACGGAATTGAGGATTTTCAAATTGTCCGTGGCGACACCTTGTCCGAGCCGAAATTCGTCCAGCGCGATCGCCTTCAGCGCTTCGACGTGGTGCTGGCCAATCCGCCATATTCCATCAAGCAATGGGATCGCGACGCCTTTGCCTCCGACCCGTGGGGACGCAATCTTTACGGCACGCCGCCGCAAGGCCGCGCCGACTACGCCTTCTGGCAGCACATCCTTTGCAGCCTCACTCCGAAGAATGGTCGTTGCGCCATTCTGTTTCCGCACGGCGTTCTGTTCCGGCATGAGGAAGCCGAGATGAGGCGCAAGCTGATCGAGGCCGATGCTATCGAGTGCGTTCTCGGCCTTGGGCCGAACCTTTTTTACAACTCGCCGATGGAGGCATGCGTCGTCATCTGCCGGACATCCAAGCCCAAAGCGCGGAAGAATAAAATTCTGCTCATCAACGCCGTCAATGAAGTCACCCGCGAACGCGCCCAAAGTTTTCTGACCGACGACCACATTGAGCGCATTGTTCAAGCTTACGAACAGTTCAAGGACGAACCTGGCTTCACCCGCGTCGCCACGCTGGAGGAAATCCGCGCCAAGGACGGCAACTTGAGCATCCCGCTCTACGTCGCACCCGCCTCGCCGGGCGGCAACGGACCGGGAGCCGCGTTCGCATCCGACGAAATCCCGAAGGTTCTGGAAGCTTGGCTCACAAGCTCAAGTCGGGTGCGTGACGCACTCAATGCGTTGCTGCCGCAGGACGCCGTTCTCCAAAGGAAGGAACCCCGATGACCACAGAGAACCCTACCCAAGATCTGCACAAACGCCAGATGAACATTAATGCCCACTTCGCATGGGCGCTCGCAATGTGGGCTTCTGCTGAAGCGGCTCATAAGCGGCAAAACTACCTGCTGGCTGCTGTCGGTTATTATTACTCCGCATTCCATTCCGGCTTTGCGGTAGTAAATACCAACGTCAGTATCCCAAAGGAAAAGTTGGTGCAAATAACACACAGCGCGTTAAAGGATTACCTAGAGCCTCTCCTGCCTGCCGGAGGAATGTGGCATTATGAACTGCTTCAAGGAATCCGCGAAGGTGTCAATTACCTCGGCGCTAATGCTCCAGAAGGAAAGCTCCGCATCGTGCGCGGGAATGGCTTTGTGCTTGACCTTGGTGGATCGAAGTTCACTTTCGAGCGAGGACTGCAAATGGCGCAAAAGCAATCCCTGTCATTCTTCCGAATCTGTTTGTCAGTGATCGAAGCCTTCTGTGCAAAGAACAAGATCGTAGGGCCAAGACGAGGCGATTCTCACTGGGTGACCGAGTATCTCGACGAAGATTTCCTTCTGGGTGTGGTTCCTAGGGAAGGCGATGGGCTTGAGATTCTAAAAAAGGCCGCATCTTTGCTCCAAAATGAATTGACCACAAACCCAACTGATGCCGAACACGTTTCACAATGACCGCAGCTCCTGTGACAATTGAAAGCGATCTTGATGAATGGTTGGCAAAACAGCCGATCTGGCTGCAGCATGGTGCAAAGGCTCTGTTAGACGGAAAGGCGATCGGCCAAGCTGAGGTCGCCAATTACGCTGAAATGGCAGTCACCGAAGCCAGCGGCAAACTGGCCTTGCCAGACCCGCTCCCTCATTTCAGTTCACTTGGAGGAAGCAAAGTCGGTGCGGTATCGTTGCAATCGTTATCAAAGATTTCAGGCATTAATCATCTCAATCCGCGAAAGCCACTGGATTTTGGAACAGAAACACTCACAGTAATTTATGGTCCCAACGGATCAGGCAAATCCGGCTATGTTCGCATTCTAAACAATTCATGCCATTCACGGCACAAGGGAGAAATCCACCAAAATGTTTTTGAGGCCCAATCAGTAGAGCAAAGCTGCACAATTTCATTCTCTGATGGTTCGGGCCAGCATTCTTTTGAATGGACTCCTGGGTCGAAGCCATCCCCGGAGCTTTCAACCATTGACATTTTTGATGCTCATTGCGGCCAATCTTATTTGTCAGCAGAGACACCGCCCGCTTATGAACCTCGTTTCCTGATTTTTTTGTCTGCCCTCGCCTCACTCTGCGATTACGTTGCAAAGACGTTGTCCGACTTAATTTCTTCTAAATCAAAAGCATTGCCCATTCTGCCGCTTGAACACGCATCCACCAACAGTGGCAGGTGGTATGAATTGTTGAAAGCAACGACAAATCAATCTGAAGTCGACATGCATTGTTGTTGGACTGAACAAGATCAGAGCGAATTAGATGCGTTAGCAAAATATCTTGCGGAGACATCGCCGAAAGATCGGGCCAAGGAATTGGAGGTCAAACAGGGATTTGTTGATGGCCTTGTCACGACGCTCAACGAGCACTGCACCGCATATTCAGATGAGGCATCCAAAGCACTGATGACACTTCGCCGAACGGCGCGAGAAAAACAGCAAACGGCAGAACTTGCTGCAAAAGCCAGTTTGAGCGACGCCGTTTTGAACGGTGTCGGCACAAAACAGTGGCTCGATCTTTGGTCAATCGCCCGGACTTACTCGTTTGAAGTTGCCTACCCAGAAAAATCGTTCCCACACACCGATGCCGATGCGCGGTGTGTGCTTTGTCAACAGGAACTCTCACCGGAGGCAAAACACCGGCTCCAATCGTTCGATGAGTATGTAACAAACGAAGCGGCAACGGCAGCAAAGACGGCGAAAGAGAAACTTCAAGATGCAATCACCAAAATTCCAAAACTGCCAGATGCGGACACACTCAAGGCCAAAACCACCAGTGCTGGCATGGATGACAATATGCTGGAATCGCTTTTGGGATTTTACGCTTTGTTGGTGTTGCGGCGTGCTGTCCTTATCGCTGACAAAGAGACGGATGAATTTGGAGCGTATCCAGCGATCGAAGAGTGGACGGCAGGCGCGAGAGCTTTGTCGGACCAGTACGTGACAAAGGCAAAACACTTCCTCGAAGGTTTTAACGAATCAGAGCGGACCGCAAAACAAAATAAACAAAAGGAACTGGCAGCAAGAAAATGGATAGCCGTTCAGAAGACCGCAGTGGAAGCTGAGGTCAAACGGCTGGGCGAAGTTGCAGTTTTGGATAAAGCAAAAGATTTGTGCGGGACCAAAACAATTTCACTGAAGAAAGGCACTCTTGCGGAACAGCTCATCACGCCCGCATACGTTGAAGCATTCAACACCGAACTCAACCGTTTGGGAGCCAAACGGGTGAAGGTATCGCTTGAAAAAACTCGTGTTGAAAAAGGCGCTGTTCTGCATCAGGTAAAATTGAGGGGCGCAATCCGGCATAAACCAATTCAGGAAGTTTTGAGTGAAGGCGAACGCCGCATTGTTAGCCTCGCTGCGTTCCTTGCTGATGTAGCCGCGAAACCGAATAGTTCGACATTTGTTTTTGATGATCCTATCTCATCGCTCGACCTCGATTTTGAAGAAGCCGTGGCTCAGCGCTTGGTGGATCTTTCCAAAACCCGTCAGGTGCTGGTATTCACGCACCGCCTTTCGCTTTTAGGCATGTTGCAGGACTACGCCAAGAAAGCAGATATACCCACCAAGGTGATTTCGATTTGCATGGAACCCTGGGGTGCGGGAGAACCGGGAGACCAGACCATCGAGACATCCAAGCCGAAGGCCGTTTTGAATCAGCACCTCCCGGCGAGAATCGCGGCAGCGCGTGCCGTGCTTGAGAAAGAAGGAGCCGCCGCCTATCGGTTCCACGCGCAGTCAATCTGCACAGAGACGCGAAAAATCATTGAACGACTAATCGAATTGGATTTGCTTGCTGATGTGATTCAGCGTCATCGCCGGGCGATCAATACCCAAGGCAAACTGGAAAAACTCTCTGACATCAGACCTGAAGACTGTGTATTGCTTGATGAAATGATGACAAAGTATTCACGCTACGAACACTCACAATCGTCGGAAGCTCCGGTGGAATTGCCTCACCCCGATGAATTGAACGAGGATGTTGCCAAATTAAAGAAATGGCGCGATGAACTTGAGGACCGCCGTAGATGACCCTCACTTTCACAACGCTCGCCAAGCTCAAGCCCAATCCACACTGGGCCAAGCTGCCGCTGTTTGACCGCAGGGGTTGGAGGCGAATGGCGTTCGGGCAGTTTGCCGAAAGTGTCAACGAGCGCGTCGAGCCGGCGGATGCGGCGGAGGAAATTTATGTGGGGCTGGATGATCTGGATTCCGGCAGTCTGCACATCCGGCGATGGGGCAAGGGCAACGATGTCATCGGCACGAAGCTGCGGTTTCGGAAGGGCGAAATCATTTTCGGACGCCGCCGGGCGTATCAGCGCAAGCTAGCGGTGGCGGAGGTGGACGGGATTTGCTCGGCGCACGCAATGGTGGTGCGGGCCAAACCGGCGGTAGTGCTGCCGGAGTTCCTGCCGTTCCTGATGATGAGCGGCCGGTTCATGAAACGCGCTGTGGAGATTTCTGTCGGCTCGCTATCGCCCACCATCAACTGGACGACGCTTAAGCTGGAGGAATTTGACCTCCCGCCGCTCGACCAGCAGCGCCGCATCGCCGAAATCCTCTGGGCGGTGGATGATTCACAACAAAAATGGCTTCAAACAGCGGAATCTCTCACGCTCACCCGCACCGCCACAGTCGAAGAACATTTCACTAAAGCAGAGGGAAAAACCGGAACTAAACAACTTACGCAACTTGCCGAAGTCGTTTACGGCATCACGCTCGGTGGATACCGATTCTCGTTGCCGGTGGAAAAACCTTATCTCCGCGTTGCAAATGTGGCGCGCGAGAAAGTGGACCTCACCGACGTAAAGACTATTCGCTGCACCGAGGGCGAGGCAGAGAAGTTTGCGCTGAATCAGGGTGACGTTCTCATTGTGGAAGGTCACGCAAGCATCGACGAAATTGGCCGCGTGGCCGTCTGGCGTTCTGAGCGGAATGGAATGCTTCACCAAAATCACCTAATCCGAATCCGGTGTTCCTCGAAATTGTTGCCGGATTATCTAAGCCTCTATGCAAACAGCTTGCGTGGTCGCGCCTACATCCGGAGTCGGGCAAAGAGTTCGAGTGGGTTGAATACTATCAATTCAACGGTGGTGAAAGAGTTTCCTGTGCCGGTAACTGACGTTGAATGCCAAAATGCGCTCGTTGAGCAAGCTCATCAGTTTGATTTGTCGCTATATTCCATCGCCAACAACCAGCGCCACCTAAACGAAATGTTGAAGGAGTTCCTCAACAGCATCTTTGCATGAGCTTCAATGAACCCAACGTTGCCGAGCAGATGATTCCCGATGCCGTTGAGAATCTGGGCCGCACCACCGCCGTTTTGCCGGAAAGCATTTTATGAAAAAGCCCACTGCCCCCGCGCCTGCGCCCTCCGGCGGAGAATTGATTCTCTACCAGACGGAGGACGGCCGCACGCGCCTGGAAGTGCGCCTGCAAGGCGAAACGGTCTGGCTGTCGCTCAACCAGATGGCGGACCTGTTCCAAAGGGACAAATCCGTTGTCGCCAAGCACATCAAGAACATCTTCGCCGAAGGGGAATTGAAGGCCGATTCAGTTGTGGCAAATTTTGCCACAACTGCCACCGACGGCAAAACTTACCAGGTGGATTACTACAATCTGGATGTGATCATTTCGGTGGGCTACCGGGTGAGGTCGCATCGCGGCACGCAGTTCCGCATTTGGGCCACGCAGCGGTTGCGGGAATACATCGTCAAGGGTTTCACGATGGACGATGAGCGGCTGAAGAACCCGCCAGGCAAAGGGCAGAAGGATTACTTTGACGAGCAACTGGAGCGCGTCCGTGACATCCGCTCGTCCGAGCGCCGGTTTTACCAAAAGGTGCTGGATATTTACGCGACCAGCGTGGATTACGCGCCGGACACGGAAGTATCGCAGCAGTTTTTCGCCACGGTGCAGAACAAGATGCACTGGGCGGCGCACGGGCAGACGGCGGCGGAAGTCGTCCACGCCCGCGCCGATGCGGGCCAGCCGTACATGGGTTTGAAGACGACGCGGCCCGGCGGCATCATCCGCAAGGAGGACGTCAGCATTGCCAAGAATTATCTCACGCCACCGGAACTGGAGGCGCTCAACCGCATCGTGAACGCCTATCTGGAATTTGCCGAGTTGCAGGCGTTGCGGCGGCAGGTGATGACCATGCGGGATTGGATCGCCAAGTTGGATGATTTTTTGAAGTTGTCCGCCCACGAACTGCTGAACGACGCCGGCAAAATCTCCGCCGAGGCCGCGCGGGAGAAAGCGGAATTGGAATATGAACACTATCGCCGGCTGCTGGACGCGCAGCCGCGTCCGGTGGATTTGGATTTTGAGAAGGCCGTGGCCAAGTTAAACCAATCGCCGCAAGCCAAGAGACTCAAGCCACCCAAACCATGAGCTTCAACGAATCCAACACCGTCGAGCAGATGATTCTCGATGCCGTCGAGAATCTGAGCCTCAGCACTGCCGTTGAACCCATGCATGAGCCGGGGGCAGGTGGTTCGCTCGGCGAGGAGTTCAAGCCAGCACGATGGACGTATGTCCCCGGTCTGCAAGTGCCGCGTCAGCCCGGCGACGTGATGGTGGAATCATGGTTGCGCGAAGCGTTGGTGAAGTTGAATCCGGAAATTGCCGCCCAACCGGACCGTGCCGACGAGGTGATTTATGCTCTGCGGGCCATTTTGCTGTCCGTGCAGGCGGACGGCCTGGTGCGGGCTAACGAGAATTTTATGGCCTGGTTGCGGGGCGAGAAGACGATGCCCTTTGGCCGCAACGGCGAGCACGTTTCCATCCGGCTCGTGGATGCGGTCCAACCGGCCAACAATCGGTTCACCGTGGTCAACCAGTGGACGTTTCAAGCGGGCGCGGTGACGAAGCGGTTCGACGTGGTGTTTGTGGTCAACGGTCTGCCGCTGGTCATCGGCGAGGCCAAGACGCCCACGCGCAGCGCGGTGACATGGTTCGACGGTGCGTTTCAGGTGAACGAGATTTACGAGCGGCAGGTGCCGGCGATGTTTGTGCCGAATGTGTTTTCCTTTGCCACGGACGGGAAGTGTTACCGCTACGGCTCGATCCGGATGCCGATTGAGATGTGGTGCCCGTGGCGCACGCGGGAGAACGAGCCGGAAGGTTCGCTGACGGACGTGCGGCGCACGGTGGAGAACATGCTCCGGCCCGAGGTGATGCTGGACATCCTGCAAAGCTTCACGCTGTTCGCCACGGACAAGAAGCATCGCCGCATCAAGATCATCTGCCGTTATCAGCAGTATTTCACCACGAACCAGCTCGTGGAGCGCGTGGTGAAGGGGTATCCGAAGAAGGGTCTCATCTGGCATTTCCAGGGCAGCGGCAAGTCGTTGCTCATGGTCTTCGCCGCGCAGAAGCTGCGGCTGCACCCCAAGCTGGGCAATCCCACGGTGATGATCGTGGTGGACCGGATTGACCTCGACACGCAAATCACCGCCACGTTCAACGCGGCGGATGTGCCAAACATGGTCGGCGTGGCGACGCGGCAGGAGTTGCAGACGTTACTCGGGCAGGACGTGCGCAAGGTGCTCATCACCACGATTCACAAGTTCGGCGAGGCGGGCGGGAAGCTGAACGGACGGTCGAACATCATTGTGATGGTGGACGAAGCGCATCGCACGCAGGAAGGCGATCTCGGCCGCAAGATGCGTGAGGCGTTGCCAAATGCGTTCCTGTTCGGGCTCACCGGCACGCCCATCAACCGGGCGGACAAGAATACGTTCTGGGCATTCGGCGCGGACGAGGACGAGAAGGGCTACATGAGCCGCTACTCGTTCCAGGAGTCCATCCGCGACCGGGCAACGTTGCCGCTGCACTTTGAAGCGCCGGAGGTGAAGCTGAAGATCAACAAAGCGGCGATTGACGAGGCATTCCACGCCATCACTGGCGATTTGAGCGAACAGGACCGGGACGACCTCGCCAAGCGTGCCGCCAAGATGGCTGTGCTGGTGAAGAATCCAGACCGCGTCCGCGCCGTGGTGAAGCACATTGTCACTCATTTCCAGCAGAAGGTTGAGCCGAACGGTTTCAAGGCGCAGGTGGTGACATTCGACCGTGAATGTTGTGTGCTCTACAAAGCGGTGATGGATGAGTTGATTGGGCCGGAGGCGAGTGCCATCGTGATGTCCACCGCGCCAGACGACCCGAATGAATGGAAAGGTCACAACCGTGACAAGGATGCGGAAGAGAAATTGCTCGACCGTTTCCGTGACCCGGCTGACCCGCTGAAATTCGTCATCGTCACGGCCAAGCTGCTGACCGGGTTTGACGCGCCGATTTTGCAAGCGATGTATTTGGACAAGCCGCTACGCGACCACAACCTGCTCCAAGCGATCTGCCGGACGAACCGCCCCTTTGGGCAGGAGAAGACGCACGGATTGATTGTGGATTACATCGGCATCTTCGACGACGTGGCACAGGCGCTGGCGTTTGATGAGAAATCCGTGCGGCTGGTGGTTTCCAACATTGATGAATTGCGCAAGGTGCTGCCAGTAAAAATGCAGAAATGCCTGTCGTTTTTCCCCGGCGTGGACCGCACGGTCGGCGGCTACGAGGGATTGCTGGCTGCGCAGCAACACCTGCCCAACAACGAGGTGCGTGACAAATTCGCCGCCGAATACACGGTGCTCTCGAACATCTGGGAGGCACTGTCGCCCGACCCGTGCCTGAATGCCTACCAGAAGGATTATCGCTGGCTGACACAGGTTTATGAATCGGTGAAGCCGCCGAGTGGCAACGGCAAGTTGCTCTGGCATGCGCTCGGCGCGAAAACAATAGAACTCATCAATGAAAACGTCCATGTGGAATCAGTGCGTGATGACGTAGAAACGCTCATATTGAACGCGCAGGTATTGGAAGATTTCCTGAAGAACAGCGACCCGGCCAAACGAGGAAAGGAGATCGAGATCAAATTGATTGCGAGGCTGCGAAAACATTTTGGGAATCCGAAATTCACCGAGTTGGGCGAACGCTTGGAAAAGATCAAGGAACGCCACGAGCAGGGGCTGATCAGCAGCCTGGAGTTCCTGAAACAGATGCTCGAACTGGCCAAGGACGTGGTCGAGGCCGAAAAACAAGCCGACCCCGTGGAAGAGCGCGACAGGGCGAAGGAGGCGTTGACGGAATTATTCAATGAGGCCAAAAACAAAAACACCCACATCATCGTCGAGCGTATCGTGACGGACATTGACGACATCGTGAAGAAGGTCCGCTTTCCCGACTGGCAGCACACGAGCCAAGGCGAGCGCTTGGTGCAGAAGGAGCTTCGTCGCACGCTGCTCAAATACAAGCTGCACACCGACCAGGACCTTTTCGACAAAGCGTACGGCTACATCCGGCAATATTATTGAGGATTTGGATCTGGTTATGAGCGGAGCGATACTATGCCCTTTAGTTCAAGCAGAATGCCGGCTTCATGATGCCGCCAAGCTGTGGGGCAAGGCGTCCGAGTCTTATTTTGAGCCGGATGACTTCCGCGTTCACTTGCAGGCCTGTATTCAAGCGTTCCGCAGCGTGACATGGATTCTGCAAAGCCACAAACACGCCATCACCAACTTTGAAACATGGTATTCTGGATGGCAGGACACAATGCGCGCCGATCCGGTTTTGCGTTGGCTGGTGGAGGCCCGGAACAAGATTGAAAAACAGGGCGATCTGGAGGCAAAGAGCATCTTGCGGGTAACCGGCTCAGGCTCTTGGTTTGATGGGAAGGTTGTTGAGAAGGAATTGCCACCCAAGACACGTCCGGCTGAAATCTGTGCAATATTGCAGCGGTTTATTCACAACCAAACTGTTGATGAAGAGGCCATATTAAAAGTTGAAAGGCGCTGGATAGACAGCGATTTACCTAAATCAGAAATCCTCGATGCACTTTGCCACTGTTACCTCACGCTGCGAAAACTTTTGCGCGATGCCCACGACAAACTCGCCGGCACGGTTCCTAGGCAATGTAAATTCTTCGATTCAGCGACTCGAACCAATGAAGAGTTGCCTGAGTTTATGCTGACAGCGCAGCAACCGAGAATTTCGTGGATTCGGTTGAAAGATGGTGCTTCGGTATCCATCCGCCAAACCGCGCAAACTTTTACCCGCAATGACTTACCGATGGTGGAGGCGCAGCGTAGATATGGCTTCGATGACCGGATCGCCCACGGTTTGAAAAATGCAAAGTCATTTCGAGAGAAGTGTACCGCATGGTTTCAGCATTCCAAGCGGATGTTGGAGGTGGACGGCTGCTTGATGCCTACAGCATTGGTGATGACCGAGAAAAGTATGCAGATTCTTCAATTGCAAATGGACGACCGCGCCGAAAAGCACATGGTGATGCGTTATGTTGCGGATGCGTGCAAACGTCTGGATGCGGTTGCGGTGATAATCATCAATGAAGCGTGGACGGCACCGGCTGAGTTTGCCGCGACTGGCAAACACGCAATTGATTGCCCGTCCAGGGGAGAGGCGATCGTTTTGCATGGGCTTACGCGACATGGTGAAGTAATTTCATGTATGAATATATTCACACGGCAGGAAGGTAAGGTGGTTTTTGGCAAAGATAAGATTATCGAGGGAGGCCTGCCCAACATCATGGCTCCGTTTGCCAAGGTGTGGGAATTGAAGCCCGCTAAATCGTCTAGCTAGAACTTGCAAGCCCTCAATCAAAAAATGAAATTCCTGCCGCAATGGACTCGCCGCGTGGCGATGGATGGCTCGGGCCGCGACCCGCTCGGCCTATCCCGCGTGTCCGATGCGCTCACCGGTTTCCTGCTGCCCAATATCATTACCACCACCGACCGGGCCCGTTACTATTCTTTCTACACGTGGGCCATTGCCGATATTGAGGCGCTTCGGCAGGTCAAGGGGGCGCGCATCTCGTTTGAGGAGGAATTTCAGCGCCGCGAAGCCGCCTTTGCGCTCGCGTTACGGCTCGGCCGGAAAACTGACTTGCCCATCGTCGGCATCCGGAACGTGAATACCATTCTGGCTTCACGCGGGAATGACAACACCATCGAAACAGATTTCCCGGTGCTGCCCTCCAATCAGACCGGCGGCTATGGCCAGTACTATGGCGGTTGCCTTTACGACTTGGGCCTGGTCCGCGTGGATGAAAACGGAGAGGATGCCGTCACCTCCGAATTTGGTCGCAAGCTGGCTGAAGCATTTGCCGCCGCCACGGCCAAGGCTCCCTATCTTGCCGGTAACTGGCGCACCAAACTGCGCGTGCCCAAAACCGTTCTGGAGGATTCAGCGGAGTGGTATTCTCTGGATGCGCTCGCCGGTCGCGCGGCGGACGCGGAACGAGAATTGTTGATTCGCCTGTTCTTTGAACTGGATGAAAAACCGTCCGCCACCCGCCCGCTGAATCGGCAGGCCACGCTTGGCATGTTCCTCCATGTGTTGCAGGTGTGCGAGGACGCCGATATTGCCGTGAACCGTCGCGATGTGGACGGTGGCGTGGTCTTTTGGCCGCATTATTATGCCGGCATTGCCGACGACGACCATGATCTGCTGCCATATAAGGTCCCGCCCGCGTTTGCCGTAGCGCACGCCTTTTGGCGTCAGTTCTCCGCCCACCAGTTCCTGGCCTTCGCCCTTGAAGAATTTCTGGCTGCGGTGCTCGATGCCTTGGCACCATATCCCGAAGGGCTAATCCAGCCAGCCCTGCTGGATGAATTGGTAAGCAAGGCGTTCATTCAGGATTTGAAAAAAACCATGCGGGCCGATTGCTCCACGCCGGCGGCCCTGCTCAAGGCCTTCGGCGTGACGGGCATTCCCGATGTTGCCGCCAGTCGCGCCGTGACGGAAAAGTTTTACGGCGAAAGCCAGTTGAATGAGTGGAGCGTCTGCGAGGATCGCGGCGTGTCCCCTGCCACGCGGCTGGGCCGGGCCGTCGTCGTGCTCGCGCTGCTCTACGGCAAGTGGCGGGGTCGGGACGACGAGGATGTTTTGATTCTCGTGGCCGACCAAGCCAAGGAGAATGCCTGGCTCGGCACAATTTTCCCGTGGCTGGATGTATGGCTCACCGGGCAGTTGGACTGGCGCGACGCCGTTGCCGGCATTTTGGAATGGACCAATCTGCGCCATGACCTGGTGAAATATCGGAAACGCAAACTGGACGCGAGCTGGTTTGAACTGGCCAATGGCCGGTTCGTCAAACAGCAGGATCTTACCCCGCACTTCCGGGCCTCCCGCCACGAACAAGCCACCACCGTGCTGATGGACATAGGGTTGATCAAACACGGCGGCCTGGATGATCCGCTAATACTCACGGCCCGGGGCAAACAGGTATTGAAAGAGGTAATCCGGTTGCGATCATGAACCAGTTACCATCCAAATTGGATTTGCACGGGCGGCTCAACAAACACTCCTTCGAGCATGCTCTCATCACCACTTACAATTTCGGCGCGCGGTTCTTTGAGGATTATGCCCTAGAAAATTTCAAGAGCCTGCAAGACAACGGCAACATCAGCGTCCTGCTCGATGAAGGTGAGTATCAGGATTTGCTGAAGGCGGCGGCGGAAAATTCAGAATCCTTTCCCCGGCTCGCCAATATCCGCTACCTGTTGCACCCGTTGAGCCTCCCGGGAGTTTTTCATCCCAAGGTTTTTCTTTTGGCCGGCCGGCGTCGCGGCCTGTTGCTCGTCGGCAGCGCGAATTTCACACAGGATGGTCTCGGCTCCAATGCCGAGCTGGTCACGGCCTTCGATTACGAGGAGGAAAAGAACGAGAATGCGTTGCCGCTGTTCCAGTCGGCTTTTCGTTTCTTTGAATCGCTCGCCGAACGTTGGCCTTCAGAACAGCTCCATTCCAACCTGAATACCATGCTGGCCGAGGTGCCCTGGCTTTCCAAAACCGCGCCGGAATCCGCCGATGGAGAATTGCCGGTGTTGTTGAGCAACCTGGAAACGCCGCTATGGGATCAGTTGATCGCGCGGTTGCCCAGCCCGGCCTCGCAGCTATCAGTTCTATCCCGCTTTTACGATGCCCAGCCGTCGCTGGTGGATCATGTCCTCCAAACCAAGAAGGTGCAACGGCTGTCGCTTTACACCCAGAATGGAATCACCACGCTCACCAAGAACTGGCTCGAAGACCCCGCGTTCACCGCAGGCGACCTCGACATCCGCCTCTGTCGCTATAGGGATGGTGACCATTTTCAGCAATTGCATGCCAAGGCTTATGCATTCACTTGCGGCAGGGAAGTCATGTTGGCGATGGGAAGCGCCAACTTCACGGATTCCGCCCTGCGCCGGGTTGCCGTCAAAGGCAACCTCGAGGTCTTGCTGTGTTTCCCGCCGGTGCCAGCCAGACAGTTTTCCCCCAAGACGTGGTTTGACCCGGATGAATCTGCGGTGGTGTTGCGGGAAGCGCACCAGCTTCAAACCGCGTCCAATAATACGGACGAAGCCGCCGCGCCGTCCGCCAATTTTCCCGTCCGCATCGCCGAGGCGTTGGTGGAGGAAGAATGGTTAAAGCTCAAAATCGCGGAGGGGCAGGTTTCCAAAGATGCCGTCTGCCGGATCGTTCAGGGAAATCAACGTCCCTATTTCTTGACGCCCGAACCCGTTGGCAACAACGCGCTACGCTGCCAGCTGAATGAAGCCGACCAGAAACGGCTGCGCGCCCAACCGTCCCTCGCCGCGTTGGGGGTGCAATCCGCCGGTGAGTGGAAGCCACAAAGTCAGCTGGTGCTCACCATGAATCTTCAGGACTTAATTTCGGGCCGGGATATTCGGCGGGAGCGTCAAATCCGCGAGGCCCGCGAAAGTCCGCAGCGTTTCATGGATGTGTTGGCTGTGTTGTCCAGTGGTGACGATGAGGAAAGGCTGAAAAAATTCCTTTCGGCCTTCGATATCGATATTGATTTGCCGCCCCGATTGTTGCGCCGCCACCCGACTGCTAATAACTCAAGCGGGACGGACGACGGCCAATTCCATGTTCCAGCGGCCCGCAGTCTACGCCATTTTGAAGTGTTGCATGATGCCGTCATCGATTTCGTCAAGCGCCATCAGGATCGCTTGGACAGGCTGGTCGAGAGTGGCCGAGCCAAGGGCATTCCGAACTTTGTGCACATCCTCTTGACCGTCGGCAATCTACTGCTGTCACAAATTGAGCGCATCGTCGCGGCCTTGGAGGCGGAAACAAAATTGGAAATGAAACCGGACCGCTGGAACCAGATTCGTGACTGTTTGGTCGCTTATTATCGTGCGCTTGAGCACCTTTTCGAAACGGCGGCGGTGGATTATCTGGATGTGTTGCTTGAGGCCGACAAGCCAGCAAAAATCAGTGCGGAATTTGCCGAGAGCCTGCCCGAACTCCACAACCTATTGCAGCGGGCGCTCAGGAACCGTGAAAGGCTGCTCGAACTTCAGCAAACCCGCTTGGTAGTGAAAACCTCTTATGGTCCCGTCACCGGCCCGGGATTTTTCGAATCTATTTTGTCTCCCGAAAAATGGTCCGATTTTGCGAAGCGCCTGAATGGTTTCGATGGCCAGCTAAAAAACCGCCTCTCCGTATGATGCATTCCACGACAGCACCGACACGGAAAGAAATGCTGCCGTCATTTTGCCATTGGCGGTCTGGTCAAAATGGTTTCGACCGCCAGACTGCCAGCATACAATCCTGGGTATTTTGGGCGCTTGCTGAATTTTCAAACAGATTTACGCTTTCGAGTCAAACATCTCTTCTTTGGTCGTCAGGCCATGAAAGTTTTCAAACGCGTCGGCATGACCCTGAATGAAATTGAAGAAATCCCCATGTTGCCCCCATGCGTCGCCCCACGCCTGACAACGAAAAAGTTCTGATGGGAGCACCCTTCGCCCACCTGCGGTTCGAGCAGAGTCCGGAGGACGCAGCCCCAGTGCTCTACCTCAAGCTCCCGTCCGACGTTCTCAAGGCCCTGCTTCTCGACGCGAAACTGGCTTTGCTGGCGACCACGGTCACGATGCACGGCCACACCCTCGACGTCATCGGAGTGTCCATAGACGACGTCCCAGGAGACCCGTTCCGCTATTACCAACCGCTGACAGAGGCCGGCCAGCTTTCTATGCTTCGAGCCTGCGCCACGGCAACAACTCTCCATGCCTACGTCTTCAACGAGATGGTGATCCCCACCTTCGAGATGCTGCTCGCACCTGTCCTGCCTGCGGAATCCTTCCTCCAGAATCTGGCGCCAATCAAGCCCGGGCAAACGCCGCCGCCAATACCCGCCCAGGAAACCGCACTCGATGCCGTGGTCCACCTTGCGGCGAAAACCACCCGGCCATCGGAAAGCCAGGTCAAACCACTCTCCTTCCTGCAACTCCAGAGCTCCTCGTTGGAAATCTACAAGCTTACACTGCCCCCGGCTGGCGACTTCGACCCAGACGACAAGAACGAGGGAGGAAATCTTGAGCAGAGCGTCCAAGTGCTCCTAGCCACGCGCTACAGTTCCGGCATCTACCGGAGCCCACAGGTTGACGACGGCGCCAGCGGAGCAAAAAGAGAACTTACTGACGTCCTGCTGGTTACTCCCGACGCACTTTTCCTCTTCGAATCAAAGGTCATGGCCGTATTGGAGAGAGGGCTCTCCGCTACGAGCGAGCGCCGCGTTAAAGTCACGACCAAGCACTTTAAGAAAGCCTTGGGCCAACTGACCGGCGCGGTGAAGCGCATCCGCGAAGGAGCGACGATTCACGACGCCACAGAGCGCCCCATCGGCACTTTCGACTCCGTCCCCGCTATTCACGCCACCATCGTCGTCACTGCGCAAATGGCCGGCCTCGATTTCCGCAACATCGCCACCCACCTCACTGAAGCAGGCAAGCAAATCAACGCCTGCTTCCATTTTCTCGACCTCGGCGAACTCCAGCAGCTACTGGCCTTCACCAACGACAGCCGAACCCTCAGCGCGTACATGGACCGCCGTTACAAAGTCGTTACCGGCTCTGGCAACGCAGCCATACGATCAATCTTCCGCCACACCCCGCCCCGGCCGACGACCTCGCCGGAAATTTCGGCCGACCACTCCGGCCACGTCATGGCGTTCGGCCTCGCGGCGGGCTCAGAGCCGACCGGCTCGGAACTTTGCGCGGCCCTTTTCAAGGCGCTGAGACACCACTCCTTTTCCGGGCGCTGCGAGCTATATCACCAGCATTTCGATGACCAGGGCGAGCCGCTCTATGCTCTCGCACTCGTCCTTCGCCCCTCCAGCAGCCCCACTCGCCTCCAGAACAAAGACTTGCAGGCTATCATCGCCGCCGACCTCTCAAACGCCCGGCAGCCATCTTGGGGGTTCACCTTTCTAAAGCACTTGGCGGTGCTGCCGCTCAAACGCATCCGTCTCAAGTTTGAGCCAGTTCTCGCGATGGATTTCCAGGCTGGTGAGGCCATCGCGAGCAACAACCTATAATTCCCGTGTTTACGCCGTCCGGTAAGGTAACCCGATCAGGCACAGCCGTGAAATTACCCTTCAAGCGAGCGGTTGCCAATGCGGTTTGGAATTATGCCGTTACTCTGGAAGTCACAGGTTCACTCGTTTCGAGGACTGGCTTTCAAATTGGCAATCACACTCCCAATTTCATCAAACTCCATCTTGCCACAGACAGCCGAAGCTCCAGCTCTCACCAAGGCAGCGTTACCAGCGTCGTGAGCCGATGCGGCAATGACCTTCAGTTCGGGATGCAACACGCGGCACGCTCGGACCAATTCATCCCCCTTCCCGTCGTCCAAATCGTAATCAACAATCAGCAAGTCGTAACTCTCGGCGGCCAACGCCTCTCGCGCAGCAGCCAAGTTGGAAACCACACGCACCAAGTGCCCCGCCAAAAACTGGTGACAGACTTGCTCGGCGAAGATAGCATGATTTTCAACGAAGAGAATTTTCATCGACATCTCACGCCTTGTCGTTGTTTTGGTTTGGGCATATCCCTCAAATCTTGAGACCGAGTTTCTTGAATTCTCTCAAAGCCTCAGCGTTGCCCTTTGCGTCATCAACGGGATTGTGGGTGTGCTTCGTGACCCGATATTTCTTCCAGTCCCTTGCTTTTGAGGCGTCCTTGACCAGACCTGCGTATAGGTCGCCGATTCGCCGGCCGGAAAATCCAAAAGGATTTTGACCGAGAAAGCGGTGCAAATAGTAATTGATGAACTGCCAGTCGAACGCAAGGTTGTCCGACACAAAAATCGGTCTGCCCTTGGTTTGTGCCGCCAGCCACGCCCCGAAACGCTCCATTACGATCTTCGGATCCTCGAATGTCAGGTGTTGTTCGCGGGAGAAACCGCTGACCGCCAGAGCCTCGGGAACGAAACGATCTGAAATGGGCCGCGTCTTTCCGTAGAAAGTCTTGTCGAGCAAGTCGTCGAAAATCACGGCACCGAAGCATACCATTGAGAATTCCGCGGGGATCGGGCCATCTGATTCGACATCGACGATCACGTAGCTCATTTTGATATTAAGGGGCAGGGCTAATTCTTCTGCGAGAGCCCGAGCAGCTTTGCGTTGAGGCTGCCTCCGCTGAATAGCATCTCATCCAATGCGGATTCGATGTGGCGTTCCGTCAGGTTCTGACCGGCCGTCTCGACTAGGAACTGCGCGGAACGGCGCATCAGTTCCTTGATGAACGCACCACTGCCACCCTTGGTTTTCTGAATCAAAAGCGAAAGCAATTCTTCGCCGATTTTCAGTCCGCCGCTATACAAGCCAATCAGCTTGCGCCGTCCGTCGTCGTCAGGCAGGGGAAATTCAATTGCTTGGTCGATTCTTCCGGGACGGGATGTCAGCGCCTCCTCCAATTGATCAGGTCTGTTCGTCGTCAGGATGAACAGCACCTTGGCGTCCTCACGCAACCCGTCCATTTCGTTCAGTAACCGGTTGAGCAGACTCTCCTCGCAGGGATTCCGCATAGACGTCCTGGCGCGCGCGACCAAATCCACATCTTCGATTACCACCATGGACGGCTGTAAAAAACGGGCCAATTGGATGTATTCATCCAGCAACCCAACCTGCTCGGCGGTGATGAGCAACGTAGTGTGGTCCTTCAACCGGCTGGCCAGATAATGGATGGTGTGCGTCTTGCCCGTTCCCGGTGGACCATAAAATAATAGGCCTTTTTTGATTCCCAACCGCATCTGGTTAAGCTTGTCGCGGTGTTGGATGAATCGGGTCACGTTGCGCTCCAGGAGATTGAGGGTTTTTTCAGGCAAGATCACTTCATGCCGCTGAACGGTTTTCAGGCGGTGAACTTTGACTCCCTCCACTGCGCCGGAGTAGTTGTCGGTGACTTCCAATGACAACACCTTGCCTCGATAAGAGCCAGCCTGGGCAATTTTCCGCTCAATCCGATCCAGGAGCCGGAGGCTCAAATCCAGTCCCTTCTCGCCCGGCGCGACTGCCAGTTCCAGGTGGAGGCCAGCGGGGCGACCGTATTTCTGAACCCGGCTTAGAAATAACGCAAATGGGAGTTTGTCATCGTTGCAGAGCCAGAGGGCGTTTCTGAGGCACCGAGCCGGTAGAGTTTCTCCCGCGTCGATTTCATCATACTGCAGCGGCGCGATCAAGACTGCCTGGTCACGCTCAACCAGCAAATGTGCAAACGTCACGGTCTCGAAACCGTGAGCCGCGTGAGCGCCCAGGAGTTTTCTCGGCTGTAACGGCCCCGACAGCACGCCCGTTATCGCGGCCTGCAAATCCAAACGTGCCGTTGCCGGGAATTCTCTGGTCGCAGTCACCAATTCGTGCAACGCAGATTTCCCGAAATGCTCTTTGAGGGCAGAGTGGACCTTAGGATTCTGTGCCTTGGATTTCACCATGACTGGATTATAGGAAGAGGTGAGCGTTCCGTCGAATCCAAAACTTCATTTGTTATTCTGAATTCCCAGATCGAATCTGTGCACCGATCTCAAATGGAGTTTCGGGATCGCCGGCAACCGCCTGATTTATGGCGTCGGCGAAGTCAAATCACCTCTTTCAAGATTCAATTTACGGATCGCGACCGTGATGGCTATTTCCTCCATTTTCAATTTTGAACAGTGCCATCTACGGCAAAGCGCCGGAACAATTCACGCACCTGGTTTGCAACCTCCTTTCCCTCACTTGTGGGTCTGCCCGGGATATACGAACGGGAAAAGACGAGCGCCTCGAATCCTTCTTCAGCGAGATCATGGGCATGAGGCCAGCAAAACTCCTGAAGTTGGGTTTCACCGAAAAAGCGTGACACATCTGCCCGATCTTTTTCACGGGCCACAAGTGCCGCCCGTTTTGCACCGCCGTACTTGTCGGCCAACTCGTCAAACGCCACGTGCAATGGGTCTTCAACAACCCGGTCGTTCCAAATGACTGCCACTTGCCCCTGCAGCGTGAGAATTCGGAGGAACTCGGCTCGCGCCCGATCGACATCGAACCAATGAAATGCCTGCGCCACAGTCACCAGATCAACCGAATCCGACTCCAACGGGATGGCCTCCGCGCTACCGTTCACGCTGCGGTAGCCTTCCACCCCGCGCAAAAGTTCATCCGCGGCCGCTCGCATTTTCGGATTAGGTTCAACCGCAATCACCCGGTATCCCCTCCGCAACAGACCTCGGGTCAGAAGTCCGGTCCCGGCGCCGATATCGGCAACAGTCGCCCCTGGCGCCAAACCACAAGTAGCTGCAAGCGCGTCGAACATCGCCGACGGGTAATGAGGCCGAGAGGCAACGTAGTCCGCGACCCTGGAAGAAAAAATTGAGCGCGTTCCGCCCTCCGGCGCGTAAAGGGAATGCAACCGGGCGCCGGTGTCAGGATCTGGATGAATGTCAGTGGCCATCAATTCAGCAGATTGCTGTTAAACTGTGGGTTAATCTTAAAATTCATGACCGCAATCCTCCCGGTTCGTGGATTTCAATGCGATTGCCAAACGGGTCGCGCACAAAGAAACGCCGCCACGGTGCCGGACGCCCATCCTCGGTGGCCATTCCAACAGCGTCCAGCTTGGCCCGCAAAGCATCAACGTTTTCACATTGCAGTCCAAAATGCCGGCAGGCATCCAGCCCAGTTCGCGGCTCCTCCACCGAAACATGCACATCCAGTCCATCGGCATCAAACCACACTCCGCCCCGGCTGCGAACCGCCTCCGGCTTGGGGATCTCCCGCAGACCCAGCAAGCCGTTGTAAAATGAGCGGGCGATATCCTCGCTACCCTTGGGCATGGTCACATTGACATGGGGAAGTCGCATCGGCGCAATCGTGCCCGCTTATTAACCTGGAGTCATCAGATATTCCTGAATCCTGGCGACGACAGCCGGATCCACGAAATCGCCGGCGTTCTGCGCGTGCGCACACCCGACGAAAACAATGCCGAGGTAATCGCAGAATCGGGAAAAGGCTTCCACGAGAGTTTTGTCCGGCTGTAACTCCGCACTGGAAGAAACGAGCGCAAATCGCCGGCCCCTCAATTGCCGGCCAAGGTCTTTCTGGAAACTCAGCAGATCGGAAAAGCGGTCAATGAAAACCTTCATCGGCGTGGAATACGAATACCAGTAAACCGGCGTGGCGATAATGGTTATCGGCGCCTGAACAATACGATGGATGATGGACAGGAACTGGTCCTGCTTGGGATACTTGTGCTCGTAGTCGTATGAGGCCACCTGACAGATGCATAAATCAACGACATCGCACGCGTGACCGGCAATCAGTCGGTGCAGGATTTGAGCGGTGTTGCTTGCCTTTCGTGCGCTGCCGAGGATGGCGATGGAATTCATCTCAGGGCGTCCATTGGTAACGTCGTTTGAAGCGTGAGCCGCGCTGAAACTGTGGGTCATGCGGCGGAACCGGAACTACATCAGTGAATTTCGCCCCCAGCCGCTCAATGATCCGAATGGACGCTTGATTGTCCGGATCGCAGGTCATAATCACGGCATCATAAATTGACCGGACGAACGGGGCAATGGCGCGACACGCCTGATACGCATACCTGTGCCCGCGAAATGCCTCAAAAATCTCGAATCCGACGTGCCCTGCCGAGTTGCGGACATGCTGCGTGTCGCCAACGCGGAAATTGATGTGTCCCACCTCTGTGCCGTCGGCAATCAAAATGCGGAAATGGTAATACGGAACCAACCGGCGGAGCGGTTGGCCGGGCACCATCTTGACATACCGAAGCATAACGTCACCGGATGATAGCGTCTGTGGAACGGGAAACGGCTCGTTTAACGGCGCGGCTGTCATTTGATCAATGCTTTATCCCTCAATTTGCTCATGGCCGCAAGCATTTCGGCATATCCAGCATTCCTTTGATACACAGCATGCTGGCCATGCGGCACCAATTTCGCCCACGGAGCCCAATGCAGAGGCAGCGCACTTGGCCTAAAAGTCATGCCCAGAGAACAATGCACTGGGATTAGTTGAAATAGGAAATACGGAGGGTCGCAGGGCGACCCTCGCCTGCGGGGCAAAAAGCCCGTATTTACACGGGGGAACTTAAGCGTTAACCTCCGCATTCAGCAGAAATGCCAGCAGGAGGACAACAATAATGAATATTTCTAAAGCTGGTCGCATTCTCTTTTGCCTCGACAATTTTCTGTCGGCGGCGTAAGCTTTCAACGTTACAAAGAATTATGGCTGCAAAAACTCTAGGTGAATTTGTCCGATCGAAGCGTGACGAACTAGACATTTCACTGCGGGAACTCGCCCGCAAGCTTGGCATCACCCCGCCCTTCCTATCGGATATCGAACTCGGCAAACGCTATCCGTCCGAGCCCGTCATGATTAAACTGGCTGAATTTTTTAAAATACCGATTGACGTTTTCAAACTTTTTGATCACCGGGAATCACTTTCAGACTTGAAGCGCCTGCTCGAAGAGAACAAAAATCTTAATGTTGCATTCAGAACGGCGATTGAAGAGGTCAAGGATGGCAAACTTTCGCCGGAGCAGTTGGCACACCGGATCAACCCCCCCAGCAAGAAAAAATGAAATCATACAGGGCTACTGGTGGACGTTTTCAATTGCGCCTGTCATTCAGCACAGACGAAATTGACGACATTTGTTCAGAGGCCTTGGCCAAAAGCGGTTACATGCCGAAATCTCCGGAAGCCATCCGCATTGACCGATTTGTTGAGCGTTATTTCCAATGCAGCGTTGGCTATGAGGACCTGCCCACCGGCGCCATGGGTTACACCCTTTTTGACGACGAGGGCAAAGTGCTTCAGGTACGCGTCTCCAGCAAACTTGAAGACGGACTTCGATCCTCAGAACGGCGGGTCCGGACCACATGGGCGCATGAAACGGGCCATTGTCTGCTGCATCCAACGTTGTTCATTGAAGAAAAGGGACAGCCAACATTCGCGCAGACGGAGGGGAAAAATTCAAATATTGAGGGCAGGAAGATTCTTTGCAGAGATAGCGACATCGGGCCGGTTGGACGGTCTTATGGCGGGCGCTGGTGGGAATGGCAGGCCAACCGTTGCATTGGAGGTTTGCTCCTTCCCAAGAAACTTGTCCGTGAGGCCCTGTCAGAAATTCTCACAGAATCTGTCGTAACCAGTAGCCCCTCCCTGTTGCCAGCAAACCGCGCGCAAGCGGAAAAAACTCTTTCCGAAATCTTCGATGTGAACCCGGTTGTGGCGCGAATCCGTTTGGGGGAAATGTTCCCGGATTCCAAGGGGCAAATCGAATTTTGAGGTTCGCGCTTGACGTGTCGGCAGTTTTAGCTTACGCTGCCTACTATGTTCGGAAAGCTGTCAAATAAATTGAATCCGGCTAAAACAAAGAATGCCGGACCGGCGGTACGTTATCGCTGCCAGCTTTTCACGGAAAGCACGTTATGAGCAAAGTTATTTTTTACCCCCTCGGAAACGCAGACACCTGTCTCGTCAAGCTGACCAACGGTTTGCAGTTTGTTTTCGACTATGCCGATACGAACGACCCGGATGACCCGACGGACAAACGCCTCCCCCTCGCGAAGCAGTTCAAGGACGATATTGGCTGGCCCAAGTGCAAGGAGGTGGATGTTCTGGCCTTCACTCACGGCGACAACGACCACGTCAAGGGAGCGTCGGAAATGTTTTGGTTCGAACACGCCGAGAAATATCAGGGGAAGGACCGGGTGAAGGCCAAGGAACTGTGGGTTCCCGCAGCCCTGATCGTTGAGGAGGGGTCCGAAGACGACACGAGGATAATCCGGGCGGAAGCGCGGCATCGGTTCCTGGCAAAAAGCGGCATCAAGGTGTTTTCCCGGCCGGAGCACTTGAAGGACTGGCTTGAATCAAACGGCAAGAAGCTGGCCGATTATTTGGATCTGCTTGTTGACGCGGGCCGTTGCGTACCCGGCTTTGCTCTCGAGAATGAAGGTGTCGAGTTTTTTGCTCATTCCCCGTTCGCGAAAAAGACTGAAGGCGAGGAGGTGCTGGACCGCAACGACAATTGTCTTGTGATGCAGGCCACCATCCGCGATGGCAGCCGGGATACACGTTTTCTCATCACCGCAGATTCGACTTGGGATAGCTGGGTTGACATCGTCCAGGCGACCCGCGCCCACAAGAACGACGCCCGTCTCGCTTGGGATCTCTTCAAGATTCCCCACCATTGCAGCTTTCTTTCGATGGCCGAGGAAAAGGGGAAAACAAAAACGAAGCCCACACCGGAATTTGCGTGGTTGCTTGAGCAGGGCACCGAGCGGTCGGTGATGGTTTCTTCCAGTTGGCCAATCCCGGCCACAACCGAAGACCAACCGCCCCATGTTGAAACCTACCGCCGCTACAAGGAAACCGCAGACAAATTGGACGCCGATTTGGTGGTCACCATGGAGCACCCGAGTGTGAAGAATCCCAAGGCCATCGTCATTTCAATTGACACGTCCGGCGTGACGATGAAACGCGAAATCGCATCCGCCGTCAGCATTGTTACTTCAACTCAATCGCCCCGCCACGGATGAAGAAAAAAATGCCGCTGTTGACTCCGCCCGGTGACGCGATTTCACCCGAAAAATTGGACGCAAGCAAGGCCAGGCAGTTCCTCCATTACCTCAAAGCTGTCGGCGCCCACGCCCGATTCATTGAGACCCGGCGGATCGGTGATCCCCTCTCCGACGTCATTGTTTTCGAACTGGTCGTGGAACGTCCGCAAGTATTGGCGTTCGACATAAGGAGAGTGGAGCCCTTGGCCGCCGTTTTCTCCGCCCGCGATGACATGTCCCCGGACGTATTGAGCCTTCGCCCAGATTTTCCATCCGTTCCCCATCTGAACCTGCCGCCACAAGAATTCCCGCGCAGCATTTGTTTGTACGAACAGCCGTTTGAGCAGACGCGGCTGTCATGGACGCCGGCGGATTTTCTCCGGCGAATACACCACTGGTTTGCGGCGACCGCCAAGGGAGCGCTCCATGCCGAGGACCAGCCGCTGGAACCACTAATCATCGCCTCGCCCTATCGACTGATACTGCCGGTTGATTTCAACCCGAATGCAACGCGGACCAATCCGCGCCTTTATACAATTTCCCCCGTCAAATCAGGCAATGACATTATTACCTTCCGCGTGGTTCCCCTCAGCAAAGCGCCGTCGGAAAAAACGGATTCCGTAATCGCAGCATTCTTCTGCAAACCACAGGTGCATGGCGTAATCCAGCGACAACCCCGGAACCTTTCTGAATTAAACGCGCTGTGCATGAAGGGAGATTTGGCGCTGGCAACCGAATTGTGTGCCACCATTCGCGGGTGGTTTTTGAACAAACCGTCCAATGACGTCATGGAGGCGCGGCTCATATTATTGATATACCTGCCGAAAATCCGTCACACCAACGGAAACGAAGAAACAACCGAAGTCAGGGCCTTTTTGACCTTCAAGAAGGTCCGGGAAATCGGTGAGGAACTTGGCCTTTTTGCCAAGCATGGCAGCGTGTCCGGCTTCTTAATCGGCCAATCAGGACCTTCGACCGAAGCATTGAAAAACATCCCTGTTGCCATCATGCAGGTTCACGACGTATTGACCCCCAAGTTGGCCGCGTTGATGAATGGCTACGGGCTTTGTGAGAGCCCGATCGTCGCTGTCGGTTTGGGCGCACTTGGATCGCAGGTATTTAACAACCTCTTGCGCTCTGGCTATGGCAGATGGACCTTGATTGATGATGATGTCCTTCTGCCTCATAATTGCGCCCGTCATTTTCTTGGGGATTGGGCTGTCGGCAGAAACAAGGCCGAGGCAATGGCCGAAATCGCACATGCGATCTTTAACGACACCACGGTAGCGACCCCTATACCAGCAAACATCCTTTCGCCGCGGCAACACGCAAAGCAAATTGAACAGGCCATTACGGATGCTCGCCTGCTTCTGGACATGTCGGCCTCCGTTGCCGTGGGCCGGCATCTTGCCGCTCTGGATAATCACCCCAAATGCCTCTCTGTATTTGTGACACCAAATGGCAACAGTTTGGCGCTTCTGGCGGAAGACACAAACCGGAACACCAGATTGGATTGGCTCGAAATGCTCCATTACCGGGCCGTCTTAAACGTCCGGGCGCTCGAAAACAGCTTCCGATCCCCCGAGTCAAGAATTCGCTACGGCAACTCATGCCGGGATTTGACGACCCAACTCTCCCAGGACAGCATTGCCACATGGGCAGGCATCGCAAGCAAGGCCGTAAAAACGGTGGCTGCTGATTCAAACGCGGCGCTTTGGATTTATGGCAGCGATCAAAACGGGACGATTACCCTTCACCGCCAGACCGTGGATGCTCCAATCAGATGCAGGCTTTGCGATTGGACAATCCTCATGGACAGTTGGCTTCTTCAGAAGCTCGCCGCGTTGCGGAGCAAACGTCTCCCGAATGAAACCGGCGGTGTCTTGCTGGGCTCATTTGACACCCACAGAAGGATTTGTTCCATCATTGACATGATTCCGTCGCCTCCGGATAGCAAGGAATGGCCCACTTCCTATATTCGCGGCTGTGAGGGCTTGGCCGCCAAAGTGGTGGGGGTGCAAGAGCGGACACTTGGCCAAGTCAACTATGTCGGTGAATGGCACTCCCACCCCGAAGACGCATCAACGAATCCAAGTCGGGACGATCTCACGGCATACAGTTGGCTGGTCGGCCACATGGATACCGAGTCACTCCCTGGAATCATGGTGATAATCGGCGATCGTCAACAATTCGGGCTGGTCTCAACGGAACCAAGCGTCCAGAATGTCACGGTAGAAATTTAAAATGGCAAAATCGCAAACTTCACTGAAATCCAAGAACGCCCTATACCTGTGGACGTTCGTGGGAATCAATTTCGCTGTCTTTTTTGCGGTCACCATCGGCTCCCACCTGGACTATTCCTCTGTCCAGCATTTTTGGCAGCGCATATCGGCAAAGAACGGTTGTATTACCGCATGCATGCCACTGCTCGTCTTAGTGCTGAACGGGATTTTAGGTGATGTCGCAAAAGCGCGGCTTGTCTTCTGGCGCTGGAGCAATCCCCTGCCGGCCTGCCACGCCTTTTCAAAGCTAATGCACGCCGACCCACGGATTGACGTCGCCAGGTTGAAGGAAAAACGCGGCCCTTTTCCACGCGCGGCCAAGGAACAAAATGTGCTTTGGTTCAACCTGTATAAAAAGCATTCGGCAACCATAACCGTATCAGACAGCCACCGATTATATTTACTGACGCGTGACATGACCTGCATATCAGCCCTTTTCATTATCCCGTTTTCTCTCTTTGCTGCCTTTTCCTTCCCTAACACAGCTACTGCATGGCTATATGCAGGCGCACTCTTGCTACAATATGTCGCCGTAGCAACTGCTGCCCGCAATTACGGAATTCGCTTTGTTAAGAATGTTCTGACGGAGGAGTCACACTCACAATAAGCCAAGTTACAGTTCGCCTCCGGATATTGTCATCACCGGCCATCGGGAGATCGTGTTCAAAGCCGGGCTTGCTTTTGGCCGCGACTTGAAAACCAACGGCTCGGTTGCGTCCGTCACCGATTGAATGACCATCCATCCTGCCGGGACTCCGTCATCCAGCGGCGATCTTTAATACGGACTAATACGGACTAGCGCGCCAAGGAACCCTCACCAAACCCGGCGCATTCGGCGTTACTCCTCCACCGGCACGACCAGACTGTCCATGATGTACTCCTTCCGCTCCGGCGTGTTTTTGCCCATATAAAAG
>JBEKMW010000044.1:0-33336 GCA_049523455.1 Verrucomicrobiota bacterium | reverse complement strand
GAGCCACAAGGAATGCCACCCTGATAATGCCGAGTCGAAGAAATAAACAATGGGTGATTCCTCAATGTTTTGAAGAATCACCCCAACAACTCGGCATTATTCGGAGCTAGGCAAAATAGCCCAGCTCGCGCAAGGAGACGTAATCTTTGGGCCGTTCGGGGGTGGGACGGCCGATGATGATATGGTCGAGCACTTCAATTTTCAGGAGTTGCCCGGCCCGGATCAGGTCACGCGTCACCTTGATGTCCGCCTCACTGGGCGAGGGGTCGCCGCTGGGATAGTTGTGGGCCAGCAGGACGGCCGCCGCATTGGCGGCGATGGCGGCTTTGAACACCTCGCGGGAGTGCACCAGGATGGTGTCGAGCGTGCCGTCGGCCACCGGGTCCACCCGGATGAGGCGGCGGCGCGTGTTCAACGAGAGCACCAGCAGAGTCTCGACGTTTTTCATGAGACTCTGTTCGCGCAAAAGCCGGACGACGTTTTCGGGCCGGTCGAGTGGGGGCGATTCGCGTTGCAATTCACCCGCCATTTTGCGGGCCAAGGCAAACGCCGCCGCCAAGGTAACGGCCTTGTCGAACCCGATGCCTTTGAACTTCTGCAAATCGTCGAGGGACGCCCGGGCCAATGCCTGGAGGGTGCCGTATTGCTGAATAAGCTGCCGGCCAATTTCGACCGCGTTGGCGCCGGGCAAGCCGGTGCGCAGCAGGATGGCGATCAATTCCGCGTGGCTCAGGGCGTCGGCGCCGTGTTCGGCCAGGCGTTCGCGCGGACGTTCCCCAGGGGGCTGGTCCTTAAGTCGAAGGGTTTGGGGCATGAGCCGACTTTATCGTGTCGTCCCGCCCCGCGCACGCAAAAAAACGGCTCAAGTTGATTGAGCCCGGCGCGGTACGCCGCTTCCCTTCCCTTGTCGCGAGCACCAAAAAGAGCCGGATCATACGACCCGGCTCATCGGCAAATACGCACTTGCAGGCCACGTGCCATCACGCCGCGCACAGGTGGCGTTTGAATCTGAGTGAGAAAAATCCGGGCTAATTGGCGGATTTTGCAGCGGCAGCTTGTGCGGTCGGCCGCGATTGGCGCGAGGCGGCCCACCACCGGTATGAGCCGGCCACCACGAGCAGACTGGCTGCCAGCAAGCCCACGGAGGAAGGTTCGGGCACAGTGGCGATGGTTGGAGAAAATACCGGAGTGCTGTCTCCCGCTTGGCCTTCGGTGAAATCAATGCCGCCCACGTAAGCAACCGACTCCCCGGAAGGCGGGGAGGTGATGGCCGACAAGGAGGAGGTGCTCACAAAGGTGAAAGTGGCCGTTTGCCCCGCCCCCAAGGCCGTGCCGGTACTATTGACCCACTGGATGGAATTGCCGTCCAAGTCATTCGCCCAGCCAAGCGAGTTTCCTGCGCTGGACGGGTCCGAGGGCAGGTTGTTGCCGCTGGTGGTCCAACCATACCAAAAGCTGTTGAGACTCTGGGAACCCGTGTCTGTCAGGAGGATGGTGTAATCAACATCGTCGCCAGCGGCGGGCACCGCCGAAATGGTAGCGAGGGTGCTCTGGGCATGGCTGGAGGCCGTGGAGGCGGCCAACCCGACGGCCAGGGCGGCGATAAAACGGACTGGGGTCAGTTTGCTTGATTTATTCATAATTCGTAATGTGGTTTGCGTTTTCTCCCATTTTTTGGCGTTTCCGGCGGTCACTTCACCCGCCGGTCTTGGTGAGAGGCACTGGCCGGGAAAAGGTTCCCGCAAGATATTTTTTTACTCCCGCTGGTGACAACGACAACACCTCCTCTTTTCACCTCCTCTTTTACAAAGACTTAAATCCTCTTATAGCACGTTCCCGGTCGGCGGTCAACCACAATCGGGAAGGTTTTGATGCTGTCCTGATTTGCTGTGGAGCGCGGGATGGGGGCGAATTCGCGGCGTAAAAACATGGGGGCATTGAAGCGGCATAAATGCCGCGCGCCGGAAACTGGGACACGAGCGACTTTTTGAAAGACTTGCTTACTTGGCGGAAATGCGGCATTATTTTAACCAACGATGGCCACCAAAGCTTCCATGGGCACCAAACGAAAGCAGCGGACCGCGAAAGCCTCGCGGCCGCCCCGCGCCCGTTATCAAATTCGCTGCACCAGTTGCGGCTTCACCAAACCGTGGCCGCGCGCCGGCCGGCTCAAGCCGGGCGCCCGGGCCTACCTCATCAGCGCCTGCACCGGATGCAAACGCATCCACATGCACGCGATCGAACAAGTGCCGTCGGGGCCTCTGCCAGGCGGCGATTGAGCCGCCGCACACGGCCCCAGGGTCGTTGGGGCAGGGGCGGGTTCGGAGTGCTGTACTGCAACAGATCAGAATCTTCGCGCGTCGCGGAGATTTTTCGGAGCGCGGATTGTCTCAATCCGCAGCACGTCCGACTGCATATTGAATGTAGTATTATGACTGACCGCGATTGCAAGTGCTGTAGGTTGGGGCAACCCGCGCTCCATTTGGTCCGGCTAATTTCGTGAGTGTTCCTCGAACGCGCCGGGCCCGTAGCTTTCGCGCGCGGAGCCCGGACGGTCATCAACGCCGGACCAATGCCCAGGCGGCGATCGTGGGCGATATTGGGCGCTATTGGCCTACCAATTGGGCTGGAGTTCCGCGTTTACGCGGTCCGCCTGAAGGCGGAACTCCAAACCTTTTGCAAATTAGCCCACTACCCGAGAGACAGTAGTGTCCTGATTTGCGGCGGAGCGCGGGGCTTCATCCTGCTTCACGCTACGGAATGCCTTGGCCGATGAAGCGGCATAAATGCCGCGCTCCTGAATTCAGGACGCGACCCGGGAGACTGGCGGCTTGCATCGCCGGTGTGAACCGGGCATTTTTCCGGCACTGAATGAAAAGCCATGAAAATATCTAGCTTGGTCCTGCTGTTCGCATTCACCACCGGTCTGCACGCCGCCGACGCGGTCCCGACTAATTCGGCTGCCGGTTCGTCGCGCCATGAGGCGGCAGCCGGCACCAACGCGTCCACCGCCGGTCAATCCGATCTGGCCGCCATCCCGGACGCCGCACACAAGCCGGTGTTTGTCACCAACGCGGTCACCATCGCCGGCGAGCGCGTGGCGTACGTGGCGGAGACGGGCATGTTACCCATCCTCAAGCCGGACGGCACCTCGCGGGCGTCGGTGTTTTATGTGGCGTACACGCGGCAGGGCGCGAAGGATAAGGCGGACCGGCCGGTGACGTTGTGCTTCAATGGCGGTCCCGGTTCGTCTTCCGTGTGGCTGCACTTGGGAGCGTTTGGTCCGCGGCGGGTAAAAATGAATCCGGACGGCACGCTGCCGCCGCCGCCGTTTGGCCTGATGGACAACGAGTATTCCATCCTGGACAGCAGCGATCTGGTGTTCATTGACCCGGTGGCCACTGGTTTCAGCCGGGTGACCAAGGACGAAAAGCCCGAACAGTTTTTCGGCGACTCGGCCGATTTGGATTCGGTGGGCGAATTCATCCGGCTCTGGATGACGCGGCACGACCGGTGGCTGTCGCCCAAGTACCTTTGCGGCGAAAGTTACGGCGTGTTCCGCGCCGCCGGCCTGGCCGACCATTTGCGCTCGAGTTTCGGGATGTATCTGAACGGACTGATTCTGGTGTCCGGCGTTCTGGATTTTTCCACCATCAACAACAATCCTGGCAACGACGTGCCGTATCCGCTTTATCTGCCGGCTTACACGGCGGCGGCGCATTTCCACGGGCGGCTGCCCCCGGATTTGCAATCCGACCTGGCCAAGGCGCTGGGGGAGGCGCGGGAGTTTGCGGGTGGCGAATACGCCGTGGCCTTGCAACAGGGCAACCGCCTCGCCCCCGAGGAGCGCCAGAAGGTGGTCGCCGAACTGGCGCGCCTGACCGGCCTCAAACCGGCAATCATCGAAGACAACCACCTGCGGATTGACGAAGGCGTATTTCGCAAACAACTGTTGCACGATCAGGGGCTGATCCTCGGAGCCTACGACGCCCGCATCACCGGGCGCGATGATGATCCGGCAGCGCCAGCTCCGGATTTCGACCCGTCCATGGCGGCCACGCTGGGACCGTTTTCGGCGGCGATGAATGCCTACGTGCGCGGCGAATTGAAGTTCGCGGACGATTTGCCCTATGAAATGCTGGCGGGGGTGCAGCCCTGGAATTACGGCGCGCACAATGATTACCCGAACGCCGGCGAGAGGCTCGCCGCCACCATGAACCAAAACCCCTACATGCGTGTCCTGGTGCTCGGCGGGCGCTGCGACCTGGTGTGCCCCATTGACACGGTGCGTTACGCGCTGGAGCACGAGTCGCTGGACGCCGCTTACCGCACAAACGTCACCTTTGTCGAGTTCGACGCCGGGCACATGATGTATGTAAATCTGCCCGACCTGAAGAAGATGCACGCCACGGTCGAAAATTTTCTGAGGCCGTAGGTGGTGCCGCCGGCAGGGTGGGGGCTGCCTACCACGCCGCCCAGGTGTTGCGAAGGACGCCCTTGACTTCCGGGGTGAGGGGCGGGAGACCGCCCGAGGTTGAGAAGTTCACGTCAAAACCCCATTGCCGGTTGGGAGGATTGTAATAGACCCCGGGAGCCTGCCAGAAATTCGTGGCGAATTGGCTGGGGAACATGACCACGATGGAGCCATTGTAGTTCAAATATTGGCTGCTGCTCCAGTTCTCGAGGAGGCGGAGAAAATTTTCCACGCCGCCGCTATAGTTCACTCCGTTCGATGGTACGATGCCCTCCAAGGTGGCCGCATTGAGCGTCGTGGAAGTGGTTGGGCGCGAAGTCAACGCGGTGCTGCTGGTGTAGCTGTCCGACCAGTTGCTGGAAAGCACGGTGATGGCATCGCCGAGCAAGGCGGCGGGGACGGTGTAGGTGACGTTGCTCAACGCTTCGGAGAAGTTGACTCCGTTGGTGGTCACATTGTAATTGCCCAGCACGTAAAGCGGTTGCGGTGTGGCCACCGTGAGGCCGCCAGACGGCAATTGCTGGGCATTGGCCATCCGCACGGCCGGAAGTTGCGAAGTGGTCATCGGAACACTGTTATAGGCATAGATGGAATTAATCGAATGACCTTTGCTTGTGGCGCCGCTGCGATTCATTTGTTGATACTGATACCCACCCCGGCTCGTCTGATTGGTCAGCCACGTGTTCAATGCCCCCACGTTGACCTGCACGGCTTGCACTGTCTGCCCTTCGCGATAATCATAAAACGAGACGTTGGTCACCCAGGAATAAGCATAGACGACGTTCGTGGTTTGAGACGAGCCGGAGCCACTGACGTTCGTGGCCACCGGCACGTTACCCTGGACTTGCTCAATATAACTGGGCGAATTATTCGGGTTCTGATAAAAGACCACGATATTGGTGCCCAGCGTGCCAGCGAGGCCGTTGGCGGCATTGGAAATGATCAAGTCCACGGCGTTTTCCAGATAGACCATGCCGTTGGTCGAGTAGGCCGCGGTATAATTCGGGGGAGCGTAGGTGGAGGGCGGCGGATCCAGAATGGCGAGGACGTTGGTGGGGTTGTTGTTGGTGGGCGTGGCGCCGATGGGCATGTTTAATGAGTCATAATACTCCAGCGGGTTGTTCACGGTGAGGTCATAGACCACGTTGCCCACACGGCCCACATTGTGAGGGTCAAGCGGGCTGGGCATGTTGGTGATGAGCCCCGAGGCGTCCACGTAGGTCCCGAACGTCAGGGGCGAGGAGGAACTGTCGCCGGTGGCATACAGATTGCCGTTGGAATGAACGTGGCCGTTGACCAGCATGGTGGCGCCCGGATTGATTTCCAAGTTCATGTTGTAGAAGATGGCAAACTGGAACAGCGGGACGAGGGCGAACTGAATCATTTGACTGACCGTGGCTGAGGCGTTTTGTCCGAGATTTTTGGTGGTGGCCACGGCGGTGATAGAGGTGGGCTGGGCAAATCCATAAAGGCCCGCAAATTGCGCCCCCAAGGCAACGTTCGTGCTCGGGACCATGCCCACAGACACAGTGGCTGCATAAGCGGTGTTGCCATTGGTGTCGGTGAACTGGAATTGGACCGGCCAGCCGGCGGTGGGCGGAAAATTCGTGCTGTAGTAATTGGGAGCGGTATTGACACTCCCATAATAAAAGTCGCGTATCATGTAGGCCAGAATGTTCTCCGTGTCCGATTCGGCAGCCGCTTCGGCCTGGTTATAGGAATTGTTGGCGAGGGTGACCTTGGAATTGCTGGCGGCCCAATACATGACGCTGGCGAAGACGATGAGGCACACCAGAATGAACGCCATAGTCATCAGCATGGCATAGCCGGCGCGTTGGGAGGAAGGTGCAATAGGTAAGCGCATGGGGTTGGTTGATCATTGTTTGGATCGCCGCGTGATGCGGGTGGTCAGGTAATAAAAATCATACGCGTTGAAATCGTTGGTGCCAATAACCGCAATCGGATATTCCCATTGACTGAATTGCAGGACGACGTGGATTACCACGTTGTTTTGGTAATAATTCAGGAGGTTCCCATAACCGTCTTCGGCGAAGAAGCACGTTGTATTCGTCACGTAAAACGCCAGGATATTATGCACGCCATTGCTGACGCTGCAGAGCATGTTGGTGGTGGAGGAGGTCGAGTCGAGGTAAAAAATAAGGCCGTTGGTTCCAGTACCGCCGGTGGTTCCATTAACCGGCAGGATTTCCAAGGCGTTCCCCTCCTGGGGTGTGCCCAGTGGCGCCTGACTGAAGCCGTTGGTGCCGATCCCGGCATTCGCTGCGTGTGGATTATAGCTGCCCACATAGACGGTCTTCGCGGCGCGGATCTGGTCCCGCATGGCATTCAACGTCTCTCGTGCCCCCTGGGTGGCGGTCAGTTTGGTCGCGCCCAGGGTGTAGATGCGAAGGCCAAAAATTTCCAACGCCACCATGGCCATGACGATGAACCCGAAAACGGTCAACGCGATCAGCATTTCCGCGAGGGTAAACCCCGAAGAAATCCGCAGGCCTGGCAACGCGGGCCGTGAGGGTGATATTTTCATTGGTCGGGTGCGCGCAAAAGAACCACGGTGTTGGTGTAGGCCTGCCCGGTCTCTGGGAAAATCCATACCGCTTTCGACCAGATCTGCTCCAACTGCGGATTGAGATTTGCATAGACGTTGCTGACCGAGACGTAATTGGTGACAAAAAAGGCAAAGTTCGAACTCGTAGGATCGCCAGAGATGGGAATATCCAGGATATAGTTTGATCCGTAATTCGTCCAACTGGTCGGCACCACCAGTTCGTTCAGGGTCCCCGGCCCATTGGTCGGCGGATAGGAGTAGGGCTCCCAATTATGTGCCCGCGCCTGCTCGGCGCCTTGGGAAGCGTACGACTGTCCAGCCAGGGACATCGAGCACCATTCAGCCATCCGATTGGCTTGCACGTATCCGTAAATGATTCCCGCCATCACCAGCGTCAGGATGAAGAAACACATGAGGATTTCAATCAATGTGAACGCGACGCACGCGGTCCCTGATTTGCATCCTGCGCCTTGACCTAAACGAACCACCATAGTTTCTGCCGGCTTTTTTGCCAACTGATGTCCTAACATAGCAAACGTCGTACCAGTAATGCGGGACCCGACGGGTCTGGCTGGGTCCGGTTTGAAAGCTGCGTCCAGGGAAGGGCAGGGCGTCCGCGAATACAAAAGGCCTTGCGATAAAACAGGATGCGAATTGTGCTTTGGGCGGCAATTCGGGTCTCCGCTGATTACGGGCATTGTCCTGTAATTTGACAAACTTGTCTGCGGATCAGAACTTCCGGGCTGGCGGCGCCTTCACAAAATTCGTTGCCCGCAAATAGACCGGCTCCAACTTTTGGCCCGAAATAAAGTCGCTGCGTCCGCGGGCGAGCGCCAAAATCGTCGCCGCCCGGGGATACAATATCTTCCCCGCCGATGGTCCCACGCAGATTTCTCCGGCTTTCAGCCGCGCTTCAACTTCCGACGCCGGCACAATCTTGAGCGGAGCAATTTCCCGGCGTGCCGTTTCCGAAATTTCCCAGGTGGCCAGGTAAAATTCACGCCGCTGGGCGTCAATCACCACGCCCACCCGGCCAAAAATTCCCTCCGTTTGCGCCTGGGCCGCCAGGCATTCGGCACTGCTCACGCCCAGCAGTTTCACTCCGCGGGCCACCTGCCAGCCCTGGGCCAGCGAAACCGCCACGCGGATGCCCGTGTAGGAGCCCGGGCCAAGGCCGACCGCGATTACCTCGATTTGTTCGCGCTCGACGCCCGCACTGGCCAGGGCCCCGCCGATCAAACGGAAAGCGCTCGTTCCGTGCCCGCCGGTCTCGATGGCTTCGGCCACGTTGCCCTCATGCCCGACCGCCGCGCTGCGTTGCGACGAAGAAAATTCAAGCGCCAAAATCGTCATAGAAAACTTTGCGCCCGGTTTCGGCGATGATTTCAATCTTCACCCGCACCCAATGGGTCGTTCGGACGGCATCCGTTGGAATGCGCTCGGCCCATTCCACCACCGTCACACCCTCGGGCTGCCAGAATTCGTCCAGGCCGGCGGACAGGATCTGCCCGGGCGACTCGATCCGGTATAAATCCAGGTGGAACAGCGGAAGGCGTCCGCCCCCGTATTCGTTGACCAGGGCAAAAGTGGGCGAATGCACGCGCGCCGGGCTGCCCAGCCCGCGCGCCAGCCCGGCGACGAACCGCGTCTTTCCCGCGCCGAGTTCGCCGGTCAAGGCGATGACGAGACCCCGCTCCGCCGCGCGTCCCATTTTTTCTCCCAGCGACTCGGTTTCCTCCGGGCTATGTGAAAGGAACATCGTCATCGTAGGACAGGCGTCCCGCCAGTCTCCGCCGCCGTTTGGCGCGCCAGCGTCTTGGAGTGCGGTGGCAAGCGAAGCGCGACACCGCTTTGGCATCGTGCGACAGCGATGAATACGCTCCCAAAAGCGCCGTCGCCGCTCCGCTTTGCCGGCGCACTCCAAAACTTTACCGCGAATCCTACCATCATTTAATTTTGAGTGTTAGATTCACGTGCGGGGGGCGCGTCAGTTTCCTGGCTCGTCGGCAAAATGTTCATACCCCCGGGCATCCAGTGCTCGCAGCCCCGTCTGGTTGCGGATCGTGATGCCGCTGCCGGCAACGACTTTGCCGATGCAACTTAATTTCAGTTTTGGAAATTGTTTCTTCCACGCGTCCAGCAGCGGCACCGCGCTCGGGCCTGCCACCGTGAAGAGCAGTTCAAAATCCTCGCCGTCCGTGAGCGCCGCCGCAAACGCCGGTTTCTCGCGCGCCCGCAGCCGGGCGGCGCGGGCTATGGGCACCGCCGACTGCAAGAGCTCCGCGCCTGCGCCGCTGGCCCGCAAGACGTGGCGCAAATCGCCGGCCAGCCCGTCGCTCAAATCAATCATCGCGTGGATGGAGAAATTTTCCGCCAGCCAGCGCGCCTCGGCCAGCCGCGGCTCGAATTCCAGGTGTTTGCCGGCCCGCGAGCCGCCCAAATCGCCCGTAACGAATATGGCGTCGCCCGTTTTTGCGCCGGAGCGTAAAACGGCCTTGCCGCGAGGCGCCGTTCCCAGCAGCGCCACGGACAGGAAGAGCCCTCCGTGGTTCTCCACCGTTTCGCCGCCGGCCACCGCCACGCTGTGGGCCCGGGCCAACGCCGACAGGCCCTCGTAAATTTTCCCGATGACTTCCGGGTCGAATTTCCCTGGCAAGCCCAGCGTGACCAGCGCCGCGACCGGTGTTCCGGCCATGGCCGCCACGTCGCTGAGGCAGCGCGCCAGGGCCTTGCGGCCGACTTTTTCCGGCGGCGTGTCGCTGGTAAAGTGAACGCCCTCGGCTACGGCGTCGGTTTTGAAGAGCAGCCACGGGCTGGGCGCGCCCAAATCCAGCACGGCGCAATCATCGCCCGCGCCCGCCACCACGGTTGGGTTCGTCGGGAGCGAGCGGGTGAGGCGCGCGATGAGTTCAAATTCGTTCATGGATAAGCTGGCTGAAATTCTGCAGGAACCGGTCCAACGGTTCGGAATAGTACAGCACCAGCAGATTGGCCGTATTGAACAAACTGTGCGCGGCGATGGGCGCCAGAAGGTTGTCGGTCAGTTCGTAGAGCCACGTCAACGCCAGCGCCAGTACGAACAGCGGCACCACGATGGCCAGGTCCATATGAATCAACGCAAACAACAAGCTCACGCCCAGCCACGCCAAGCGCGGGTAGCCCAATTGCTTGACGAACGGAAACAGCACGCCGCGGAAAATGAATTCCTCGGCCACCGGTGCAATCACCACCGTGAACACGCACAAGTAAGCCTGCGTCCACCAGGTCGTTGCGGCGGACAGCAATTTGACCGCCGTCTGGTCTTCGGGCGTCAAGCCGGCTTTCTCCAACGCCATGGCCGAGAGTCCTTGCAGCGACCACGCCACGGGCAGAATGACGAGCACCACCACCAATGCCGCCAGCAATACGCGCCACCATTGTGCCTGGCTAAAACCAAATGCTTCGCGCCACGAGGTTTGATGACTCCGCAAAAAAAGGCCAATCAGGAGCCAGGTAACACCCTGAAAACTCAGCGTGCTGAACAGGATCAGCCCGAAACCGTCGGGGTCCCTGAACGCGGGCAAGCCGGCTTTTTGCAGGAGCCCCGCCACGGCTAATCCGAGGCAAAGACTGGCCAGTTGCGTTGCGCAGAAGGCGGCCACGGCTTCGCCGCGCCACGGTTTTGCCGATAACATGGCCGCAAGCTAGCCCAGGTGAGCCTTGGTGACGACCCAAAAACGGGGGAGGTGCTTCGTCTTTGCGCCGGCTGCGGAGGCGGCGTATTCTTGGGCGTGGCCGCCAAGCACACCAACCGACTCGCAAGGGAGAAATCCCCGTACCTTCTCCAGCACCGGCACAATCCGGTGGACTGGTTTCCCTGGGGCGAAGCCGCTTTCGCCCGCGCCCGCGCCGGCCACAAACCGGTTTTTCTGAGCATTGGTTACTCCACCTGCCATTGGTGCCACGTGATGGAGCGCGAATCGTTTGAAGATGAAAAAATCGGCGCCTTCCTCAATGAACATTTTGTGAGCATCAAAGTGGACCGCGAGGAGCGCCCGGACGTGGACAAAATCTACATGACCTTCGTCCAGGCCACCACCGGGGGCGGCGGCTGGCCCATGAGCGTTTTTCTCACGCCCGATTTGAAGCCGTTCTTCGGCGGCACCTATTTCCCGCCGGAAAGCCGTTTTGGCCGCCCCAGTTTCCTGCAATTGCTTCAACACGTCGCCGCCTTCTGGCGGGACCGCGGCGGAGACCTGGTCAAATCCGCCAATGAAATTCACGCCCGGCTCGCCGTGGCGGCGGGGGATTCGGGCGCCCCGAATGTTTTGCTCTCCACGGAGGTCCTGCGCCAGGCCGCCGGGATTTTCAAGGCGTCGTATGACCCGCGCCACGGCGGATTCGGCGGCGCCCCCAAATTTCCGCAGCCGGCCACGCCGGCATTCCTGTTGCGCCATGCCAGACGGTTCCACGACGCGGAAGCCGCGCGCATGGTGTTGCACACCTGCGGGCGCATGGCCGCCGGTGGCATCCACGACCAACTCGGCGGCGGGTTCGCGCGTTACGCCGTGGACGCCCAATGGCTCGTGCCGCATTTCGAGAAGATGCTCTATGACAACGCCCAACTCGCGCAGCTCTATCTCGACGCATATTTGGTCGCGGGCGAAAAATGGGTTGACGCAAACTCCAACCCTCCAACCCTCCAACACTCCGCTTCTTCTTTTGCCGCCGTGGCGCGCGGTATTCTCGATTACGTCCTCCGTGATTTGACGCATCCGGACGGCGGCTTTTACTCCGCTGAAGACGCCGACAGCGAGGGCCAGGAAGGGAAATTTTATTGCTGGACGCGGGATGAACTGGCCGGCTTGCTGACACCCGAGGAATTCAACGTGGCCGTCCGGTACTTTGGCATTACGGAACAGGGGAATTTTGTTGACCACAGCCATCCCCATCCTTTGCCGAATCTGAATGTGTTGAGCGTGGTAGAACCCCTCACCCCACCTTCAGCCACCCTGCCCATGAACCCTGCTAGGGCCGACCTGCCGGTCGGTCTCGGACGCGCGGCAGCGCCTGCTGTTCCCTCTCCTGGGGGAGAGGGTCAGGGTGAGGGCGGGCGTAAAAAACCCAGTCCAACCTCTGTCTTATTGCAGGTTCATAAGCAGGTGGCCGTTGATGCTGCTTTGCTCGCATCCGCCAAACAGAAGATGTTCGCCGCGCGCAGCCGGCGTGTCCGCCCGCAACTCGATGACAAAGTCCTCGCCTCCTGGAACGGCCTGATGCTGGGCGCCATGGCGCGTGCCGGTGCGGTGCTGGGCGAAGAAAAATATCTCGCCGCGGCGGAAAAGAACCTGGCGTTCATCCGGGAAAAATTGTGGGAGAGTGGGACAGGCGGGACGCCTGTCCTATATCACCGCTGGCGCGATGGGGAGCATGATGAGGTGGAATTACTCACCGGCTACGCCTTCTTGCTTTCCGGCGTCATCGAGCTTTACGAGGTCACGGTCAAACCGGCGCATCTCGAATTCGCCATTGAACTGGCCGAAGCGATGGTCGCCAAATTCCATGACGTGGAGAACGGCGGCTTCTGGCAAAGCGCCGCCGGCGCGCACGATTTGATACTGCGAATGAAGGACGATCACGACGGCGCGGAGCCGTCCGGCAGTTCGGTGGCCACGCTGGCATTGTTGAAACTGGCGGCCATCACCGGGCGGGAGGGGTTCCGCAAACCGGCCGAGGCCACGCTGCACCGGTACGCGCCCCGGCTCCAGGACATGCCGCAAGCCATGCCGTTCCTGCTGCACGCGTTGGATTTTTGGCTGGATGAACCCCGCCGGATCGTGGTCGCCGGTGAACCCGGTTCTCTGAAAATGAGGGCGCTGCTGCTCGCCGCCCACTCGGTCTATCAGCCGAACAAAATCATCCTGGGCAACACCGGTCCCGTCGAACCGTTCACCCGCACCCTGGCGCCACAAGGCGGGGCGACGGTCTTTCTTTGCACCGGAAATTCGTGCCGCCCACCGGTCCAGGACGAGGCGGCCGTAAGGGAGTTGCTGAAATATCCGGGCTAAGCGAACGGACTGGCAGGAAGCATCGTCACGGCCGATGGTGGGAAAAAGTTTTTCAATTCACAGTTGACCGCGCCACCGGTTAGGCTGTCCCCGTGACCGAAACACGGACGCCAGAGGGCAAACAAGGGACGCCAGAGGCCATGCGCAGCTTCTGGCTCATGTTCGTCGTCGAATTCCAAAATGCGTTCAGCGACAACACCCTCAAATTCGTGGTCACTCTCTTCATCATGGGGATGGGTTTCCCGATTGAGAAACAGAACAAACTGGTGCCGCTGGTGGGCGCCGTTTTCGCCCTGCCGTTCGTTTTGTTTTCCATGGCTGGCGGATTTTTTGCCGACCGCTTCAGCAAGCGCCAGGTCGCCATCACCATCAAATGCATCGAACTGGGCATTATGTCGGTGGCTACGCTCGGCTTCTGGCTGGGAAATTTGCCGTTGATGCTCGTTGCGGTCTTCTTGATGAGCACCCACAGCGCGTTCTTTGGTCCCACGAAGTACGGGATGCTGCCGGAGTTGCTGCCGGAGAAAAAATTGTCCTGGGGCAACGGCATTTTCGGGTTGGGGACCTTCGCCTCCACCATCGGCGGCCAGATTTTTGCCGGGTTTCTGTCGGACGAGTTTGGAAAGCAGCAGGTCTTTTCCGGCGGCCTTCTCATCCTGCTGGCGCTTACCGGGTTGTCCCTGTGCACCGGCCTCACCCGGTTACGGGCGGCCGATCCCGGCAGAAAATTTCGAGCGGATTTCCTGGGCGACTTTTATTCGCGGTTCAAAACGGTCCGTCGGGACCAGATATTGTTTCTCGCGGTGATTGGGAATGCGTTTCTCTGGTTTCTTGGGGCGTTGCTGCAATTCGTGATCCTCTTTTATGGCCGGGACATTTTACATTTGGATGATCAACAAACCACCTATTTGATGGCGGCGCTGATTTTGGGAATCGGGGTGGGCAGCCTCGTCGCCGGATTCTTATCGGGCAACAAAATCGAATATGGCCTGGTGCCGCTGGGCATGATTGGGCTGACGGTCTTTGGCGCGGTGCTCTCGCAAATCAACCCTGCGCCGTTCCGTTTCGGGCTGAATCTCAGCCTGCTCGGCTTCTTCGCCGGGTTCTACAACGTGCCGATAAATGCGATCATCCAGCATCGTCCGGAGCCGGAAGAGAAAGGCAGCGTCATCGCCGCGTCCACTTTCCTGTCGTGGGTGGGCATTTTGCTCGCGGCGGGAGTCTATTACCTGCTGAAAGTCCCGTTGAAACTTACCCTGCCGCAGATTTTTCTCGTCGGCGCGGGGATGTCGGTGGCGGCCGCCATTTATGGCACGCTACTCGCCCCCGATTCACTCATGCGGTTGCTCTTGTGGCTGGCGACCCGAAGCGTCTATCGCATCCGGGTGGTCGGACGCGACAATATTCCTGAGAAAGGCGGCGCGCTCTTCGTCTGCAACCATGTTTCCTGGATGGATGCGCTGCTGCTCATCGCCTCCACCGACCGCGCCGTGCGCTTCCTCATGCTCAAGGAGATTTACGAGCAGCGGTGGATGAAACCATTCGCGCGCATTCTCGGCGTCATTCCCATTTCTTCCGAGCAACGCCCGCGCGAATTGCTCCAGTCGTTGCGCGCCGCCAGCGACGCCATCCGCCAGGGCCACGTCGTTTGCATTTTCGCCGAGGGCCAAATCACGCGCATCGGCCAATTGCTGCCCTTCCGGCGCGGCATGGAACGCATCATGCAAAACGTGGACGCGCCCATCGTGCCGGTGGCGCTTGACGGCGTGCTCGGCAGCCCATCCAGCTTCAAACATGGACGCTTTGTCTGGAAGATTCCATCCCGCATCCCGCACCCGGTCACAGTCAGTTTTGGCGCGCCCCTGCCGGCCAAGGCCGGCGCCTTTGAAGTGAGGCAGGCCGTCCAGGAACTGCTCGCCGACGCCTGGCGCTATCGCCGTGATCGGATGGAGCCATTGCCGCGCGCCTGGCTGCGCACCGCCCGGCGGCATCCGCGCCGATTCGCCATGGCCGACGCGCAAACGCCCAAAGTCACCTTCGGCAAGGCGCTGGTGAAGACAATCTTTCTCGCGCGAAGATTGAAAAGAATTTTGGAGTGCGGTGACACGTCACCGCTTTTAACGAGGCGACATGTCGCCTCGAATCAAAGCGCCGACACGTCGGCGCACTCCCAAACGGCTGCCGCGCACACGGCACAAATGATCGGCATTTTCCTGCCGCCGTCGGTGCCCGGGGCGCTGGTCAATTACGCCCTGATGCTCCTGGGCAAGGTGCCGGTGAATTTGAATTACACGTTGTCCGAATCCGCACTCGCCTCCTGCGTGCGCCAATGCGAAATCAAAACCGTGGTCACCTCGCGACTGTTCCTGGAAAAAGTGAAGCTGGCCCTGCCCTGCGAAACGATTTTCCTCGAAGACCTCGCGGCCCAACCCCGGTTCAAGGAAAAATTGGTTGCCTGGGCGATGGCCAGGTTCCTGCCCGTCCGCTGGCTCGAGCGTAGCCTGGCTGATGGCAGGAATCGGCGTGAGGCATTCCCATCTTCCGGGAACCCGGATTTGCCACCCGCTGTTCCCTCTCCTATTCCCTCGCCCATTCTGATGGGAGAGGGAAAGGGTGAGGGTATTAACTCGGATGGGAGGGGAGAGGGTCAGGGTGAGGTGAGGGAAGTTCTGCGTTCCATGCTGATTGCAGAGTCGAAGCGAAGTGATGACGGGCACACGCCCTCCTCCCTCAATTCTCTCGCCACGGTCATTTTTTCCAGCGGCAGCACCGGCGACCCCAAGGGCGTCATGCTCTCGCATTACAACATCGCTTCCAACATCGCGCAAATCGAACAGGTGTTTGGTTTGGATCGGCGCGACTGCCTGCTCGGCATCCTTCCGTTTTTCCATTCGTTCGGTTTCACCGGTACGCTCTGGTTGCCGGCGGTGCTGGGGGTCGGCGTGGTGTTTCATCCCAATCCGCTCGACGCCAAAGGCATTGGCCCGCTCGTGCGTGCGCACGCGGTCACGTTTTTGCTGGCTACGCCCACGTTCCTGCAACTCTACCTGCGCGGCTGCGCCCCCGCGGATTTCGGCAGTCTGCGCCTGGTGATGACCGGCGCGGAAAAATTGCCCGATCGCCTGGCTGCGGCGTTTGAAGAACATTTCGGCATTCGCCCGATGGAAGGGTACGGTTGCACCGAATGCGCGCCGGTGGTGGCGGTGAACGCGCCGGATTTCCGCGCCGCCGGTCTCCATCAGGTGGGCGTCAAGCGCGGCAAAATCGGCCACCCGTTGCCGGGCGTTAGCGTGCGCATCGCCAGTCCGGAAAACCCGTGGAACGGTGAAACCCTGCCGCTGGGCCAGCCGGGCCTTATGCTCGTGCGCGGTCCGAATGTCATGCAGGGCTACCTCGGCAAACCGGAGAAAACCGCCGAAGTGCTCCGCCCCGTAGCGGCAGGCATCCTGCCTGCCGGTGAGCCGGGCATCCTGCCCGGCGGAAAGAACCCTGCCAGCGTGCAATCTTTGGATAACTCAAAGACACTGGAAGCGTCGCCCGCGAATCCGGGCGGCAAGATGCCGCCCTCTACGCCAGGCAGGATGCCTGACGCTACGCACGTCTGGTATTGCACCGGCGACGTGGCGGCATTGGACGAGGACGGGTTTCTGCAAATCACCGACCGTCTCAGCCGCTTCAGCAAAATCGGCGGCGAAATGGTGCCGCACGTCAAGGTGGAGGAAAAGTTGCACGAATTGGCCGGCGCCACCGAACAGACGTTCGTCGTCACCGGACTGCCCGACGAAAAAAAAGGCGAGCGCCTGGTGGTCCTGCACAAGCTCGTCAACGGCCAGTTGCCCGCGTGCCTGGAAAAGCTGGCCGCGTGCGACCTGCCCAATCTCTGGAAGCCGCGCCCGGACCAATTCTTCCACGTGGAGAGCTTTCCCTTGCTCGGCACCGGCAAACTTGATTTGCGTCAGGTGCGGGAGATCGCCCAAAAACTTTCAACCGCCGGCCAGCCAGCCTAGCCGCGTGAAGGTCAGTCCAGCCGTATTAACTCCACGCGCATTTCTCCACCGTCGCCGCAATGCAGCACGGCCACGCTTCGTTCCAACCGGAATCTGGGTTTGCCGGCGTAGCCGGGATTCAGGAATAGCACTCCGTCAATCGTCTCGGCAAACGGGCGATGCGTGTGGCCAAACACCACCGCCTCCGGCCGTTCCCGCGCAATGCGCAACCGGAGCTCTTCGGTCAAGGCGTGCGGATTGACCACGTGGTGCGCCAGGAATTTGCGTCCGGCCACCGTCACCACCTCGGTCAGGCGGAAGCTGGGCGAACTGTCCGTGTTGCCCAGCACCGCCGTGACCGGCGCCACCCTTTCCAAATCCGCAGTCACGGCCTCCGACCCAATGTCACCCGCGTGCAAAATATGCTCCACGCCCGCGAAGTATTCGGGAATTTTCGGGTCCAGCCAGCCATGCGTGTCCGAAATGACGCCGATTCTCATGCCGCTTCGTTCACGCTTCCGCCTCTTCGGGTTCCGGTTCGGCTTTCTCCTCCGGCTCGCGCGCCCCGGCCGTCTTGTCGGCGGGCGATTCGGACGCGGTGAGTTTTTCCGCGCCGGCGAAGAGCGCGGTGAACAACCCCGTGCTCAACAGCGTGTTGCGGAAGAATTCCAGTGTGGTGGGATGAAAGTCCGGACGGCCGAGAGTCAGCGCCTGGATCCAGCCGGCCAGCGTGCGTGCATAAGCCGTATCCTGCAGCCAGGACAGCGTGTTGGTGACCAGGTAAAAAATCACCGCGCCCAGCAGGCCGCCCAGCAGCAGCTTCAGGAACGGTGCGCGCGGACCGAACCATTTGCCCAGCGCAATCAGCACCGCATACACTGCGTAATTCAGCAGCATAAAAGGTGCAATCGGCGCCACGTGGTAACAGACCAGGTTGAGCGTCACGTCCGTGGCGGCCATCACGCCCAGCGTGAGCCACCAGGCCGCCGCACCGCGGAAATACACGCCGGCGCAAAACGCCAGCGCATACACCACGCTGAATCCCGGCGGAAACAATCCCGGCCAGCGGCTCACGGCAAACAGCGCCAGAAACACCGCCGGCAACCACCGATTCCACTTTGCTCTCACTGGGGAAAGGATAATCCCCCGTCACCGCCGGGCAAGCCCTCTCTATTCTTCGCAGCCTGTAGAAAAAGTTGATTTTTCGTAGGAGACGAGGTGACGAGTCTCAAATTTCTTGGGATTTTGTGAGACAAGTCAGAGACTCCTTACGTCGTCTCCTGCTTTTTCAACAGGCTGTCAGGCCGCAGCGTACCGGGCGATCGCCGTCCGCAGGGTCTCCAGTTCGAAAGGTTTGCAGATGAATGAATCAATGCCACCCAGGGGGCAGTCGGAAGTCTGAAGTTTTTCAGGATAGGCCGTCAGCATCACGACGGGCTGCCTGGGTGAGCGCCTTTTGATGGCAGCCGCCAACTGATCGCCTTTCATCTCCGGCATAAGATAGTCGGTGAACACCATGGCGAACTTCCCGGGCTCAAACAGCACCAGCGCCTCGGCGCCGCTTTTGGCCTCGTCAACCACATAACCGTCACCTTTGAGCAGCATCTGGACGGTCTGGGCGACGAGAGGTTCGTCATCCACGACCAGTATGTGCCTTTGCCGGCTCGCGCGTTCGTTCATCATTGCAATTACAGCAATTTCCGCGCCAATTCGGTGATGCCCTTCTTTGTGTTCTCCCTGCCCGCCATAGCCTTGGCGCAGGCGGGTGTGTCCTTTGCGGTTAAAACAGGTCTTTGCGGCTAAAGCAGGTGTTGCTGCCGCGGTGGGGCCTGGGGCGCATAATCATTTATTCTAACTTCGGTAGGGCGCGTCACACCCCCCTCGACATCGGATGTCGGGGTCCGTGCGCGCCGTCATCCCATATGATCGAAGACGAAGGCGGAAAAATGGAGGCAGAAAAATATATTTGCCGACAGGTTAATTCTTGTTTAACCGGGACCCCGACATCGGCTGTTCCAAATCGTATAGGAAGAGCAGAGGACCGCGAACTCGCCAACCACGCGAAAAAGAGCGCTTTCTTTCGCATATTTCACATATTTCGCGGTTTAAATAATCTTTTAGGCGAGGATTTGGGTCCGTCTTCTTCGCTCGCGGCCGTTCCGCGCCGGGTCCATCTTTGGTTTGATTGCTGGTCTTAATTTTAGCATTTCAGCATTTCAGCATTTCAGCTTTTTGAAGCGTCCCGTAGTCCTGTAGTCCGTAGTCCCGTGGTCTGCGTCTCCCCCGACTCCTACTTGGAAACCGCCGCTTCATGATAGGCCTGATGCCTGCGATACAGATCGAGCAGTTGTTGATTACGTGCCAGCAACTCCGTCTGCCCCTGTTGCGACGCCAGCGCACAGGCCTTTTGCGCGGTGGCAATCGCCTCGTCAAATCTGCCGGCTTCGGCGTAAGCCGCCGCCAGCGTGCCCACCACGATGGTTTCCCGGTAGTCCGTGAGTTCACAGGCGCGTTGGGCGAACTGCACGGCGCGCGGGCCGTCGCGCAGGCCGGGTTCCGCATTCGCTGCCAGCGTCCAGGCCAGGTTGTTCAACGCCTCGGGCGTGTTCGGGCAAACCTGCATGGCCGCCTGGAGAAGGGTTTTCGCCTCCTCGATCTGACCCAAGTGGGGCAGGGCGTTGGCCAATCCCAACTGCGCGATGAAGTCGTTCGGATAGTTATTCAGCATTTCGGAATAAACCTGCGCCGCCGCCGTCCAATTGCCTTCCCGGCCGAACAACTGCCCCAGAGCCCCAAACGCCTCCTTCACTTTCGGCTGCGACGCTATGGCCATCTGGTAATGCGTTATGGCCTCGGCGGTTTGCCCTTGGCGTTCCAGTCCCGCTCCCAGGTAGTACTCCGCCCGCGGACTGGGTCCTGTCACGTCAATCGTGTGCCGGAAAAGGACTTCCGTATTTTTCCAGAACTGGAGCTGATACCGCGACTGCCACAGGCTGGCCGCCAGCACCGCAGTGGTCAGCACGGTGAGCAGCGCCCGGGGGAGCATCCTGGCCGGCCAGCCTTTGGCCACCCACCACACCAGGCTCATGACCGGCCCGATCAACGGAATGTAAGTGTAACGGTCCGCCATCCCTTGGCTGCCCACCTGCACCAAGCCGATGACTGGCAACAGCGTGCCCAGATACCAGAACCAACCCACCGCCAGGTATGGCTGTTTAGTCAATTGTTTGAGGCACAGCACCGAGACCGCCACCAGCCCCAGCCCCGCCGCCGCCATTTGCCAGCCCGGCCAGAGGGCAAGATAAGCGTGGCGATCGAACGGAAAGGCATAAAATGCCGCCAAATTCACGGGCCACAGCGTCCACCCCAGGTAACGCCAGTAACTGGCAATGATGTTTTCCAACCGGAGTATCGGCCCCAACTCGCCCAGCGACGGCGTGGCCGCCTCCCCGCGTTGCACCAAAAACGAGACGATGCAAACCACCGCCGCCAGCGCGAAGAAGGGAATTTTCTCAATCAACAGACGCTTCCACGTTGAGGCGCGACCCCGGAGAGACGCTGTACTGAAGTGCCGAACGCGAACGCTTGCATCTTGCCTGCTCGCCCGCTTTCCCCTCTCCGCTCCCATTGGATGGGAGGGGAGAGGGTCAGGGTGAGGTGAGGGAAATCCCGCACTTCGCACTTCGCACTTCGCACTTCTGTTGAGCGGCCACACATCCAGCAGCAACAAAACAAACGGCACCGTCACCAGCATCGCCTTGCTCATCAACCCCAAGACAAAAAACACCACCGCCAGCCAGTAAAAGCGGGAACCCCGACATCGGATGTCGGGGTGGGCCATTGAAGCAGATCCGTGGACACCGGACTCCTGGGCGTAACGTCCATACGCCCAAAGGGTGAGGAGGAAGAAGAACCCACAGAGGATGTCCTTGCGTTCGGCGATCCACGCCACTGATTCCACCCGGAGCGGATGCCATGCAAACAGCCCCGCCACCACTGCGCCCGCCCACATCGCGCGCACGCCGGCATCCTCTTTCCCTCTCCCCTCCGAGGGGAGAGGGACCAAGGGTGAGGGGTCCTTTTCTACATTTCCGCCCTCTACCTTCTGCCTTCTGCCTTCTGCATTCTCAAACATCTCCGTCATAACCAAAAACAGCAGCGCCGCGTTCAGCGCGTGAATCACCGCATTTACCAGGTGTTCCGCGCCCGGATTGGTCCCCCAGAGTTGATGGCCGATCACAAACGACAGGCTCGTCACCGGATGCCAATTGGCGGCCACCGTGCCCGTCAGCGCCCAGCCCAGGCTGTGCCAGTTCAGGCCGCTCTGGATATCCGGATTGTCCGTGAGAAAGAGCGGGTCGTCGCACAGGCACAAATCGGCGTGGCCGGCCGGCCAGTAAAGCGCCAGCGTGATTCCGGCCAGGAACAGGGCGATGAATGACTTGCGGCGCATGACTTCGCGCGCAGAATGCAGAACCCGGCCAATGGAATCAACCACGGATGGAAAAGCCGGGCTAAACGCAGAGACGCAAAGAAGCCAAGGCGCGGAGAGTTTTGACAGGAAAAACAGGATTGAGACCTGAAGGATTTAACCACAGAGAACGCAAAGAGCGCAAAGAGGGGAAAAGCCCTCTTTTGCTGCTTGCCTGCGTGCTCAAATGTGGCATATGAGCGGCTTGCAACTCCACCATCAGTCTGCCACATTGAACACGTGACGGCGAGCATACTGGAACATGAATTGAAGACCCTCCCAGAGGCGGAACGCGCGCAAATAATTCGCGCCGCGTTGCGGGAGTTGTCTCCGACTGCCCTCAAGGCGCTGGAACGCCAGTTGCGCAGGCTGGCCCATCCCGAAGTTCCTGAAGACGTTTGGACCGGCTTTGAGGAGGCCGAAGAAGGCCGGGGAATCGAAATTCGAGACGAACACTTTGACCAACCGCCAGTGTAATGGCATATCGCTACGTCGCTCAACCCCAATTCTGGCGTAATTTCAAAAAATTGCCGCGTGAGCAATGGGCTTCGGTGCGCCGGACTTGGCAAATCTTCAAGGTGGACCCGTTTGATGCGCGGTTGGGCACCCATAAAATTCACGGCCTTTCTGCCATCTTCAATCGAACCGTTTACGCGGTGGTGGTGGAGGGAAATTTGCGGATAACCTTCTACATTGAAGGCAACACGCTCGTAACCACCAACATCGGCTCGCATGACATATACCGTCATTAGTTCTTTCCCTGGTTCTTCGCGTTCTTTGTGGTTAAAGCAGGTTCTGCTGCCCCGGCTTGGGCGGGGCCGGGGCAAGTAATCATTTAACCGCAAAGATCGCAAAGAGCGCAGAGATCAGGAAAGAACCGGCGCAGCAAAGAGAAGCAGGCGCTGTGGCTGATTGAATCCGGCTTGCGGCGGAAAAGACCATCCGGCGAAGTGCTGGCTGAAGCGCGGAAACTCCACGAGCAGTTCAAGGGTGAAGTGGCGATGAAAGACGTATTGCAATGGACGGAGGCGGCCCATTGATCGTCGCAGACACCAACTTGATTGTGGCGCTGGCGTGCAAGACCGACCATTCGCGGCTGGCCTTTGCCGTGCACCAAAAGGACCCGGACTGGATTGCCCCAACGGTTTGGCAGAGCGAATTTCGCAACGCTGTTTTGGGTAAAATCGGGTATCAAACAATGGCTTGCTGTGGGGCGGCGGGTGTGGCATATTTGTGGCATGAGCACTGTCTGGCGATTACGGATTGATGAGGAAACATTGGCACGCGCCAATCGCGTTACACGCCGCTTGGGCACTTCCACACAGGAAATGGTCCGGGTATTTGTTTCCCAGATAGCCCAAAGCGGCAGAGTGCCATTGGAACTCGAGCCTGGGACGAAGACCGGGTCCGTGCCTTGGGAAATCAGAGCCGCAACCCTGGAATCTTTTTATGACCCTGCCAAAACCTGGTGAAGTGTATTGGGTGGACTTGGGGATGAAGTCGAAATTTCGTCCGCTCCTGATTGTCTCGCGCGAAGATGCCAAGGCCGAACGGGCTATGTCAGTCTGTGTGCCGCTCACGACGGAGATTCGCGGCGGCAACTATGAAGAACCACTGCCCCGCGTTAAATGGATGCCCGGCGGGACTGAGGGCGTGGCGAACGTCCTGGGCATTACGCACGTCGAACATCACCGTTTGGAACGCCGGGCAGGCCGCTATGAACCGCCAGTGCTGGAAAGAGTGAGGCAGCGGATTGCCTGGATGCTCGAACTAGATCAATGATAATCCGCCGGATAATAATAACGCTACGCGTTAATAAGGTCAACAACAACATTGCTATGGGAAGAGCGGAGGACCCCGAACTCCGCCAACCACGCAAAAAACCCGTTTTCTTTCGCTTATTTCGCATAGTTCGCGGTTTAAATGATTTTTTAGGCGAGGATTTGGGCCCGTCTTCTTCGCTCGTGGCCCCACCGCGCCGGGTTCCTGGCGTCCTCGCGTTAAAATCCAGATTTCAGCTTTTTCGGATGTTTCCGCTTTCCGCTTTCCCGCTTTTCGCTTTTTGTTCAGCCTTTAGCCTTCAGCCTTCAGCCTTTCCTCTCAACCTCCTGCCCGCCAACGAGTTGTGTTACAAAATGGAAACAGCCCTCCCCGATTTCCCGTTAAATCTGTGTTCATCTGTGTCCATCTGCGGTCGAATTAAGTCGTAATTCGTTTACAATCAATCATTTACGAAAAATGAGCCCCCCAGACCCGGAATCGTGCTTTTTCGTTCAAAAAAAATGAAAAAATCTGTTGACAGCCCCTTGCCTCTTTGAGATATTAGCGCCACACACGGTAACACTAAAACATAAACGAAAACGAAAAAATGAGAACTAAAACACTACTGTTAGGTGTCGCAGCCGCCCTTGCGGTGAGTCTCGCCACCTCGCAAGCTCAAGTCTATTCAGCCAACGTCGTTGGCTACGCCAACATCACCATCGGGGCCAACAGCTTTTATCCGATAGTGGTAAACCAGTTGGTTAACGGCTCGGATGTCAACGCCACCAACGGCAACATCAGTTACAATCTGGTCAACGGCGTGATCTCCACGCCGAACAATCCCGGTACCAGTTCCAATTCCGTAATGCTGTTTTGGGCGGGTTCGGGCTTCGCCACCTATTACTTCTACAATAGTAACGACGCCAGCACGCAGAACGGTGATTCTCCGGGAACGGATCCCGCTGGCTGGTACACTGCTGGTGGCGTATATGAGACGCCGAATGTCCGAAACGGTGGATCATCCTTCATACACAATACCTTCTCCGCGCCGATTACGGTCACGCTCGTTGGCACGGTGTTTCAAGGAACCAATATTTCCACCATTAACCCCGGTTTCAACATGATCGGTCTGCAGGAGCCGCTCTCGACCAACACGGTGGTAGGCTCCGCGGCTTTCAATGCGTTCGTTCCTTATGGGTTGCCGGCCACCATGACCTCTTCGCCAAATCCGAGCGCCTCGGCAAATGATTATATGCTTTACTGGGCGGGAACTGGATACGCCACATACTACTATTTCAACGCCACGGACGCGAGCACCTTTAACGGTGGTTCTCCCGGAACGGATCCGGCTGGGTTTTATACTGCGGGTGGCCTCCCAGGGAACTATCCGGCGGTGGGTGAAGGCTTCTTCATCCATCACATTGGCTCGGCTATTACGTGGACCAATTCGTACACCGTTCAGTAACAAGCAACAGCTAAACGACAGCTTTAAAAAGCCAAACAATAACAAGTAACGCTAAAAACCAAAAATATGAAAAAACTCATCGCACTTAGTATTCTCGCGACCTCAATGGCAGTGCCTGTCTTCGGACAAGGATGGATGGAGCTCAGCACCTTAAAGAGCCAAGTTTATGACGGTTTCACCACTCCTGGTTCGTCAGCACTGACCGCCAACGTGGATGTTGCGTTGCTTTGGGCTGCCAACAACACGGCCAACCCGTTTCCCGTAGCAAATACGCTTACTACCGGTAACAGCGCTACGCTGTCCACCGCGGCAGGAGTGGGCTATACCGATGCGGGCGCGTGGACTGACATCTATCCCAGCGGCTCGATTCTGAGCGGGTGGACGCTGGCCACGGACGCAGGCGGCGCCGATGGCAATACTGCTGGCACTCCGATTCAAGTGGCAACTACGTCAAAGGGCGTTGTCGCCTATAATGCCAGTGTTAGTTTCGATGTCACAGGGACCACCGCTTCAGAGAACATTGCCGTTCTTTTGCTGTCTTGGAACGGTACATTGTATTCCTCGCCCGGTGCCGCAGAGGCTGCCGGCTCGGCTATCGGGTGGTCGTATCTGAGTTCGTTTGCCATGGCTGCGTCCATAACCGATACAAGTATCTCCAGCCCGACCTTGGCGAATTTCGGCACGTTTGTTCCGGCGACCACTGTCATTCCGGAACCCGCGACACTGGCGTTGGCGGGCTTGAGCGGTCTCTCGCTCCTGTTCCTCCGCCGCAAGAAGGCGTAATAAGGTTGCGATTCAACTGAAAAATCTTTACCCCCGCTCCCTCACCGGAGCGGGGTTTTTGTTTTGCGACGGAATCCGTAGGAGACGACGTGAGGAGTCTTCATCTAAAAGGCAGAAATTCGGAAAGCAGAGGTCGGAAGTCAGGGGTCGGAGATCAGGTTGTTACCACGGATGAACACGGGTCGGAAAAGCAGAAACTCGGAAAGCAGAAAGCACAGATCAGAGGTCGGAGGTCAGCGGTCGGCCAAATCAAAAGCCTCCGCCTCCGCCCAGAGGCTACGGCTGACAGGGAAATCGGAAATCACTGGCAGAAAAATAGGGGCAGAAAAATGCAGAGGCCGGGCCGAGGCGGGATGTTTCTGCCCCCATTTTTCTGCCGACTTTCCGCCCTTCGTTTCCTTGGTCTAAAAAGTCTTTCTACCGCCGTTGCGGTTTTTCCTCTTTGCGATCTTTGAGTTGTCTGTGGCCGAATTCCGGCTCCAGTGGGCGGCGCGGCAGCACCGCCCTACCCGGATGTGCCCTGGCGTCTTTGCGTTAAAATCCGGTTTTCAGCCCTCCTCTTGCAGCCTTGGCCATCTTCCATTCGAGGACCGAAAAAGACAACTTGCAAATCTGGAGATAACCTCCATGATTACACAAATGATACCAAGACGCCTCAGCGGCCGCCTCAACCACTTGCTCGGACATTCCCCGGCGGTTGTCCTGCTGGGACCGCGACAGGCCGGTAAAACGACGCTGGCTTTGGAAATCGGTGAAAGTCGGCCTTCGGTTTATTTGGATCTTGAGGAAGTCGCCAAAGGTTTATGTGCGCGACAGCGGCATTGCCCATGCGTTGCTGGGTATTCGGGACAAAGAATCCCTGCTCGGTCATCCCGTCGTCGGACAGACGTGGGAAAGCTTCGTCATCGAAACGCTCATTGCAACCGCGCCTGACGGAAGCGAGGCGCATTTTTATCGCACGGCCACTGGCAATGAAGTTGATCTCGTTCTCACCCTGCCGGGCGGCAAACTGTGGGCCATTGAAATCAAGCGAAGTTCTGCGCCGGCTGTGGAACGCGGCTTTCACCTGGCCTGCGCCGATCTCAAGCCGGTCAAACGCTTCGTCGTCTATTCGGGCACCGAACGGTTCCCGCTCAATGCCGACACCGATGCGATTGGACTCGGCGACTTGGGACGGGCCTTACAGGCGGCAAAATAACGTCCTCCTCAATCAAGCAGGCTGTTTATGACCCTGCCAAAACCTGGTGAAGCATGTCAGCTTTTTCCCCTCCAATTTCTGCTTCCCCCATTTCTGCGTTGCCCGCCGATCTCCGACCTCTGATCTCTGAGTGGATTCGCAAATCGTAAATCGCACATCGTACATGAGTGGAGTCTCGTGACCTCGACTCCTACGGGAAATCGGGGAACCGAATTCGTAGGAGACGACGTGAGGAGTCTCCATTTAAAATTCCTCCGACCCCCAAGTCCTCCAAATCAGATGGAGTCTCGTGACCTCGACTCCTACGGGGAATGATACGCCTGATGCCCGCGATACAGCTCCAGCAACTCCTGATTTCGCCGCAGCAACTCCGTCTGCCCCTGTTCCGACGCCAGCGCGCAGGCCCTTTGCGCCGTGGCAATCGCCTCGTCAAACTGCCCCGCTTCCGCATACGCCGCCGCCAGCGTGCCGACCATGACCGTGACACGATACTGCGTGAGTTCGCAGGCCCGCCTGGCGAGTTCTACGGCTTGCCTGCCGTCACGCGTCTTGGGGTCGGCGCTGGTTGCCAGTTGCCAGGCGAGGTTGTTCAGCAGCTCGGGCGGGAGCAGGCGTTGTGGCTTGAGCACGCGCCAGACCGTGTACTTTTCCGCCGGCACGGGACCAAGCACAAACGGCAGCATCCCGCCGACGCCGTAAAATCCCGCGCCCGTCCGCGCGTTGAACGTGCTTAACCACGGGCAAGCGGGGAACACTGGCGATTCCACCGCCACCACGTCATTCGACCGCGGCGGCACGACGTTGCTGTTGTTGGATGGCATCACCAGGATGTCGCCGGGCGACAGCACGGATCGCTGAAATTCCACGGGCGTCGCGCCGGATGGCTGAAAATAAAACTGAAACCCCCAATGACCCTCAAACCACAAATGCTTTTGAAAGGGCGCGTATTTCGACGCCAATTGCCGCGCCGCGTCCCGCGCCGAGTTGGCCCATAAATAATCGGCCCGCGCCAGCATCAGGCTGATACCAAATGAGATAGCTAGCGGCCATGCCCAATGGTCCTGCCGGTTGGCTCTTTGCCTCATGGCCCGCACGACCAGAATCCCGGCCACCGGCGCGAGCGGCAGAAAACTGCGGGCACTCATCGTCCAGTTCAACATGGCGGCGAAAACGAATCCACTGCCGAGCCAGAGCGCCAGCATCAGCGATATCGCGTCGCGGCGGCGCCACAGGTCCACCAGCGCCAGCAAAACCAGTTGGAGGCCGGCGGCCAGCAGCAGGGCCATCTGCAGTTGGAACGGCAGCCCGAATCTCCCGTCCGTGCCACTGGCAAAAACATTGGCGGCAGAGCTCAGCAGGATGATTCCTCCGCCAACGATCAGGTCGCGCCGCGTCCAAAGCCGAAAAGCAAAGAACAAGACCGGCAAAAGGCAGCCTCCCAGAAAGGCCAGGCCAATCACAATTTTCCCAGCCGCTCCACCCGGCCCGGTGGAACGGCTTTCGGTCGCGTCGTTCGCCGCGGCGGAAATTAATCCCTGCCCGTAAAGGCCCGCCGTTCCCCATTGATAAAGCCCAATCATCGCCACCGGCAAGGCCAGCCAGAGCAGCCACCATCCCAGCCTTCGCTTACGCATCAGGCCCAGAATGGGCAGCAACGGCAGCAGCGTCACCGCGCTGTACTTGGTGAGCACCGACAGCCCCGCCAGCAACGCGGCAAAAAAATAATTGGCCGTGCCGCCGTCTTTCAGCGCGCGTTCCCAGACCACCACGGTCCAAACCCAGATGGCCAGCATGGGCACGTCGCACATAAGCGTGGTGGCCGAGACCAGAAAGACCGGCGTGCTCATGGCAATGAGCGTGGCCAGCAGCGGGCGTTCGCACCAGATTTTGGCCAGTTGAAAAATCCCGGCCGCGGCGGCAAAGGCCACTAGCATCATTGCGCTGTGCAGCACGATTTCCCTCCAGCCGAACAACGCCGCAACCCCGGCCAAATAATAGGAAGTCGTTGGTGGGTTCCAATCTTCCACCGACATCGGCAGCGTGAAGCCTGTCCAATTCACGTCAAAGCCGTAGAAGTCGCCGGAATGTTTGAGAATATGCTGTGCGGTCCAGACAAACAGCGGGTCATCAATGTGGACCGCCTTGTCGAGGAAGGGCGCCAGCAGCAAGAATAGGACGATGCCAATCACCGCCAGTGGATGTTTCTCCGCCCAACGCCTTGCCGGCCCGGCGTATTGGGTGCCAAGGGAGCCATTGCGCGGATTCATGGCCAAAGGCTAAAGGCTAAAGGCTAAAGGCTGAAGAAAGAAAAGCAGGGGAAACATCAATAGCGAGGACGGGCGGCCTCCGACCTCTGATCCCTGAATGAATTCGTAGGAGACGACGTGAGGAGACTCCATCCAAAAAGCAGAAATTCGGAAAGCAGAAAGCAGAGGTCGGAGGTCACCCGCCTTCGCTTCGCTTCGACGCGGCAAGAGGGTCGGAGGTCGGTGTTTCGATGAATCGAATCAGCGGGGTGGTGATGGCGTCAAACCCTGCTGAAGCGCCTGCAACCGCTGGCGGGCCGCTTGGGCCAGCATGGCATTCCCTTGGGCCGTGGCCAGGTCCGCAGCGCGCTGAAAATGCGCAATGGCCTCAGCCATTTTTCCTTCGTGGGCCAGCGCGGCCCCCAAATTCAAGTGCGCCGCCGCGAAATCCGGTTTCAGTTGCACCGCCCGTTCCAGTTGCTGGATGGCTTCCGGCCACCGTCCCAAGCTGGCCTGCGCCAGGCCCAAATTGCACTGGGCCTCGGCATAATCCGGTTTGAGTTGGACCGCCCGCTCGAAATGCCCGATGGCATCTGTCATGTTCCGTTGGCCGGCGAGTGCGTTCCCCAGGAAGTAGTGGGCCTCGGCGAAACCCGGATCAAGTTGCAGCGCCCGTTCGTAATGTGGGACGGCCTCAAACAATTTCCCCTGGCTGGCCAGCGCGTTGCCGAAATTAACCTCGATTCCCGCCTGGTCGGGGGCGAGTCGGAGCCCCCGCTCGTAATGTTCGACGGCTTCCGCTGGTTTCCCCAAGGCGGCCAGTGCGTTGCCCAAATTAATCTCGGCCTCGGCATAATGCGGGGTGAGCTGGAGCGCCCGTTCGTAGTGTTGAACCGCTTCGGCCAATTGCCCCTGCCCGGTCAACGCGTTGCCCAGGTTATATTCGGCTTTGGCGTAATCCGGTTTGAGTTGCAGCGCCCGCTCGTAATCTTGAACGGCTTCGCCCCATTTCCCTTGCCGGGCCAGCACGTTGCCCAGATTTACGCAGGCATCGGCAAAGTCCGGTTTGAGTTGCAATGCCCGCTCGTAATGTGGAATCGCTTCATCCAACTGCCCTTGATAGACCAGCGCTATGCCTAAACTATATTGGGTCCAATAATTCTCCGGCGTGCAGGCCAGCGTGTGCCTCCAAAGGGTTACGCCGTCTTTCCAATAGCCGGTTTGAACATACGCGGCCATCAGCAGGCCGGCCAGAATCACCCCGGCGGTGGACCCGAGCAGCGCCCACCGGTAACGCCAGGCGCCGCACAGCTCCACCGCTCCCCAAGCCACCAGGATATACAACCCGATTTGCGGCAGGTAGGTGTAGCGGTCCGCCCGCCCCTGGATTCCCACCTGCATGAGGCCGATGACGGGCACCAGCATTCCTAGATACCATAGCCAGCCCACCAGCAGGTAAGGATGCCTTCGCCGCCCGGCCAGGACGCCCGCGGAAATGATCAATAACACCAGTACGGCCAAGCCAACCTTGCAAACGGACGGTTGGTTTCCCGGATGAGCATAAAACACGGCCAATCCCGCCGGATAAATCATCTGGCCAAGGTAAGCGGCATAGGCCATCAGGGCGTTGCCGATCCGCGAAGCGAAGGTCAAGCCTTGAATGGCCGTGGCCGCCTGTTCTTGCGTCAGGACAGCGATAACGCACGTAGCGGCGCTCAGGACGAAGAACGGAATTTTTTCGACCAAGAGCCCAGACATTGGTTGTCGGGGTGAAGTTCTGAAGCTTTGAACCCCGACGTGGGATGTCGGGGCGAGGTGGTCCAGGGGCCAATAGTCCAGCAGCAGGAGGATGAACGGCAGTGTCACCAACATTGGCTTGGACATCAGGCCCAAGGCAAAAAACACAACCGCCAGCCAGTAATAACGTGAACCCCGACATCGGATGTCGGGGTGAAGCGTTGAAGCGGAGGCAGGGACGGCGGGCCTTTGGACGTAACGCACGTAGGCCCACAACGTGAGCATAAAGAAGACGCCACTGAGCACGTCCTTGCGCTCGGCGATCCACGCCACCGATTCCACCCGCAACGGGTGGATGGCAAAAACCGCCGCCACGAAGGCGCTCGGCCACAGCGCGCCAGTCATCTCCTTCAACACCAGGAACAACAGGATCACCGCGGCGGTGTGCAGCAACACATTCGTTAGATGGTACCCGCCAGGATTTACGCCGTAAAAGCCGGCGTCGAGCATATAGGACATGATCGTGAGCGGATGCCAGTTCTCTGCTACGCTGTGGGTGAAGGCCCAGCCAATCCCATCCAGCGTGACCCCTTGTTCGACCACGGGATTTTGATACACATACAAGTCGTCATCGTAGTTGACGAATGCATGCCGATGCGTCTGGCCGAACACAATCCATACAGCCAGGGCCAACAACAGGCAGACGGTGACGGACAGCCCGCGTTGGCGCGGTCCGGCTTCCGGCGGGACCAGTTTGCCGTCCTGGCCGGTCAGGGGAAAGGAGCCCGCCGGCGAGTCCTGGTTGCCGGGAGTTTCAAGGTTTGATTGTCCACTCATCGTTCGGATGATTTCAAATCTTTCTGCATTCTGCATTCTTGCTTCCGCCTTCGTTGGATGCTCCGCTCATCATTTAGATGGTTTGAAACATTAAGGCACGATACGCGGGTTGTCATAGCCAAAAATGATTGCCGATTGAAGATTGCCGATTGCCGATTGAAGTTGGAGTCTCGTGACCTCGACTCCTACCCGGGAAATCGAATCAGCGGGGTGGTGATGGCGGCAACGCCGGCTGAAGGGCCTGCAACCGCTGGCGGGCGGCTTGGGCCAGCCTAATGTTGCCTTGGGCTGCGGCCAGCTCTGCGGCCTGCTGAAGTTGCGAAATCGCGTCACTCCCTTTTCCCAAGCCGGCCAGCGCCAGCCCCGAATAATAATGGGCTTCGGCGAAATTCGGATTGATTTCAAGCGCCCGCTGGAAATGTTGCAGGGCGTCGCCCAGGTTCCCTTGGGTCGCCAGCGCCGTGCCGAGGCTGACATGGACTTGCGCAAAATCCGGGTTCATTTGGAGCTCTTGCTCGAAATTCTGAATGGCCTCCGGCAGGTGCCCCGAGGCCGCCAGCGCATTGCCCAGATTCAGATGGACGCCGGGCTGGTTCGGGTCGAGTTGAATCGCCCGCTCGAAGTGCTGGATGGCTTCGGGCAGTTTTCCTTGCTGTGCCAGCGTGCTGCCCAGGTTCGCTTCGACCTGCGTGTTATTCGGATCCAGTTCCAGCGCCCGCTCGTATTGTTGGATGGCGTCCGCCGGTTTGCCTTGCTGCACCAGTGCGTTGCCGAGGCCATAGTGGGCATCAACGTTGGTCGGTTTGATTTCGAGCGCGCGGTCGTATTCTGCGATGGCTTCCCTGATTTTCCCTTGCCGGGTCAGCAGGTTGCCGCGATTGACATGGGCCTCCACGTAGTTCGGGTTGAGCGTCAGCGCCGCGTCGTACTGTTGCATGGCATCGGCTAATTTTCCTTGGGCGGCCAACGCCATGCCCAGGTTGCCGTGCGCCATCCAACAATCCGGATTGCGCGCCAGCGTACTGCGCCAGAGCGTTTCAATGTCGGCATATTGCCCCGCCTCATGCCACGTCAAAACGCCCAGAACCGGCAGCAGAAGGCAGAAGATGGAAGATGGAAGATGGAGGATTGAAGATGGAAGATGGAAGAGGGGTGCCCTCCGTCTGGCAAGTTCCAAACCCGCGGCGACCAGCACCAGCGGCCCCAAGCTTGGCAAATAAACCCAGTGATTCCACACAAACGAGTAGCGCATGGCATAGGCACTCACGAACCCCAATAACGGCAACAACGTGCCGACGTAAAAGAACGCCGCGGTGACCGGCCCCCGGCCAATGCGATTTCGCGCCAGCCACAGCCCCAGCAACAACCCTACTGCCGCCACCGGATACAACCATTGCCACCACACAGATGGATCGGGCTGCCAGCGCGGATAGACAAAACACAAGTGGGCCGGCCAGAACAACTTGCCCAGGTAAAACCAGAATACCCGCCCGGCCACCAGGCAGCGTTGCGCCAGGGACAGGTCAAATTCCGGTCCGTGGGCGCCCACGTGGGTTTTCTCCACCCAGGCGGTCATAACGCACATGCCTACCGACAGCACAAAGAAGGGCAGGGTGGGGAGCACGTCCGCGCGCCAGTTCAAGCGGCCCCGCCGCCACCAGGCCAGCAGCAGAATGACCGCCGGCAGCGAGAAAGCCGTGGTCTTGGCCAGCAACGCCCCGATAAACAGAACCAAGGCCAGGCCATAAAAAAGTGACGGGTGATG